>JBEKAT010000016.1:0-25575 GCA_050015775.1 Sedimentisphaerales bacterium | reverse complement strand
GATTGTTTATCGGCAGGAAGCTTCTGGAAGATGAGCATCATGACAACACCGAAAATCACCATATAAATGGACAGGTTCTGGGAGATGGTGCCGCCCTTGTAAATTATCCACCGGCCGTATTCTAATGGGTTATCGTCACGGAGAAACTCTTCAAAAAAGCGGACACAGCCGTAAAGGATGAACATAAGGGCGGAGGTGCCGCCCGGTTTTGTGAGGGGTTTGAGGAAGTTTTCGGTTTTTTGAGCGTTTTGCGCCCTTCTCCAGAACAGGTATAACAGCCCCGCGATAACAGCCGCGTCTGCGGATGAATACAATTCCGTCGGATGGACTGCCAAACAACGATAAGGGCCTGTTGTAACCATTTCTTTTTGCTGTGGGGTCAACTCGTCGTAAGGTTTAAGTATCCCGGAATTAAAGAAGTCATCCGGCAGTTGCAGTTGGGGCGAGAGGCGATTCCGGGACGGGTTTGGTTCGACCTGACTTGTGTAGGCAAACGAGCCATAAGGGAATCTGACCGCCCAGGGCAAATCGCATGGTTTGCCGAAACAGCAGCCATTGAGAAAACAGCCCATCCTGCCAAAACACAGGGCAAGCATAAGCCCGATTGCGAGGATGTCGAGATATTGGCGTGCGGGCAGCTTGTGGTAGCGAAGGTAAAGGATAATTACAGCGATAGCGGCAAGAACGCCTCCCAGAAGCTCAAGCCCCCCTTCCCAAATGGCAAAGACGCTCGCTATGTTATATTTGAAATTGTCGAAGTGATGCAGGATATAAAATACGCGAGCGCCGACTACACCCGCGACAAGGGAATACAGCGAGACATTGGTAATCATCTGCGGGTCGGGCGTGATATTTCTGCTGAGACGCCTGATGACGTGCATAGCCAGCAGGAAACCAATGACCAGCATCAGGCCATAGCCCTTAACCGTCAACGACGTAAAAGGTATTCTGAATAGTTCCCGGAGCATCTATGGAATTTCCGATTTATTGCTTGATTGCTTTTCGTTTTTTGTTGTGTTCGTCAAGCAGTATGACCTTTGGTTTAAGTTTTTTCGCCTCCGCCGGCGTGCAATAAGCGAAACTGAAAATTATGACTACATCGTTTTTCTTCATCAGTTTTGCCGCGGCTCCGAGGACGATTATCTGACCCGAGTTTGCCGGCGCCGGCACTGCGTATGTCTCAACCCTGCTGCCGTTGGTCAGGTCAGCGATGAGGACGCCTTCGTAAGGTAAGATTCCTGCGGCTTTCATCAGGGCCGAGTCGATGAGGATACTGCCGGGGTAGTGAAGCCGGGTATCGGTCACGCGCGCCCTGTGCAGTTTCGATTTTAACATCTTTAGAAGCATTGTTATTTGCCTGCCTTCTTATAAAATTAAAAACAAGTATTATACATCATCTTGCCCGGCAGTCCACTGTCAGGTTGTCAATCAGCCGGGTCGAGCCGAACCGTGCCGCAATGGCAATCAGCACCTTTCCTGTGATACGACTGACGTCCTGAAGGGTATCGGTGTCAACTATGCTTATGTAATCGATGCTGCTGAGCGATTCTGCGGCGGTAATTATCTTACGAATTTTAGCGACGATTGTTTTAGGATTTGTCCGGCCCGCCTCAATCATTTCGCGGGCGGTCCTGAGCGAGCGGTGTATGCAGGTCGCGTCTTTTCTCTGCTGGGGCGACAAATATCGGTTTCTGCTGCTAAGCGCAAGGCCATCGGCGTCGCGGACCGTCGGGCAGCTAATGACTTTGAGAGGAAAATTAAGGTCGGCGACCATTTGCTTTATCACGGCAAGCTGCTGGGCATCCTTTTGGCCAAAATACGCGATATCGGGCTGCACGATATTGAAAAGCTTTGCGCAGACGGTGGCGACTCCTCGAAAATGCCCCGGCCGAAAACAACCGCACAACGGCTCCGAAATTTTATCCACGCTGACCCAGGTTAGCTCTTCTTCCCGGTACATTTCCTCTGCGTCGGGGACAAATACCACGTCAACGCCGTGGTCTTCGCAGATTCGCAAGTCCTTCCGCAGGGGCCTTGGGTATTTCGCGAGGTCCTCTTTGGGGCCGAACTGTGTCGGGTTGACAAAGATACTGACCACGACGAAGTCGCCGTGTTTGCCGGAACGTTCGATAAGTGATATATGTCCCCGATGCAGCGCGCCCATCGTGGGGATAAGGCCGATTGTTCTGGCCGCGTTGCGGGCGGCACTAACGAATGTCCTGAGTGATTTAATGGTTTTTATGACTTTCATTTCAAACCTATTATCCGCACACAAGGTAATATTTCAACTGCCTGACGAGCGAATCAATCGTCTTTTTGTCGAAGCAGTCGAAATTAGACAGCCGGATAACCGGGCAAATCTTCCAGTCGCGTAAACCCTGTTCGTAACCGGCGCCGACGGCCTCAAGAAAACCGCTTTCGATTCGCTGCTCGTAAGGCCTGTTTCGCTTGTGAATCCGCTCAAGGCACTGCTGGAGCGGGTTTTGCAGGTGTATCACTAATACCGGCTCGGTAACCGCGGGCGACACAATTGAATAAAATTTCTGATACAACGCCAATTGCTTGGCGTTCAAAAGCAATTTCGCGTATATCTGCTCCTTTTGAAAAAGGTAATCGGTAACAACGGTCTTTCCTTTTTCGAGCAACGCCGGATTCAACTGTTCGAACCGCGTAAAAAGGAAATACAACTGGCTGTCGAGGGCAAGGTCGTGATTGCCGGCGTAAACTTTGGCCAAAAACGGATTGGTATCGTATGCCTCGAAGATTGCGGGACACTTAAAAGCATCGGCAAGTATTTTTGCCAGCGTGGTTTTGCCCGCGCCGATATTGCCCGCGATACTGATAAGCTGCCGTCTATCAGGCCTGAGAGCAAAATCGCCGCCATTCAGCCGGCCAGCAAGCGTATCAACTGTCTCATTAAGAACGGGATGCTCCAGCTTCGGATTCAACTGGCGCAGACCCGTCAGCACAAACGAACGCAGATGCATCTGCGAATGGGGAACGATAAGCGTATCGCTCTTTATTACTTCGTCGCCGAACAGCAGCAAATCCAAATCTATGGTTCTTGACGCCCATTTTCCATCTCTTTTGCGGCCGAGGGTGTTCTCTATGAGAACGAGGTGATGAAAAAGTTTTTCAGCCGACAGCGACGTCTTTATTTCAGCGGCGCAGTTAAGATACATCGGCTGGCTGGCATCGCTCAATGGTTTGGTCTCGACAATAGCTGAAACCCGCTCGACCGTAACATCCGGCGTTTCACGCAGCAATTCCAGGGCCTTATCGATATAGTTTTTCCTGTCGCCGAGATTGCTGCCCAAACCGATGTATGCGATAGTCCCGCTCATTTGCCTATGGCCTTGATTCGCCCAAGCGCCTCGACAACATCAGGCGGGTTTCCGAACGCCGTCAGCCGCACGTAACCCTCCCCTGCCGGCCCGAATCCCGCACCGGGGGTCGTTACAACGTGTGCCTTGTTGAGAAGCAAATCGAAGAATTGCCACGAACCGACGCCCTCAGGCGTTTTCAACCAGATATACGGCGCGTTAATCCCGCCATAAACCTGATAGCCAAGTCTCGTGAGCGACTCGCGGATTACCTTCGCGTTGCTCATGTAAATATCAATCGTTTTGCGAATCTGCTTTTTGCCTTCGTCGGAATATACCGCGGCAGCCGCGACCTGCGTAACATACGATACGCCGTTGAACTTGGTGCAGTAACGCCTGTTCCACAGCGGATTGAGAGCTACGCTTTGACCTGCCCTGGTGAATGCCCTAAGCTCTTTCGGCACAACGGAAAAAGCGCAGCGAAGCCCCGTGAACCCCGCGGTCTTCGAAAAACTCCTGAACTCAATTGCGACATTTTTTGCGCCATCTATTTCATATATCGAGCGCGGTATCTGCGAATCGCTGATATACGCCTCGTATGCGGCATCGAACAAAATTATGGACTTATTTTCCTTCGCGTAATCGACCCATTTTTTTAACTGCTCTTTAGTCGCCACCGCGCCGGTCGGGTTATTCGGAAAGCACAGGTAAATCATATCCGCCTTTTCCTTCGGCAGCTCAGGGACAAAATTATTGTCGGCAGTAGCGGGCATATAGACGATTTTTAAATATGTGCCCTGCCCCGCGACCGCCCCCGTCCGCCCCGCCATTACGTTGGTATCAACGTAAACCGGATAGACGGGGTCCGCGACGGCTATTATGTTATCGAGGCCGAATAGCTCCTGTATGTTGGCGGTGTCCGATTTTGCGCCGTCGCTGATGAAAATCTCGTCGAGGTCAATACTGATGCCCCGTGATTTATAATCGTTTTTGGCGATTGCTTCCCTGAGAAAAGCGTAACCAATGCCGCCGTCGTCGTAGCCGCGAAACGTCTCTTTTTTGCCCATCTCATCGACGGCCTTGTGCATTGCCTCTATCACCGCCGGCGCCACCGGTTGCGTAACGTCGCCGATACCCATACTGATTATTTTGGCGTCCGGATGTGCCTGCTGGAACGCGCGTCTGCGTTTGCCGATTTCCGGGAACAAATATCCCGTCTGCAATTTCAAAAAATTCTCGTTTATCGTTATCATCTTGTTTTTTCCTGCCGGGCTGTATAAAAAGTTCTGCTCACGCTTCACTGACACTTGGATTTTAGGGCTTGGCGGATTCCACGTCAACAAAACGAATTACTTTTTCAGTATCAAACAGCAGAACAGGCCGAATAATTGAGTCTGGCCTTTCCCGAAAAGCGACGATTGGGCGATTGCCTCAAAATTATGGCGGGTATAAAACGGTTCTTCCAAACTGTGGAGCCAGAACATCGTCGCTTTCAGCCGGCCAAATTCTCGTTTTATCTCGCTCAAAGTGCTTTCGGGCGTATCGCTCACAAGGTCGTATATAAGTGCGAAACTGTTGTCTTTCAGGACGCGATAAATCTCATTGAGGCAGGCCTCGGGCTGCTTCCAGTGGTGCATCGAAACGGTGCTTACGACAATATCGAAGGACTGGTCAGGAAACGGGATACTGCTTGCGCTGCCCTCTTTAACTTCGATGAATTCCGACAGGCCTGCTTGAGCGACGTTCTGTTTCGCCTGGGTTACCATTGCGGCAGACGAGTCAATTCCCACCAGGCGCATACCCGGGGATTGTTGATGCAGCTTTAACAGCAGCCGGGCGGGACCTGTGCCGATATCAAGCAGCGTCCCCTGCGAACAATGGCTCAATATATCTTCGGCCGCAAGCTCGTAGTGCTTCGTAAATATCGCCGACGAGCTAAGCGCGTTATAAAACACCGACCCGGGCCACGGTATCCCTTCGGGATGAATCAGCTTTATTAACCGTCGCATAAGTGTCAATTTTGCCATAATCATTTCTCCGCGAGCCAGCTTGGGCCGAAAGTAACATCAACTTTCAAAGGAACGTCCAGCTTAATAGCGCCGGTCATTTCTTCGGCAATCCACTTTGAATGCCGCTCCGCCTCCGCGGTCGGCAATTCAAAAACCAGCTCATCGTGGACCTGCAAAATCATTTTAACGGGCAGGTTTTCCGCTTCGATTTTCCGCTGTATATTGACCATAGCGACCTTAATCAAATCAGCCGCGGAACCCTGGATGACCGTATTTACGGCTAACCGCCTCGCCTGCGCACGCTTGCCCGGGTTGCCGCTTTCAAGATTCAAAATCCTTCGCCGACGGTGCAGAATCGTCTCGACGTAGCCGTTTTTCGTCGCCTCCTCGACAACACTATCCATAAACTGCCGGATGGAACTATACCTGGCGAAATAATCGTCGATGAACTTTTTCGCCTCCTGTAAGGTCAGTCCCGTTCCGTGTGCCAGACCGAGAGCGCCCTGCCCGTAAATTATCCCGAAGTTTACCGCCTTGCAACGCGAGCGCATCTCAGGCGTAACTTTTCCGATAGGAACATTAAAAATCTGCGAGGCGACAAAACAGTGAATATCCATATCCGCGGCAAAGGCCTCACACAGCGCCTTATCTCCTGAAAATTGCGCCAGCAGGCGAAGCTCTATCTGTGAGTAATCCGCGCTGAGGATACAATCGGTCTTGTTTTTGGGAACAAACGCTGAACGTATTTTGGCGCCTAAAGGCGTGCGGATGGGGATATTCTGCAAATTAGGGTCTGATGAGCTTAATCGGCCCGTCGCGGTTACCGTCTGATTGAACGACGCGTGTACCCGACCCGTGCGCCGATTCACAAGATAGCCAAGCTTGTCAACGTATGTATTTTTGAGCTTGCTGAGCGTGCGGTATTCGAGAATCAGATTGATGATTGGGTGTTCCTCGGCAAGCTCCTCCAGAACTGCGGCGTCGGTGCTTTGGCCTGTTTTGCCGGAACGAACGGATTTTAATCCCAGCCGGCCAAAAAGAACCTCGGCAAGCTGCTTGGGTGAATCGATATTAAACGGCGCGCCAGCCGCCTGGTAAATCTCATCAACCAGCCGGTTAATCGACGCCGTTATGTCCTCCGACATATCCGAAAGTATCTCGGTATCGAGTGATACGCCGTTGTATTCCATCTCCGCGAGAACTGTTACTAATGGCATCTCAACATCATAAAATAATGGCTGTATCTGAGACCGCCTTTCTAACTGCGTCGTGAAATACTGATACAGCCGCCACGTCAGGTCCGAATCCTCCGCGGAATACTCGCAGGCCGCCCCCGTATCGACCATATCAAAACTGAGCTGATTTTTCCCCTTGCCGATGAGTGCAGATATCGGGATGCTCGTAAGCCCAAGGAAGTCCAGGGCCATATTGTCAAGTGAATGACTGTTTCGCAGCGGGTCGAGACAATACGACGCGACCATCGTATCGAAATACACACCAGCAAGAGGTAATCCAGCGTTTCGCAAAACCAGCATATCGTATTTGATGTTCTGCCCGATTTTTTTAATCGCCTTGTCGGCGAATATCGGCGCGAGTTTCTCCCGAACCATCGCTAAAGGCAGGCGTTTTGCCCCCATCGGCGCACGAACAGGGATATAAAACCCGGTCTTCACCTGCCACGAAAAACTTATCCCCACCAAATCCGCCCGCATTGGCACAATAGAAGTTGTCTCTGTATCAACGGCAAATGATTTCTGCTTCTTCAGCTCTCCGAAAAACGTCTCGAATTTTTCGGGCGTATCGATAAGTTGATAGTTATGTTCCGCTGTCGCCGCCGAAACAGGCCCCCCGGCCGGCGCTGTTTGCGGCTGCTGTGTTTGAACTTGTTGTTCGGATGAAACAAGCCCCATTTGTGTCAGCATCCGGGCAAAACCAAGCTCGTTGAATATCTGCGTCAAACGCGCCTCATCAGCCGGCTTTACCGCAAACGCCTCGTAATCAATCTTCACGGGAACATCACAGTCAATCGTTACCAGGCGTTTGCTGAGATGAATAATTTCTTTCGATTTGCGAAGATTATCGCCGCGTTTACCTGTGATTTCGTCCGCGTGCGCCAGCAGGTTATCGACCGAGCCGTATTTTTGTACCCACTCCAACGCCGTCTTGGGACCTACGTCCGCGACGCCGGGGACATTATCAGAAGCATCGCCCTGAAGAGCCAAAACATCAATAAACTGGGCGGGCGAAATTTTCATCTCCGCCTTAACCCACGCCTCGTCGGTTACCTCGCCCGTCTTGATATCATATCCAAAAACGTGCTCATCAATAAGCTGGAGGATATCCTTGTCCTTTGTGCATATATAAACGTCAATTTCCTCTTTCGATGCCTTTTTGGCAATGGTGCCGATTATATCGTCCGCCTCAAAGCCG
Source organism: Sedimentisphaerales bacterium (assembly GCA_050015775.1). Classification (GTDB taxonomy): domain Bacteria; phylum Planctomycetota; class Phycisphaerae; order Sedimentisphaerales; family Anaerobacaceae; genus Fen-1362. The sequence goes on along the minus strand of JBEKAT010000016.1, from coordinate 17,813 downwards.
TCGATTCGCAGCATAGGGATATTCATCGCAGAAAGAATCTGCTCGATGCGATTTATCTGCACGGGCATATCGTCGGGCATAGGAGGCCGATGCACCTTGTAATCGGAATACATTTTATTTCTGAACGTCGGCCCCTTGCTGTCCATAGCCACAACGAGCATATCGGGCTTTTTATTTTTCATCAGGCCAAGAATGGCAGAAGTGAAAATATATGTCGCCTTAGTGGGTTCACCCGATGGGCTGGTCAGCCGCTGACGCATAGGTGCGAAATACGCAGCGTAAATATGTGCGTGCCCATCGATTATATAAAGGTTTCTGGACATCAGAGAAAACTCTATTTGCAGACGGGGTAACTGTCAAGCAGGATTGTTTTTATCATTGCTGTTGCCGCTGCTGAAGAATCTGCTGTTTTAACTCAATCGCCTCAGTTCTCCCCGGGGCCATTCGAAGAATCTCGTCACATTGCTCTATCGCCTGTTGCGTTTTACCTTGTTTTGCCAGTGCGGTCACAAGATTCAGGCGTGTCGGAACATCACAAGGGTCGATTGCCGCCGCCTTTTCAAAATGACTTACCGCAAGGTCGATTTTGTCCTTGCGGAAAAGCGCAACACCGATATTTAGTTGTGACATAGCATCACAGGGGTCGATTTGCAACGCCTTTTCAAAATGAACAATCGCGTCGTCATACGAGTTTTTGCGAAGGAAGGCAACGCCCAGATTCGCCTGCGCAAAACGGTCATTCGGGTTGACCTCAACAGCTCGTCCGAGAATGGTTACGCTGTTTTGCCAGTAGCGTAATTGCAGACACGTCGAGACAGTCATAGCCAAAAGGACAACCGCCGCCGCGATAGAAAGAACGCTCTTGCGAAAGGCATATCGAGCCAGCAGTTCAGGCAATCCCCATGCAATGATGATAAATAATCCGATGAGCGGTATATATGTGTAGCGGTCCGCCATTGCCTGGTCGCCGACCTGAACCAACCCTATTACGGGTATGAGCGTGCAGATATACCACATCCAGCCGACGAATAGATATCCTCGCGTTCGGGCAAAACGGACCGCCAAAACCGTTACCGCAACAAGCAGCAGCGTGGGGACTATCGCATCAGAGAAGTGAAGCGACCGGCCGAGGTGAGGATAAAATATTGACAAATTAACGGGCCAAAACATTTTTATAATATATTGAACGTATGAGACAAGGGCGTTTATGACTCGAATGTCGAAAGGAAATTTGACTATGTCCCTTACCGCCCCACTTTGCTGCTGGGCTATGACCGTGATTACGCTCGATACCCCGGCAAGAAAAACAAACGGGATTTTCTCCAAAAGCAATTTGCTAAGAGAATCCTTACGTTTAAGCGGCCAGTAATCGAGCAGTAGCAGCACAACCGGCAGCGTAACAAGCATCGGCTTGGCCATAAGACCAAGTGTAAAAGCAAAAATCGCAAATAAGTAACGGCGTATGGAAGAACGCTCGGTATATCTCACATAAAACAACATTGTTAGCAGCCAGAATAAAGTACTCAGCACGTCTTTGCGTTCCGCTACCCAGGCCACAGATTGAATATGAAGCGGGTGAATCGCGAACGCAGCTGCGACAAACGCGCTGGGCCATAAGGTCTTCGTCATTCTCAACAAAAGGACAAACAGCAAGACCGTATTGGCCGTGTGGAGCAGCAGATTCGTCAGATGAAGTAAATGAGGGTTGACGCCGAAAAGCTGGCAATCAAACATCAGCGAAAGCCACGTCAGCGGATGCCAGTTGCAGGCGTGAAAAGCGGTGAACGCCCAGAAAAGGGTTTTTAAACTAAGCCCGGCTTTGACCTGCAGATTCGCGGTAACGTAAGAATAGTCGTCGTAAGTGATGAAGTCAAAAGTTCCAACTGGGCAGAAGACAGCGAGGGTGATTACCGCCAGGGCCGAGCCAATTACCCAGGGCGCACGGGATTTGCGGGTGGTTTTGCGCATCGGCTATTGGGAAACAGTGATGATTTTATTAGGTTCATTTTCGCCAGGCGGAAAATCAGACCCGTCCACAAACAACCCAAACCGTATTTGGTGCTGCGCACGAAGTTAATCGACGACGCCTCCGGGAAGTATTTCGTCGGGCAGCTTACCTCGGCTATCGTGTACCCAAACCACAGTATCTGGGCGAGCATCTGGTTGTCAAAAATAAAATCGTCGGAATTGCTGTCCAGAGGCAGCCGCTCCAGCAATTGTCTGGAGAATGCGCGGTAGCCGGTGTGATACTCAGATAGCTTCGCCCCCGTAAGAATATTTTCAGCCAGCGTAAGGAATCGGTTTGAGACGTATTTATAAAAAGGCATATTGCCCGCCAGGGCGCAGCCGCCGAGGATTCGCGAGCCGAGAACACAGTGGTAAAGCTCGTTGGCTATCATAGAGGCCATCGCCGGTATCAGCAAAGGCGTGTACTGGTAATCGGGATGCACCATTATTACGATGTCGGCGCCATGTTCGAGGGCGAGTTTATAGCAGGTCTTCTGATTAGCACCATACCCGCAATTTTGCGGATGTGTATGAACGACAGTATGAGGCAGTTTTGACGCTACCGCGACCGTCCCGTCACTGCTGGCGTCATCGACGATAACGACAAGGTCAACGATTGCCTGCGCCATCACCTCATCGTAGGTCTTACGAATGGTCTTCTCGGCGTTATACGCCGGCATCACGACAACAACTTTTTTATCCGCGAACATAAGGACATTATAATGGTTTTACTTTATACGCGGTAGCGTAAAACCGCTTCTGGTATCATTGTCGTCTCTTTAAAACAACAACCGAGGACGATACGGGCTTATAATTGGCTGCTTGATTGTTCCACCGCCAGATAGTTGGCCTATTAGCAACAACGTCGGCGATACCGACCACCTCGTACCGTGCGGACAAATATGGAGGACACCACTCGAATATCTTTTTAACGGAATTTGGTCTTACCAGCCATGACATGGGAATATCTACAAAAATCACAAATTCAGGGTTGGCGGTCTCAATTTGAGCAATCATTTCTTCCTGCATCTGCATAGCAGACGGCTGTAGCTCCATAAGCGGATAAGTATAAATATATTTGGTAGCCGAACGTCTGCCGGAATAGAAGCAGATTTGCGGTTCGGAGCCGATAACAGCTATTGTGGCATCGGGACGCGAATTAGCCCGGACAAATTCCGCTATCCGCAACGATTCAGGAAACGGGTTGGCGTCATAAACCTTCCGGCAAACATCTTCCGGCGAAAGCTCAAATAAATACTCCCGCTGTTGATATAGTGAGTAACCGGCAGCACCCAAACCAATCGCGCCGATTATAAAAACTCGCAATATAACGGGCATTATCCTTTGAAAAAAAATATCGATGGCTGCAAGTCCCGCTCCGGCCAAAATTGCCGCCGCGGGCAGAAGGAAAATGAAATAATGCCCGCGGAAGTAAAAACCCGGACAAACGGCCAAAAATGAAAAAACAAAAAATCCGGCGGTCAATACCGCCCATCGACGGTATCGCTTAATAACAGTAACGGCGAAAAAGCCAAAAATAGAAAGAACCCATATTGGAAAACTTTCCTCGATTATGTTCTCCGCCGGCCATGCGAAAAGCTCCCAGACGCGATCCAGAGGAACGACCGTCGCATACCCACGGGCGTAAGTGAACGTCCAGAACCAGAACTTGTCAAACGTACCGTTGCGCCAGAAGAAAAAACAGACAAGGACGAAAGGAGTAACGGCGCCCGCGGCAAAGACAACCTGAGCAACAATGACTTTTGTCCATTTGATGGGTTTATTACGCAAACCGGAATAAAGCAGATACAATGCGCCGAACATAGGGAAGAATATCCCGTGCTGCTTGATAATAAACGCAAGACCGAAAAGCAGTCCTGCAATCAGCAATCGAACATATCCTATTTTGCCGTTACTGTTACAAATTAGTAATAGGCCCACAAGTGCGGGCAGAACAACAAAATGCTCCGCGTTTGCCCAAAGTCCTGTCACCTGGGCTGTCATCGATAGGATGGAATAAGCGCCGCCGGCGGCAACCGCGGCAATCGACCCGAATAATTTTTGGGCAAGCAAAAACACCACAAATATCGTCGCGGCGTTGAAGATTAGAAGACCGAGGTGAATACCCGTGTGTGTCTGTCCAAACAAGGTCATTATCAGGGCATACACAACATAGATTCCCGGCAGTTTCATACTGTACGCCGAAACATAAGGCGGCACACCCTTTAATATCTGTTGTGCTATGTAGGCGTATTCGCCCTCATCTCGCTCGAAAGGTACAGAAAGCAACCGGCCTCGAATAACAGCCGCGGCGATTATCACCACGATAATCGCGACCCAGGGCCAAATGCGGGATGAGACAGCGACACCCTGCTCCTCGTCAATGGCCGGCTTTTTCGCCTGACGCATCAGTTCATCCTTTCGTAAATAACGACCTTGTGCTCGTTAGTGTCGATTCGGAAAGTATGGCCGTCCGGATTCTCTCTGTTTTCATACGCCATGTCCGGATAATCAATAACTATCTTGCGGAAATTTTCCAACCGAATATTGTTTTTCAGATACTGCGTCACTGCCTCGTCTCTTTCAGAGATGATATATTGACGCAATATGACCCAGCGGGCGTTTTTTGTCGGCTCAAGGTCTTCGCCCGTAAGCCCCCCTACCACTCTCATTTTGGTATAGAACTTAAGCCCCATATCTCCGTATGTGACGGCGACAATATCGTCTGGCGAGCCATGCTCATTGAGATACTTCGCGATACCCTTTTCCGGTCCCTTATAATCGTGCGTGATTTCGTAAAGATAGTCCTTCATCTGGCTCGTCGCGACCAATATTACTGCCGATGCCGCGGCAACCAGCAAATGCGCCTCCCACGCCGCATCAATAACAACTCCGGCCAGAAGAATCAGCAGAGGAATGGCAGGGGCAAGGTATCGGAAAAATGGATAAGGAGCGGCAACCGAAGCCACGAGTATATTGAATACAACGAAAAAAACAGGTAGCGATAATCTCTCCCATACCTGCCAGCTTACCGCAAAGAAACGTCCCGTCCTGACTCGCCTGACAATGCACGCAAGCAGCACAACCGCCGGTAACCACGCGGGAAATACATAGCAAAGCAAATCCATTGATAATGAGCCGGCCAGCTCAAATAGATTCATCGTTTTGGCCGGATAATGCACCCCCGCCAGCCAGATTAGCCACGGAACGTTGACTAAAATGGTCAGGGCCGTTACGACTGTCAGAATTTTCAGCAGGTCGCGACGGAAAATAATGGCGTGCAAGAACACCGTCGGGAAAAATATCACAACATAGATGTGCTGACTGTGAAACAGCAGCGTAGTCGAGGCGAACAGCAATACCGACGCATGTTTTTTCCCCCGCAAAAGCAATACGTATGCGTATAACGAAAGCAAAGTGAAAAACATCGCCATACTGTAGTACCGGCACTGCCTGCACAAGAGCAGAAATGGAACCGATACCGCCAGCAGCACCGCGGCTATCGCAGGGACGCGTGTCCCCGGCCAAACCGCCTTGGCGTAATAATACAGCAGCAAAACTGTCCCCAAGCCGAAAAACGCAAATGGCAGCCGTGAAACAACCGTGCTTACGCCGAACACCTCGTAAAACCCCGCCAGAACGTAAAATGGCAGCCACGTATGCCAACGCCAGATGTAGTTTTTACCGTATTCCGCGCCGCCCTCCTGTGAAAAATAATTTTTGCCATCATAACCGCGAGGAACACCCTCCGTCAGTATCGTCTTGCTGATAAGAGCCGTCTGCGCCTCATCCTGCCAGAGGTTTCGATTACCCAGATTCGCCAGGAGAAGAACAGCCGACACGATTAAAATTCCAGCCAGAATTATCCCCTGTCCCTGCGTGGTTTGCCAATAACTGCTCTTCGTTCCTGTCGCATTACCCATACAAACAGTTTAAACAACTCCCTCTCATATTACAAGACGCCCACCCATCTTCCGCCAGCGGACTGAAGCAACCTCCATAACTCAAAACTCAACACTAAACACTCAAAACTATCCGCTATCCGCTATACGCTGCTTGTTGAACGCTGTTGACTGCGCGGTTATTAACGTTTAGGATGCTTGCTTTTAATGCTTGAGATATTGAAATGTCCGACGACAAGAAAAGTTACAGCCAAACACTGAACCTGCCGCAAACAAGTTTTGCGATGAAGGCAAACCTCGTCCAGCGCGAACCCATTATGCGCAAGGACTGGCAAAAACGCGACTTCTACGGCAAAATCAGGGCCGCCCGAAAAGGTTCGCCCCTATACATCCTCCATGACGGCCCCCCCTATGCCAACGGCGATATCCACATGGGCCACGTCATTAACAAGGTCCTCAAGGATTTTGTCGTCCGCTACAAAACAATGACCGGCTTCGACGCACCCTACGTCCCCGGCTGGGATTGCCACGGCCTCCCCATCGAGTCGAAGGTCGTTACAGAACTCGGCGACAAAATCCGCCAGTTAAGCAAACCGGAAATCCGCCAGCTCTGCAAAAAATACGCCAGCAAATACGTCAAGCTTCAGAGCCAGCAATTTCAGCAATTAGGCGTCTTCGGCGACTTCGAACATCCGTATCTGACCTTCAAACCCGTCTATGAGGCCGGCATCCTTGAGGTCTTCGCAGAACTCGTCGGCAAAGGTCTCGTCAAAAAACAATTGAAACCCATCCACTGGTCCGTCGGCTGCGAAACTGCGCTGGCAGAAGCCGAACTCGAATACAAAGACATCGATTCACCCAGTATCTTCGTCAATTTCCCTGTTTCCAAAGACAGCATCCCCCGGCTTACCGAACTCGGCCTAGTAAACAATGAGCAGGCCCAAAACACTAAAGTTTGCTTTATGATTTGGACGACCACCCCCTGGACGCTCACTGCCAATCTCGCTGTCGCACTGCACCCGCGTCTCGAATATGTAACACTCGACTACCAGCTTAATGGTAAACGTTTCGTCTCCGTAGTCGTCTCAGACCGCCTCCCTGCTGTCGTCGCCGCTGCCGGATTAAACGAAGGTCAGTACAAAATCAGCCCAAACAAAGTTCTCGGCTCCAAACTTGAGGGCCTGAGATATACTCATCCCTTCGTCGAAAAGAACCCCACCGATAAGGACGCCTACAAAGTTATCCTCGCTGAATATGTAACAACCGAAGACGGCACGGGCCTCGTCCACATCGCCCCCGGCCACGGCGCAGAGGACTATATGTCAGGTCAGGCCAACGGTCTCGCCGTATATTCCCCCGTTAAAGACGATGGCTCTTACGACAACACCGTCTCCGACTGGCTACGCGGCAAAAGCGTCCTCAAGGTTGACCCGGAAATCATCGACCACCTCAATAAAGCCGGCTGGCTCGTAAAACAGCAGAAAATCACCCATAGTTATCCCCACTGCTGGCGAAGCAAAACTCCCGTCATCTTCCGCGCAACCGAACAATGGTTCGTCAGCGTCGATAAGGAAATCCCCGGCCTCGGCAAAACCCTGCGCAACCTCTCTCTCGAATCCACAAAAAACGTCCGCTGGGTCCCCGACTGGGGCCAAAAACGCATGGAAGGTATGCTCGAATCTCGCCCCGACTGGTGCATCAGCAGGCAAAGAAGCTGGGGCCTGCCCATCCCCGTCTTCTTCAATCCTCAGGGCGAAACACTTTTGACAAAGGAATCGGTCCTCGCGGTTTCAAAACACATCGCCGTAAAAGGTTCCGATAGCTGGTTCACCGATTCCCCTGAGCAAATCCTCGGCTCCGACTTCAAACTGCCCCCCGGCTTCTCATTCAACGAGTTGAAAAAAGAAGAAAACATCTTCGACGTCTGGTTCGAAGCCGGCTGTAGTTGGTACTCCGTCGTCTTAAAAGCCGGCTGGCCCGTCCCCGTTGACCTCTACCTCGAAGGCAGCGACCAGCACCGTGGCTGGTTCCAGTTGTCGCTCCTCCCCGCGCTCGGCGCAATCGGCAAAGCGCCCTTCAAGGCCGTCCTCACCCACGGCTTCACCGTCGATGAAAAGGGTATGAAGCAATCCAAGTCCCTCGGCAACTACGTCAACGCCCAGGACGAGGTCGCCAAATACGGTGCAGACGTCCTCCGCCTTTGGGTCGCCAGCGTCAACTATCAGGACGATATGCGATGTAACGACGAACTCATTGGCAAAACCCAAGACGCCTACCGCAAAATCCGAAACACCCTCCGTTATCTCCTCGGCAACATCTACGACTTCGACCCCGCGAAAAACGCCGTCGCTTACGACAAAATGTTCGAAATCGACAAATGGGCAATGCAGCAGCTCCAAAAGCTAATTGCCGGTGTTACCAAAGAATTCGATGACTTCGCCTATCACCGCGCCTTCTCCCTGCTCTACAATTTCTGCAGCGTCGAGATGAGCAGTATCTATATGGACCTGCTCAAAGACCGCCTGTATTGCGACCCCGCCGATAGCTTATCACGCCGAAGCTGTCAGACCGCCCTCTACAAAATCCTCGACTCACTCACGCTGTTGTTCGCCCCCATCCTCGTCCATACCGCAGAGGAAACCTGGGCCACAATCCAGCACAAATCTCAAAACATCGAGAGCGTGCACCTCGCGATGCTGTCCAAAGTTGACCCGGCTATCGACTGGCAGGCAGGCGAAGCGAAATGGCAAAAGCTTATGTCCCTGCGAGATGCTGTTCTTCTCGCCCTTGAGCCGTTGCGTCGTGATAAACTCATCGGCAGCAATCAGGAATCCAGCGTAACCATTCGCTGCGATAATGAAACCGCTACTGCGATTGAGCAGTTCGGCCTGAAATTTTTTGCTGCGCTTTGCATCATTAGCGAGGTGAAACTCGAAAAAGCCGAAGGCCCGACTCAGGTGATTGCCCAAAAGAGCGCTCATCAAAAGTGCCAGCGGTGCTGGAACTACTGGCCCAGCGTCGGCAGCGATCCGCAGCACCCCGATGTCTGCGAACGCTGCGCCACGACACTAAAGCTATTGGGCAGTTAAACTACCGTTGTTTCGTTTGCTTAAAGACCTTCTCAAATACCTCATCTACGGTAATCTCACTTATGCTGTATCGCGGATCTTTGCTTTTTATCCCTGTCCCTCTGCCGTATGGCTCTCGCGCCGCCATACATTCTGGTCTGCCGTAAGGCATTATCCTGGCGGGATTTGACCAGCCAAACATCATCACCATCGGCGTTCCCAGTGCCGCCGCAATATGCCCCGGACCCGTATCGTTGCTCACGACTAATCGCGCCTCCCTCAATAGCTCCACAAGTTCCTTCAGCGTTGTCTTTCCAGCAAGGTCCACAATCGGCGTGCGAGAAAGCGTCTTCATTTCCTTCACAATATTCACCTCGCCCGCGCTGCCGCAGGCCACAATTGCCAAACCGAATCTCTCAGCTATTCTCTCTGCCAGCTCGGCAAACCGTCCCCTCGGCCAGCACTTGTCTTTGTGAGCTGAACCCGGCACAAATACAACGTATTTCTCAATCGGCACATTATTCTGCGCCAGTATTCGCTCAATCGAATCGACTGCTTCTTTTACACGCGGAAGCACAAATTCGACCTTTAAGTCCGTTGCCCCCATTTGCCCAACGATTTTCAAAAAGTAATCCACAAGATGAACACAATCTTCAGTTTGCTCAACTTTGTGTGTGTAAAAAAGCGGGCCGAACTCTCTGGCATTGGCCATCCCGAACCGCCTCTTTGCCCCCGACAGCCATCCTAATCCAGCCGTCCTAAAAAGCCCCTGTAGGTCAACAACGGTGTCGAATCCCCCCCGTCTCAGCCCGCCTATGAATCTCAAAAACCGCCCCAACGCCCGCGGGGCGTACCACGACCTGCCGTAAAGCTTCCTGTCGAACGGTATTATCTCCGTTAAATTCTGATTGCCCTCCAATAGCGGCGCATACTCAGGCCTGATTAGCCACGATATCCTCGCCTGCGGAAAATTCCTCCTCATCGCCGACAACGCCGGCAGCGCAAGAACTATATCCCCCAGTGCGCTCGGCTTTATAATCAAAATCCGTCTCGGCTCTTCACCCGTCATTTCATGCGCTCGTTTTCTGCTTCAAACGATACCTCACTTGCGCCTTCTGCGCAAGTCGCCGGAAAATATTCCCTCGCTGCTCCGTCGGTATCCTCACCTCATCGCAGTATATCTCGAACATCCGCAGATAATCCGTCCGAGTAATGCCCGCCAATCCCATCACCGACGCCGCCAATTGCCACAGTCCCTGCATTTGCCTGTCTTCGCTGTGGGAAAAATACTGCTTAATCCCGTCCACATCGGTAATCGTAACGCGATACTCACCCTCGCCGTCCTGATTAACGACAAAATTAGTCGCCTTGGCGTCCCTGTGCCACAAATTATTTTTGTGAAGCTCCGCGAATATCTCCGCCATTTTCCCGCAAAGCTCCCGCATTATCCAGTACCGTTCCTCGCTCTGGGCCCGCATACGCTTCAAAAACTCGTACAGGTTTGTCCCCTCAACGTATTCACTGATATATATGCTCTCGTCGCAAAACAAAAATCTCTTGTGATACACCGCCGCCAATGGCGCCGCAACCGGCAGACCATATTGTTTTATTTTGACCGCCGCGATAAAATTCCGTATCGCGTGCGCAGCCCCCATCGACCTGAAAATCCCCCGAATCCCCCTGCCGCGATGCCGTCGCTTTATCACCGCCTTGGCTCCCCTGCCCCCGATATCCAGGTACTTGACCGTAACGTTATTTAACCCCTCGCTCTTCAGCGTCTGCTGTGCCCCCTCAAGCAGCTTTTCCGGCGAAGCTAAGAGCTTCTCCCATCCCGATTTTGAAAATTGGTCTTTGCCCGCGGCGCGAACCGCAACCCATCCGCGCCACCCCCCCGCCAGCGCAACTTCCGATATCTCGATTAAATTCCTCATTACTGTTTCAACGTCGTGCATACGCTTATTTTATGCGTTTACCTCCCTTTCGGCAATTGCTTAAATTCCAAATATTAATTATGCTGTCCAAAATGAACAAGAAAGGAAAATACGTTTACGACTGGCCAAGACCTATGGTTACTGTCGATGCCGTGGTTTTCGCGGTAACCCCCGACGCAATCAAACTCCTGCTCATCAAACGCGGCCACGAACCCTTCAAAGGCAAATGGGCTTTCCCAGGCGGCTTCATCGGTATAGACGAAGAGCTTGATGACGCCGTCGCCAGGGAATTACAAGAAGAAACGGGCCTTACCGGAGTCCGCCTCGAACAAATGCACACCTTCGGCAAACCAGGCCGCGACCCAAGAGGCAGGCAAATCACCGTCGTCTATATGGGAATTATCAATCAGGGCCTTGACCGTATAAAGGCGGGCGACGACGCCGAATTGGCGCAATGGTTCGATATTAACTCTCTGCCTTCCGATATATCCTTCGACCACGACATTGTGGCCCAATTTGCAATCGACCGCCTGAAAAATAAACTTGCCGCCCACAAATCCACTTAGCCCGGCTTGGTCTCGGTTGCCTGTTCGTTGAACGTCCGCAGCCGCATATCAATCGCGCCGATAGCCCACTCAATATAATGCGGCTTGTGCGACGGACTGTGATGTGCCTCGTTCATCAGCCCTTCGCGGACCGTGTGCAAAAAATCTCTTATTATCTTCGGGCTGATTTCCGTGGGATTCGCCGCCCACGTCTTCAATTCCGCGTATTCACGTCGCAGCTTTGCGCTCTTTTTCAACTGTTCCGCCGTCAGGTAATCTGCTGGGTTATACGCCAGTTGCAAACCCTTCAGGCACATAATCAACGGCTCATAATTCGCCCGCTGTTCCAGCCGGATGAACTTATACTGCTGCGTATGCGTCGTCGCCGACGATGGCGTTTTGTCCCCTCTGCCGTCCGAGTCCGCACCAACGAACCACTGCCGCTGGCTTGTCCTCGCGAAAACAAACTCTTCTCCGCTTGTAATCTCGTCGTGTCCCATCCGCGAAATCCACAGCCGGCCCGTCTTGCTTACCTCTGTCCCCCCGCCCAATACCAGCAAACACTTCACAAACCCCAGCGGCAGCACCTTCTGTTTGCCGATTTGCCGCTTCCGCATCTGGAATGACAAATGCAAACTGTGTGGTTTAACATTGTAAAATGCCGTTATCTCATTTATCAGTTGATTCAACAGCCACGGGCACGCGGTGGCGGGCCTCGACAATTCAAGCGCAACATTCAGCCGGCCGGGCGCAAGCTCCAAAAAGCCCTGACGTCTTGCCCTGTCTGCTGACCCGCTGTTGTCGTCGATGTACCCACCCACCTTCCACGACAAAACATCGAACTGAAAATCATGAAAATACCGAAAACAATCGTATGCCGGGTCTTCTTTTTCGGCGGGCGTCGCATTGGGCTCCACAACCGCCGCCCCGACGTTGCTCAGCTCCGTCTCGCATCCCATCGGAACAAGCCCCGGCTGAAAATTCGACCGTATCGAGTTCAACTGCGTCTCCACAACCCTCGCGTCAAACAAGCTCCTCGCCGCCCTCACTGCGTATTTAACGTAATCTATCAGGTCGTATTTCTCAAATGGCATCGTCTTGAGGCACTGCTTCATTACCATTTCAACCGCGGAAATATTGTTGTTGATTATCTGCAACGCTATCAGCAAACTCACAGACCTCTTGAAATACCGCTCCGATGAACGCATATGCTCAAGCTCAAATCGAAAATTCGCCTGGATTCTATCGTCGAGTTGATTGAGAAGAACCTGCTTAACAACAAGCGCAAGATAGTTGTTGATGAATTTCGTCGCCTGCGGGTCTCCATACAAATGCCTGATGCTCGGCCTCGGACGGTTAAGCTCATGCTCAAGAAAATAATCGCTCACCGCGTCCGTGCGGTAATGTGTTATCACCAGGTCCCGCTCTGTCGTTGCCAACAGCTCCCGTTCCGCCAATCGCTCCAGCTCCGCGTCGATGCTCTTGTCCCCGGGCCTCGTCCGCTTCTTAAGAAAATTGTCTATCCTCTTGCGAAGCCAAAGCTCATGTATCAGGTTGACATGGAACCGGTCCCCGAACTGCTTCTTCATCGCTTCATGGCTCACAAGATACGCCTGTGCCGAAACAAGTCCGTGGGCCGTATGTACCCGAACCGTCTCTCTTTCGTATCGCTTCCCCTCATACCGGTCGATTTCCGCCATTGCTCCCGCCGGCACATCGTAAATCACGAATCCCTCAATCTTCGCCCCCGACGACTCAACCGCGTAAAAATACACATTATCCGGGCTTACCTTCTTGTGTCCCGCCAGAAACGCCGGCTCAGCCAGCAATGTATGCGCATCCGCCTTGGCGTTCTTCCGCGTGAAACTCATCCCGCACACCGACTCGAATATCTGCGGATCTCTCAGCGAACCATATATAAACAAATTCGTCGTCGTTTTCTTCTTCGTCTTTCTCTTGCCTCTGACCATTTATAGTCCAAAAGTGTAATTCTCTGTGACCTCTGTGACAAAATCATAAATCATAAATATGTCACTGCCCCTTCCGTATCCTGTTGTACAGCTTAAACAATTCCTTAAACGCCCGCAGGATAACCTTCATCTTCGCCCCCGTCTGTTTGCCCGCCGTTCGCGGATAGTGATGAACGCCAACCTCTGCTATCCTGTACCCTCGCCGCGTCGCACGCGCCAGTATCTCCGCGCTTATCAGCGCGCCGGCGCTTGACATTGTCATACCCTCGAATATCTCCGCGCGAAACAGCTTAAATGCGCAGTCAATATCACGTATCCGCATCCCGAACAACAGATTTACTAATCTCGTCCACATCCACCCGTTCAGTTTCCGCGTAAACGGGTCTTTACGGTCGAGCCGATACCCGCATACAATGTCATTGTGTGTTATCAAAGGCAAAAGCAGCTTTATCTCGCCAATATCGAACTGCCCGTCACCGTCGGTAAAAAAAACAAGCTCTTTTTTGGCCGCTCTGATTCCCGACTGTAATGCGGCCCCATATCCCATATTATGCGGATGATGTACTACGCGGACTCGGCTGTCTCCCGCCGCGATTGCGTTTGCCCTCACGCCCGTCTCATCCGCGCTGCCGTCGTTAACAATGATTATCTCGAAATCCGCCCCAAGTTCCTCGCACACCTCCGTCGCCCGCCCAACAACCCGCCCAATGTTATCCTGTTCATTATAACACGGGAAAAACACGCTTAGCGAAATCTGCCGTTCCATAACTTCCTTATTCGCCGCAAAAACGCTGCTCTTAAATCTCAAATCTTAAATTCTATTTTTCCGTTTGCCCTGCCACGGCGTTTACCTCGGCATGGTTCTTTAACGAAACCGGGAAGCGTAGCAAAGCCGGGTGGTTAAAATCAGCAATCATAAATCGAAAATCAGAAATCTTTTACCACCTTTTGTACTGCATCAGGTCTATTATTCCTTGCAGCTCTGCCTTTTCCCTCGCGTAGGACTCAATCGTCTCTTTATTGGCCGGCTGTAGCTGACTCATTGCCACTAGCGCGCCCACGGCCCTGAAATAATACCCGTCGCTATTAAGATACTTCTGCTTGTTCGCGTGAAAATCATCTAAGCACTTTTGCCAGAACGTATCAATTTGCGGCCTGAACTGCGGATAACGCTCATAAAATATCTGCATCAGTTGCATGGGCGTCCGCGTCGGGCTTTCCTCAAATGCGTCAAACGCGCTCTGTAAGCCCTTGGTAAGCTGTTCCGGAGAACTGTCGAATACCAGCGTGTTGTGCGCTATCATAATATTGCGATAGCACTTCTCGGGATATATCGTGTTCCCGTCACCGATGCCTTTGAATATCTCAAGTCCGCGGGGTGTCGATATATCAACGTATAATCTCTGCTCGTCGTCAAGATATACCAGCCGCCAGCTCGAATTGTGCTCAAGACCCTTCACAAATGGCGTGTCGAACTGGTTACGCGGCATCAATACCACCCATACCTTGAACTGTTTCAGTCGGCGGTCTAACCATTCACCCGTTTGAACATAATCTTCGGCCGTAAGGTTTTGATTTCTGATTCTGGCCTTCTGAACAACAGGACCGCCGAACATAATCTCCGACCAGAGTATGTAAGCATCGTAGTTGTAAGCCGCCTGTGCCCTGCCGTCCATAAAAAGTTGTAGTGGAGTGTGTCCGTCCGGGTCGGGTGTCTGACCCCACGCGATAAAACCGCCTTCTGTCCAGTAGTTGAACATATTGCCGCGCATCTTATTGTCTGTTATGAACCGGCAGGCGTCGAATGGTTTGGCCGCTGATGCAGTCATCCTTATAAACGCCGACGTCAGTTTCGTCTCCGTCGGCCACGGGTCGATATATACGTTTTTGAATTTAAGCCCCCACCATATCCCAAGCCCCCCCACTAACACCACCGACCCGGCAATCAACCATCTCTGCAGCCCAACGGACATCCGAGGCAATGTCAGCCGACCAAACTTACGGAAATTTATCGACGCCGCGACCGTCTGGATAATCTGGTCCGCGAGCAAAGCTATTAAAGGACAGGTCACGTATCCCGCAATCGGTATGAACCGCCGCGACCGGATTGCCATATATACTGTCATCGCCGCGATAACAATCAATGCGAGGTCTATCTTTGGCGATTGATATACGCCCTCTGCCAGCGCCGATGTCGCAGCACTGCTTGCAAAGATGTCCCTAAGCACGGCCTTTGCATAAGGCGCCGCTAACCATGCCACTATGCATAATGCGTTTATCCCGTAAAGCACGTGGAATAAATTGGCGTAAGTGATATCCAAGTTGGCCTCATATGCAAGTTCCCATAATCGGTGCAGATTAACAAACTGCTCTAAGTGCCAAATTGTCTGGGTGAATTTGAACGGGTTCACGGTCGCCGCCGAAACAAGCAACGTTACTATTGCCGCCGCCAGCACGTAAACTATATTAAGCATTGAATACGCCGGCTTCCTCGAAAGCCGTGACCCAACCGCGAACAGCCCGCAATAAAATGGTACCGTTATAAATGGAAAAATATATCTGCCCGTGTATCCCTGCGAGGCATCCGCCGTATACAACGCGAAAAGCCCAAACGGCAAAATCAAATATATAAAGTGCACGCTTACGAACACTGACGCCCATAGTATCCCCACAAACAAGCCGCTCAACAGAAAACTCGCCGGGCTTGCGTCCGTAAATGAAAACGAAATCATTGTTGCCCAGATTACCAGTAACGCCGACGCGAACCCCACGGCATTCGCGATAAAATTGAAATTCTTCTGCTGACTGCCCCCCTGCATCTTTGGCAACTTAATCTGCTTCGGTATCAACAGCCGGCTGAAAACCCATATCACCAGCAACCCTATTCCTGCCACCATCATCACCAAAAACGGAAATGCCGTCCCCACCGGGTTGTCCCACCGAAACGCCGGCCACCACTCATGGACGTTTCGCCAACCTTCGGCGTTTGCGCTGATACTGATCTGGAAGGTGTGCGTCAGGTTGGTGAGATGGAATGGGTTTAGAATGATTGATGCCACAAAGGCCGCGGCGCCGGCGGCGATGGTATGCCATACTGCCGTAGTGGTTGTTCCCGGAAGCAGGTTCTTCGACGGGGCTGCCTTCAGTTCCAGTTTGACCGCCGCCTTTCTCCAGAGTATCCCCAGCAGACGAATCGCCACAACAGGGGTAAGCGCTATAAAGACGTAAATGTATCCCCCGTGCAAGTTTGCCCAGAATATCGTTGCGGGCAATATGAGCCAGATATAAAGATAGTTGCGGTAAATCGACAGGACAAGGATGAGCATAAACGCCGCGACCAAGAGGTTCGAGAAACCTGCGGGCCTGATATCCAAAAAAGAGCGTCCGATGAACATCGAGGCGCAGGCGGCTGCGGCAGATAAGGCCGGGTGTGCGCCCATAACCCTGCCTGCGTAGTAAACACAAATCACAGTGAGGATGTATATCGTGAACTTCCAGTACATAAGCGTATTGAAAGACAGCGAGGGGCCGTCGGCGAAAGGTGAATGATACGCCAGCCAGTGGAAAATTAAGTGTGTGAGCCAGTTCTGATCTATCCAGCCGGTGGGATGCCAGTACTTGACGGTATCGATGCCGACCTTATTGGCAATCGTCTGCGCCCAGTCAGGCCAAGTGGTTATCTCTTCGGCTGTGGGACCCTGCCTGTGCGAATTGGCGCTGAACGGCTCGTTGGTATCGACGCCGTGGTTGTAAAAGTGCCTGCCGCAGGCGAGAGCTACCCAGGTATCGCCCGCACCGACCATGTGGGTGCTTGCGTGAAGGGCAAAAATGAGCATAGCGATAAGACCGATGATCATAGGCCAGCCACTAAGCGACCTTCTCTTTTGCTGTATCAAATCCGCTTGTGGTGAGCTTGCCGGCACTGAGCTTTGTCGAAGTGTCGAATTCGCCATAACCATCATTCCTAACTGTTGTTACTGATTAGATTGTTCACATAAACCGTTACCCGCACAGGCGTTAGAATCCATATCCCAACAACTCACCCTCCTGCTTACACCACCAGCGCAGAGGCATAATAAGGCCTTATCTATATATCGTCAAGAACGTCGTAAGTTCGTTATGGTTCTCGCCACTAAGACACCAAGACACGAAGGGTCTTCACTACATATATAGAGACGGAAAAGGGCCATTTTGCGACAAAAAAAACAAAAAAGCCGGGGAAGAAGGATTTAAGATTTGAAATTTGAGAATAACCCCGCCATTGTGCGGGGCTGCTATGAGGTCAGCCGTCAACGGTTATGATCTATTTTTCTTACGTTTTATTTCATAGGCATACTTCCCCTGCATGCAACAGTTTTAGGCTCAGTCTGCTATTCGTGCTCAAGGCACA
>JBEKAT010000015.1:0-47269 GCA_050015775.1 Sedimentisphaerales bacterium | reverse complement strand
GAAGAAGTATCGCTCAAGATGTTAGTGCCCGGCGATATCATCCGGCTGGCAGCGGGTGATATGGTGCCGGCTGATGTACGGGTGCTTTCCGCCAAAGACCTGTTCCTGAATCAGGCGGCCCTCACCGGAGAAGCCCTGCCTGTGGAGAAAAAAGCCGCCCAGGCGTCAGCAGACGTTCAAAATCCGCTCGATTTGCCCAACCTCTGCTTCCTTGGTTCCAACGTAGAGAGCGGCTCAGCGACCGCCGTGGTCATCCAAACCGGAAACCGCACCTACTTTGGCTCGCTGGCTGCCAGTATAGTCGGGCAGCGCCAGCTCACCAGCTTCGATAAGGGCGTGAACAAGTTCACCTGGCTGATGATATGCTTTATCGCTGTAATGGTTCCGGCTGTTTTCCTGATCAATGGGCTGAGCAAGCACAACTGGCTGGAAGCTTTCCTGTTTGCCATGGCCGTGGCAGTCGGGCTGACCCCTGAGATGTTGCCTATGATCGTGACCGTCAACCTGTCGAAGGGCGCCATCATGATGTCACGCAAGAAAGTGATAGTCAAGCGCCTCAACGCCATCCAGAACTTTGGGGCGATGGATGTGCTGTGCACCGACAAGACCGGCACCCTCACCCAAGGCAAAATTGTGCTCGAAAAGCATCTGGACGTGAACGGCGACCCCAGCGAGAAAGTGTTGCAATACGGCTATCTGAACAGCTACCACCATACCGGATTGAAGAACCTGCTGGACGAGGCAATTCTCGACCATGAGGAGTTGGAAGAACGCCTGAAAGCTAAGGAGAAGTACCGCAAAATCGACGAGATACCTTTCGATTTTGTGCGTCGCCGAATGTCGGTGGTTGTGGAAGATGAAACCGGGTTGAATACGCTGATTTGTAAAGGCGCTGTGGATGAAGTGCTGAGTTTGTGTACCCGGGTGGAAACCAATGGAGGGGTAATCCCTGTTCAGCCAGAACACGACGCCAAACGCCGGCAGATAGCGGACGACCTGAATGGTCAGGGATTCCGGGTGATTGCCCTGGCGTATAAGCAGATGCCGGGCGGTTCAGATGAGCCGGTGTACTCGGTCAAGGATGAGTCGGACCTGATATTGATGGGTTTTCTAGCTTTCCTCGACCCGCCAAAGGACACCGCCACGGAGGCATTGAAACGACTTGGCGGCCTGAATGTGGACGTCAAGGTCCTGACCGGTGATAACGAGATAATCACCGCCTATATCTGTAAGGAAGTCGGCATATCGGTTGAGCATCTTTTGCTCGGCCCGCAAATCGAGACGATGAGCGAGACGGAATTGGCCGAAGCCGCCAGCGCGACCAGCGTCTTTGCCAGATTGGCCCCGGCTCACAAGGAACACATCATCCGTGCGCTCCAGAGCAAGGGCCACGTGTTGGGGTTTATGGGTGACGGCATCAACGACGCCCCGGCCTTGAAGGCCGCTGATGTGGGCATCTCGGTAGATAGCGCTGTGGACATCGCCAAGGAGTCATCCGATATCATCCTGCTGGAAAACAGCTTACTGGTACTGGAGCAGGGTGTGCTGGAAGGCCGGCGGGTGTTCGGCAACATTATCAAGTATATCAAGATGGCGGCCAGTTCGAACTTCGGCAACATGTTCAGTGTCGTGGGGGCCAGCGCCTTCCTGCCTTTCCTGCCCATGCTGCCTATCCAGGTGCTGACCAACAACCTCCTGTACGACTTCTCGCAGACCACCATCCCCACCGACGAGGTGGATGCTGATTGGCTGACCAGGCCGCGCACGTGGACGATTGGCAAGATACTGCGTTTTATTCTGTTTATCGGGCCGATAAGCTCTATCTTCGATTACGTGACGTTCTTCATGATGCTGTACGTTTTCAACTGCTGGCAAAACCCGGCCCTGTTCCACACCGGCTGGTTCGTGGAGTCGATTTTCACCCAGACGTTAATAATCCATGTTATTCGCACCAACAAGATACCGTTTATCGAAAGCCGGGCCAGTTGGCCGCTAATCCTCACTTCCGTAATCATCGTTGCGGTAGGCGCCTGGCTGACAGTTTCGCCCCTGGCGAAAACGCTCGGGTTTGTCTCGCTCCCGCCGATGTACTGGCTGTATCTGGCAATCATACTACTGGGCTATGCGATTCTGACACAGGTGGTTAAAATATGGTTTATTCGCAGGTTTGGAGATTGATGGCGGCGAGGAGAACTTATTCATTGAGCAGGAAATCACAATATGGTATTTCAGTAAGGTGATAATATGACGAATACAAACGACAAACAACATCGCTCTCTCTTAAAACAAATTGCTCATCGGGTGATGCTTGAAAGAGGACTTTTTCCGGATTTTTCTCCCCAGGCGCTCGCCGAGCTCGACGGAATCCACGGGCCGGCGACACGAACTGAGGAATCAACGCGAGATATGGGGAACCTTATCTGGTGCTCCATCGATAACGATGATTCGCGAGATCTGGACCAGCTTACCGTTGCCGAAGCCATGCCCAACGGGGCCACAAAGGTCCTTGTCGCCGTTGCCGACGTTGACGCTGTCGTCAAGAAGCAATCGGTACTTGACGGCCATGCGAGGCAAAACACCACCTCGGTCTATACTGTTGCCGAGACGTTTCCGATGCTGCCTGAGAAACTCTCCACGGACCTTACCTCTCTCAACTATGAATCAGACCGCCTGGCAATCGTCATTGAAATGGTCATCGCCTGGGATGGGTCGCTTCAGAGTTCGGACCTCTACGGAGCGACAGTCCGTAATCGCGCAAAGCTTGCCTACAACAGCGTTGCCGCCTGGCTCGATGGTAATGGTCCGATGCCGCAGGGGATAGGCACGGTCAAAGGTCTCGACGAGAACATTCGACTTCAGGACAGCGTGGCCCAGAAGCTGAAATCGCTGCGGCACCTGCACGGTGCGCTTGACCTCGAAACCATAGAAGCGCGTCCGGTTTTTGACGGAGATAAGCTCAAGGACCTGGAAGCCGAAAAAAAGAACAGGGCCAAAGAAATTATTGAGGACTTCATGATCGCCGCCAACGGCGTTACCGCACGATACCTCGCGTCTAAAAAGTTTCCGTCGCTGCGGCGCGTAGTCCAGATACCCAAACGATGGAACCGGATCATCGAGCTTGCCGCAGAGCGGGGCACAACGCTGCCCAAAGAGCCCGACTCAAAGGCCTTGGAGGAATTTCTGGTATCGGCGAAAGCGGCTGACCCTCTGCGCTTTCCTGACCTGTCTCTCAGCGTCGTCAAGCTCATGGGCGCGGGTGAATACGTCGTCGAACTTCCAGGAGACAGTGTCGCCGGGCACTTCGGTCTTGCGGTCAAGGACTACACTCACTCTACTGCTCCGAATCGCCGATACCCCGATCTGATTACACAACGGTTGCTGAAAGCAGCAATGGCGGGGCGTTCTCTGCCCTACGAGAACGACGAATTGGAGTCGCTCGCGAAGCATTGCACCGAAGAGGAAGACGCAGCGACAAAAGTTGAACGGCAGGTCACAAAATCCGCAGCGGCAATGCTGCTGGAATCGAGAATCGGGGAGCAGTTCGATGCCATCGTCACCGGTGTATCTGACAAAGGCACATGGGTCCGTCTTCTGCATCCGCCCATTGATGGAAGATTAGAGAGCGGTTTTGAAGGCATGGATGTCGGCCACGAGCTCCGCGTGCAACTGGTCCGCACGGATGTGGAGCGCGGATATGTCGACTTTAAGAGAGTGGTGTAAGGAGAACCAATGCCACAAAACCACATATTGAACGCCACTTCAGGTGGTAGATTGTGCTGAAGGAGGCAGAATGAAAAAGAGCAGTTCAATTACGGCATTGTTTCTGGATATCGGCGGTGTTTTGCTCACTGACGGATGGGGTCACGAGTCCCGCAAACTGGCGGCCAAGACGTTCGACCTGAATCCGGAAGAGATGGAAAACCGGCATAACCAGGCCTTCGACACTTACGAGCTGGGCAAGCTCACTTTGGAAGAATACTTGAGTCGTGTGGTGTTTTACGAGAAGCGGCCGTTTACCCGGGCTCAGTTTCGGAAATTCATGTTCGCACAGTCGAAGCCGTATCCCCAAATGATCGAGCTGGCCCGCCGGCTTAAGGCACGGTATGGATTGAAGATTGTCGTGGTCAACAACGAAGCACGAGAACTGAATTCGCACCGAATTCGAAAGTTCAAGCTTGATGGGTTCGTGGATTTTTTCATTTCCTCCTGTTTCGTCCACTTGCGAAAGCCTGACGCGGATATTTTTCGTGTTGCGCTCGATATCGCGCAGGTTCCGGCCAATAAGGTACTTTATATTGAGAACCTCCTTATGTTCGTCCAAGTCGCGGAAGGTTTGGGAATTCGGGGTATTTGTCACACTGATTACAAATCCACGTGTGCGAAACTGGCTTCTTTTGGATTGGAGGTTGCAGAATGACAAACCAGTCATCCAAAAAACCGACTCACGCTACCGTGCTGACAATAAATGGCGGCTCATCGAGCATCAAGTTCGCATTGTATCAGACAAGCGAACCGCCGGAACAAAGTTTTCATGGAAGCGTTGACCGTATCGGTTTGCCAGGGACTAATTTAACTTTCAGCGACTCAACAGGAAACCGGAAAGGTAGTCTCATTCTCGAATCCTCTGATACCAGGTCGGCATCAAATTTCCTGATAGATTGGCTCGAAGAACAGATTGATTTTTCTTTGATCAGCGGCGTCGGACATCGAGTGGTTTTCGGCATGAAACACACGGAACCCGAACGCATCACACAGGAATTGCTGAATGAACTACACCGCATCAGCCCGTACGATACGGATCATCTGCCTGCTGAGATTGAATTGATCGAGGCGTTACGGCAACGTTATCCTAAACTGCCTCAAGTAGCCTGCTTTGATACGGCGTTTCACCGCACCATGCCGCGTGTGGCCCGGCTATTGCCTATCCCGCGCCGTTTCGACGCGATTGGGATCCAGCGATACGGTTTCCACGGATTATCGTATGCCTATCTAATAGAAGAACTCGCTCGTGTTGCCGGTGCAAAGGCAGCCCAGGGGCGGGTGATACTGGCTCATCTGGGTAATGGCGCGAGCATGACTGCTGTCCATGGCGGCAAAAGCATTGACACCAGTATGGGATTCACGCCGAACTCCGGATTACCGATGAGCACTCGGCCGGGCGATTTAGATCCCGGCCTGTTATGGTACTGGATGTTGACGGAGAATCTGACACCCAAACAGTTTAATAATCTCATCAATCATGAATCCGGTCTGCTCGGAATTTCTGAAACCAGTTCCGACATGCGCGATTTGATAAAGCGCCAGGCGAGCGATGTCAGGGCGGCTGAGGCGGTCGAACTGTTTTGTTATTATACTCGCAAATGGATAGGGGCATTCGCCGCAGTGCTCGGCGGACTGGATACACTGGTATTCGCCGGCGGTATCGGGGAGAACTCGCCGGAAGTGCGCGCCAGGATTTGCGATGGGCTGGGATTTCTCGGGGTAGAACTCGAAGAAAAGCGAAACGCGGCGAATGAGAGCGTGATTTCCGCACAGACCAGCCGAGTTACTATTCGCGTCATTCGCACGGACGAAGAACGCATGATAGCCAAGACGGTTTGCTGCGTCCTCGGCCTTGGCTGAAAAAAGGAGAATTGAATCATGGAAACAAAAACTCTTTCCCCGGAACTGCTCCACAAGATGGATGCCTACTGGCGTGCCGCTAATTATTTGTCGGTCGGCCAGATTTATCTCTACGACAATCCGCTGCTGAAACGGCCGCTGACGCTCGCGGATGTGAAGCACATGCTTCTGGGGCACTGGGGCACGACCCCCGGGCAGAACTTCATTTACGTGCACTTGAACCGGGTCATCAAAAAATACAACCTCGACATGATTTACGTCTCCGGCCCCGGTCACGGCGGCCCGGCCATCGTGGGCAACACTTACCTCGAGGGTACTTACAGCGAAATCTATCCCAATATCAGCCAGGATGAGGCCGGACTTCGGAAGCTCTTTATCCAGTTTTCGTTTCCCGGGGGGATTCCAAGCCACGCATCGCCGGAGTGCCCCGGCTCGATCCACGAGGGCGGCGAGCTGGGCTATTCGCTCAGCCATTCGTTCGGGGCGGTGTTCGACAATCCCAATCTCGTCGTTGCTTGCGTCGTCGGCGATGGCGAGGCGGAAACCGGACCGCTGGCCACGGCGTGGCATTCCAACAAGTTTCTCAATCCGGCCACCGACGGCGCGGTGCTGCCGATCCTACATCTCAACGGCTACAAGATTTCCAACCCGACTCTCCTCGCCCGCATCACCCGCGAGGAATTGGAACAGTTGCTCTGCGGCTACGGGTGGACGCCCTATTTTGTCGAGGGTCACGAGCCCAAGCTGATGCATGAGGCCATGGCCGCGACGCTCGACACGGCGGTGGAGCAGATCAAAAAAATCCAGCAGGATGCCCGCGTCCACGGCAACTTAGCGCGTCCTCGCTGGCCGATGATTGTCCTCAATTCACCCAAGGGCTGGACGGGACCGAAGATGGTCGATGGCCTGCAGGTTGAAGGCACCTTCCGTTCGCACCAGGTGCCGCTCTCCGACCCGGCCACCCATCCTGAACACCTCAAGTTGTTGGAGGACTGGCTGAGGAGCTACCGGCCGGAGGAACTCTTCGATGAGCAGGGCCGCCTGAAACCGGAACTGGCCGAACTTGCGCCCGAGGGCGAACGACGCATGGGCGCGAATCCCCACGCCAACGGCGGCATTCTGCTCCGCGACCTGCGGATGCCGGATTTCCGCGACTACGCGGAGGACGTGCCCTCGCCGGGGGTGCTTGGCATCGGCGACACGCATGTGCTCGGGCCTTTCCTGCGCGATGTGGCGAAGCTGAACAGTGAGCAGCGAAATTTCCGGGTCTTTGGCCCTGACGAGACGCTCTCCAACGGCTTGGAGGCCCTCTTTGAAGTAACCAAACGCCAGTGGGACGCCGCGACCGTGCCGAACGACGAATTTCTCGCGCCCACTGGGCGCGTGATGGAAATGCTCAGCGAGCACCAATGCGAGGGTTGGCTCGAGGGCTACCTGCTCACCGGGCGGCATGGACTCTTCAACTGCTACGAGGCGTTCATCCATATCGTCGATTCAATGTTCAACCAGCACGCCAAGTGGCTGAAGGTCACGTCGCACCTGCCGTGGCGGCGGAAGATTGCCTCCTTAAACTATCTGCTGGCCTCGCATGTCTGGCGCCAGGATCACAACGGCTTCACGCACCAGGATCCCGGTTTCATCGACCATGTCGTGAACAAGAAGGCCGAGGTCGTGCGTGTTTATCTTCCGCCGGATGCAAACTGCCTGCTGTCGGTGATGGACCACTGTCTGCGCAGCCGCCATTACGTCAACGTCGTGATTGCGGGCAAACACCCGGCGCCGCAGTGGCTGACGATGGACGCCGCCATAAAACACTGCACCGAGGGCATCGGCATCTGGCAGTGGGCCAGTAACGACCAGAACGTTGCGCCCGATGTGGTCATGGCCTGCTGTGGCGATGTGCCTACGCTGGAAACGCTCGCCGCCGTCTCCCTTATGCGAGAGCATCTGCCCGACCTGAAAATCCGGGTGGTCAACGTCGTTGACCTCATGAAGCTGGAGCCCAGCACGGAGCACCCGCACGGGTTGAGCGACATGGATTTCGACGAGCTCTTCACCAAGGACAAGCCGGTCATCTTCGCCTTCCATGCCTACCCGTGGTTGATTCACCGGCTGACCTACCGCCGTACCAACCACGACAACATCCACGTCCGCGGCTACAAAGAAGAGGGCACCATCACCACGCCCTTCGACATGACGGTGCTGAACGAGCTGGACCGCTTCCATCTCGTGATGGATACCATCGACCGCCTGCCGCAGACCGGCGACAAGGGCATTTACCTGAAGCAGCAGCTCAAGGACAAGCTTGTCGAGCACAAGCAGTACATCGCCCGGTACGGCCAAGACATGCCGGAAATTCGCAACTGGAAATGGAGTTTGGGCAAAGTGGGCAAACATGTGTGAAGCCTGTACTATAAAAAAATTCATCAGATGCTAAATTTTTGAGAAATCTGATCTTACAAGCAGCTTATTTTGATGAAATTGGTCAACTTTTATTGGGTCCTGCGCTATAATTCTCCCCAACTCTCTCTATAACATAGTCTTCTGATACAGCTTAAGCTGCCGCGAACCATTTCTCCCAAAAGGCATTTCTCATGTTAAATGCGATAACGAGCGTGCCCCCGATAGTAGTTTGCAGAGATAACTTCCCGGTTAGCAGGGGGGCAACTGACACTTTTAAACTCTCTAAGACATTTCAGATATTGGCAAAGCAAGCAATAAGTTGTTATATTACAACTGCTTAAAAATTTGGCGCCCGTAGCTCAGCTGGATAGAGCAACGGATTTCTAATCCGTTACAGTGTTTTGTAAGTATTTGTGAATAAACGGTTTATGCTTGTCAAATGAAGACTTATGATGCTGACCGAAGCGCAACCGAAGCGTAACAGTAGCCTAAACGTGCAGGTCTGTTGCAAATCGATGGCTCGGATTGATCTATTAAAATCTGCTTTTAGGTGCGGATATAATTTTTGTTAGGAACAATTATCTATACAGATATGTGCGTAGCAGGTAAACTCACACTGCAATAAGCAATTCACATTCGAACAAAACGAGGAACATTTAAAGTGTCTGCTCTGAGTTATTATTTTGTATTTTACCAGTACCAAAGAAGCTTGCGTTCGTAATTATTGAAATTCCACAACACCATGTGCGGCTTCGTATCTTTTATTCCCTTCCACTGCACTGCCCCATCCATAGTGCCCACATTGAGGCCGCCAGCCGGCGCCTGTTGCTGGATAGATAACGTGGTGGATGGGGAGTTGTCTATTTCCCTCGGGCCGCTGCCTGCGTGGGCCACAAAGATAGATTCGCCTTCATCGTAGGAAACAATATCTATCACAAGGGGCAAATTTCCTTTATCAGTGACTCTTGATGGGGAAAACCAGGGTTCCGCCTTGGCGCCGGACGGATCCGTATATCCCGTCGGATCTTTCCAGAATTGGGCATAGTGGCCAGCCATGTAACCATAGCCGAGGAGGTATGTATGGCCTGTCCAACTCCCCGTCAACCAGTTCGGAATATAAGGTACGCCATGAAAATGAACGCCCATGTAGTCAATGCCGTTTTTTATGTATCCGGGGAGATCCGTACACATCATTATCCTGGTGTCTTTTAAATATTTGGCGATATAATCGTAATCAGTATCCCATAACCAGTTCGGCTGGCTCCAGCCCTGCCCCTTTATAATTGAGGACATCGGGGCTCCCATGGCACCTTTGGGCAACGTGTCTTTGTTAAAATCGGCATATGCCATAACGGCAATCATGGTTTGCCGGATCCGGTTGGCACAGACAACGCGTCGGGCAGATGCTCTCGCCCGGCCTAGCGCGGGTAGCAGGATTGCCATCAGCAAGGCAATGATGGCTATTACTACCAGCAACTCAACCAATGTGAATCCTTTTTTTCTGCTCATATTTCACCTTTTCCTATAACCTGCCGAATAACAACACTCCTTTAGGTATGGCGCCCACCACCCATGTGCAGTGGGCGCCATATTCACTCAATTCCATTTTCCCTTACAACTATCCGTTCCAGTTTAGCGTCTTTTCCTGCGAAGCATTGTCAGACCACCAAGGCCGAGCAGAGCCAATGTAGCCGGTTCGGGGGTAACAGAGATGTCATCATAAAGGACAGTGCCACCACCATAGTCAGGCCAAACTTGCGCGAACTGTATCCTACCGACATGATTGACGTATCCGGTTAAGCCGGTAATATCCATGTTCCATTGCACCCAGCCGTCAGCAGGGGTCGCGCCGGGTGTCGCAAACCACTGACCACCCAAGCTGGTGCCCCAAATGCTATACACATCACATTCCACACGGCTCGCTGCTCCCGTGACTTTGTACCAGACGGTAAGCGTGCTAAGACCTCTCCAGTCCTGGCCGTTCGCACCACCGAACATCAACTGAGTTCCGCTCCACCACGGGCTATTCCACGTATTGTAGGTAGCCTCCAGACACTGTGGGCCATAATGGCCGTCAGTGGTGTCCAGCGTGGGCGTCTCATTAGGGGTTGTGCCGATTAAATCGGTCTGCAGGTCCGGGGTGTCGATATAACCCTCGAAGTCAGATACCTGCAAGGCGTAGGTTACACTCGTGATCCCTAACACCACAACCATACTCCAAACAAATTTTGAAACAAACTTTTTCATCCTACTCTCCTTCTAAAAATAAGTTTTAAGCAGAGCTATGTATCCTGAACGCCAAGACACCGCTCTACTACTTTTTTGTTCTCTTTCAAAACATACACAGAATGCCATCTCTTATTGCCAACAGTCGGCCTGCTGCACCAGTGTGCAATCAAGCCAATGTTCACTAATAACCAATATATCATTTAAATCTACCACACAATCCTGATTCACATCACCATTTAATGAACCCTGGCACGAAACGGAATCTTTGTCATAGACAGTAATATCATCAAAGTATGCCGTACCCGGACCATAGTTTTGGCCCGTGAAGAATATGTCAACTCGGCCTATCTGTTGCAGTTCGCTTGCTGCTATCGGCGTAAGGTCAATATTCCATCTTGTCCAGTCGCCCACCTGGGGTATACCATATTGTGCATACAGAATGTTAACGCCGTAGCGATTGACGATATTCACTTGTAACGGTTCCTTCGACACCGTGCATTTGAACCAAAGGCTCAGCGTGTCATACCCCGTCCAATCAACTCCGCTTTGCCCGCCCGGCAGCCAGTGTTCGGCCTTGGCAAACCAGGGCGAGTTGCCGGTATTGTAGCTGTATTTCATTGCTTTTGTACCGCCATGTACAGTCATGGTGTCGAGTGTAAGCGTGGTAGTACTGGCCGTCGGCACCCACGATGCCTGCAGCGCGTTTGAATCGGCAAAGCCCTCAAAATTCTCTACGACATTGGCCGCTGGGCCGCGATTGTCCTTGAGCCAGTCACTGGCAACAACGGCAAAGTCTGCAAATGTGACCTTGCAGTCTCCGTTTAGGTCGCCCGTAAGCCTTGAGGAACATTCATTGACCGATGCCACAACTGTAAGCGTGCTCTCTCGCGGCAATGTTATATCGAACGTGCTGGTTGCATAGTCAAAATGCAGGTCAGCAAGCTCATCGACAACCGAGCCGTTGATGAAGGCCTTGGCCTCGATGATATCAAAGGTCAGCACTCCGGTAATCTTTATCGTCTTGCTTACGGTGGCCGCTGTGCTGTTGGCGAATGCCACCACAAATCTGTCCGTGCCGATGAATCCAGCCGCACTTATATTCGCATCATTCCACGTTTTAGTCAGAACACTTGCCCCATCCGGAATCAAAGGCATCAGCGTCGACATAGCGTAATAAACAGGCCGTAATGTCGATCCCAAACCTTGCCGTCGCTTCAGCCCGTACATTCCGCTTGACATCCAGTCTTCGTCCGCCGCCTCCCAATATGAAAGAATATTTGCACCATCATTGAGCAGGGTCAATGTATTCTCATAACTCCTTTCGGCAAATTGATTCGAGTCCGCAACATTAGAATCTGTAAACGTCATACCATTGTATGTCAGTACTCCGGTTGCGTACTCGGTAATAATAACCGGTTTGCTGCGGGAAGGGTCTTTGGCCAGCACATAGGGATCAAAGTAAGTTTTGTACCTCGAATCCAGAAAGCTCGGCAGCGCATCAGTATGCCCCCACCCCTCATCCCACGCATGCGTTGACCAGGCGCCAATCGCCGTTACGCCCGTTGCGTCAAGTGCGTTGAACCAGCTCGGCGCGTCGTATAAATATGCAAGACCGGGGCCGCAGATTTTTACGCTCGTCAGGCCCCGCGAATCAAGCTCCGCTCGCAATAGCTTGGCGATTGTATTGTAGTCTGTGCCGGATACATAGATGTCCCAGGTGCCTTCCGGCTCATTAAACAGCTCAATATAGCTTATGGGCATATTGTTATTCTGCATGTAGTATGCGATGGAACCCCACATGCGGGCCATATCGGCGAAGTTTGAGTTCTTGAGGTGATTGCTGCTGTCAAGCCATGATGCCGGCCCTTCAAATTGATTCGCGATGACATTGATGCCAAGCGGGTTCAGAATTCCGTATGTGGTCCTGATACTGCTGTCGCCATCATATTGTGATGCCACATAAGCATCCATCTGTGTCTGCGTAGCGCCTGCAGGCGGATTCCATGCTCCGCCAAATTTCATTCTCACATACTTCATGTTCAGTGATGTAAGCATTGACTCCACCCGTGTATCGCCTTCCCAGACCTGGGCGCCGAAGCCCATAAGCTGATGCGAAGTTTGTGCGGCATCGAAAACAATGTCAGGTGTCGCACCCTTAACCGTTCCTGCCGCTACACACATCAACAATATCGCAATATATTTTTTCAATTACGTATTCTTTAAAATCCTTTTGCAATTTAGAAACCACAATCAGCTTCGTGATACAAACCGCAATAAAGCCAATTATGCGCCATAATTGCTAAATCGGAGTAATCAACCTTATAATCTTCATTAAGATCGGTTTGCTTGCACCACTTGTTGCCGCCTGCGTCGCTGCACGGGTTCAACCATTGCGCAGCAAGGGCCGCGTAATCAGTAAAGTTTACCTTACAGTCTCCCCTGTTCTGGTAATTTATATCGCCCGCCCAGGGGTCCATTGTAAATGGCTGGCCCGCGGTAGCTGTTTGTGAGAGTATTGAAGTGCACCTCTCAACGAAAATATCATCGAAATACACTATCCCGTGACCATAAGCGCCGCCTTTCATTAAAAGCTCAACTGAGGCGAGCGTATTGGTGGCGTTTGGGTCGTCCTGGTTTGGTTCATGGGGAAGGGTAATATCCCATCTGGTCCAGCCGCCGGCAGGCACAACATTGTTTCCATCATAATCGGCGGTAAATTTAATGTAGCCGTTCAAATCTTTCAGATCGGCCTCCAGGTAACCGTTTGCAAGCCCGACCTTGAACCAGACAGACAACGTTTGATACTGTTGGCCGGTGATGGGGTAAGGCCGCACGTCGGTTATTGGGTGATCATACCAATCCTGCGGCGCATTCGGCAGGGGCAGCACAATCCTTGACCATCCGCCATTTTCAACAAAGGTATTATTATAATCCATCATTATGGCCTTAGAGCCGCTATGCACATTGGCATCATTCACTTCCAGAGAAATCGTGACGGGGACAGCGCCAGGGGCAGTTCCTGTATTAACGTCGGCGCGCAGTGCATTGGTATCGGCATATTGTTCAAAATTATTGATGATGCTCGGGTCAACATCTGAGTGCGTAACTTCAAAACCATCGAAATAACAGCTGGACCAATAGCCCTCAAAATCGTACATGTTCGGTTGCATACCAAAGCCGATAGCCCTCACATTGCTTAAATCCAAAAATCCCCAACTAATATCAGCCTGCCACAACGTCCAATTGGGTTCGTCTGTACCTCGCCAGAACCATACCTTGCCGAGTAATGAAAGTTCATCGTGGGTTATAGGAAGAGTAAATCCTGGTTTAGTTGTATAAAGGACAAGGTATATATCCTCAAGGCCGTTTTGGTACCACCTATCCTCGATGTATCGCTGGGGACCGCCCTTTACCCACATACTAAATCGGTTATAAGCAGACCAATCCTGGTTAGCATCAAAGATTCGGAATATTTCGGTCCAATAAGGGGGATCGCCGCACATATACTGATAATTCAGCGCTTTTGAGCCGTCGTGAACATAACAAGGATCTGTAGTCAAATTAATGGCTGTATTTGCGCTGGTATCATCTCGTACCTGCCAGACAGCTTGTAAAGCGTCATCATCGGCATATTCAAAATTATCAATGACTTGACTTGCCTCGGCGCCAACATATAGCGCCATCACCGCTATAAGTATAGCTGTTAATTGACCTCTTGCGATCTTCATTCATCGTCCTCCTTAAGTTTTATTATATTTCTCTCTTATACCGTTAACTTTCCGCCAAAGACAACACAGTTTATTTCCTAACTCATCCACCGTTACCGGGTACGGCCGTCGAATTGCGAATCACTAATTCGCATCCGACCCGAATCCTCTGATGATTGTGAGGTTCTCCATCTGTTTTCTGCAGCCGTTCCAATATAAGCCGAGCGGCAATACGTCCTGTCTCATAAGATTTTTGCCGTACAGTCGTCAGCGACGGCTGTAATCTCGCGGCATTAGCAAGGTCGGCAAACCCAACTACCGACAAATCCTGCGGAATCTTCAAGCCCATCTGGGCTGCAGCATCATAGAGATACTGCGCTCTCTGATCACTTGCCGCGAAGACCGCTGTTGGCCTCGGATTCATTTGCAGCAGTTTTTTTGCCACGTTAACACCCTCATTGTAATCATGTTGCCATTGCTCCACGGTTATGCACGTCGTCCCCGGAACACCGGCCACTTCCTGTTTAAAATATTTGCTGCGAAGTTTCGCCCAACTGTAGATTTTATTTCCGGAGCCTGCAAAGTGTGCAATATGGCGATGCCCAAGGCCCAATAAATGCGATGCAACCAGTTTTGCCCCCATCTTTTCATCGGTGGCAACTGAGTCTGCGCCATATTGCGGAGGAAGCTCATGGTCAATTGTTACCACCGGCATATTGCACATCTTTTCAATATGGTCATAATAAGGTGTAACCATGGGAGGCCAGAGAATAAAACCCTCGACACGTCGGTCTATAAGACGGTGTATTTGTTCAAGATTTTCTGCAACATATTTGTGTTCGTCTTCCCGCCAATTCTTGCCCCACAAAATAATCGGTATGTGATCGGCTTTAATTAATCCGTCGTGAATGCCGTAGAGAATTTCCGACCAGTGAGAGTTGAAAGGCGGGACCATAACCCCAATAGTACGTGTTCTGCCCGTCTGCATTCCATGGACCAGCAAGTTGGGACGCCACTGCAACTGCTGAGCGGTTTCCTGAACCCTCTGCTTGGTTTCTTCTGAAAACTGATCCAGTTTTTTTCTGTGGAGTATACGGGATGCCGTAGGAACAGATACATTTGCCGCAATTGCAACTTCTTTTAAGCTCGGAATCTTAGTTTTCATTCTCTCCATACTTTCAATTGCTACAAGCCTTACACAAGCACTTTCGCTCCCTACACAAGTACTTTAGTATTATTTCAAAATAATAACTCCCACTAAAAGTGTCAAGTAAATATGCTCTTAAAACATGTATTTTTCGAAAAAAACATATTTTTTTTAAAAGCTGGTCTTGTCTATTTAGCTGACAATAACACTCGGTTTGTTTAATAACTAATTAATATTGCCCGCTGCCAATGAAAATTGGGGGCAGAATGCTGTGGAGAGGTTAATTATGGTTTGTTTAGACAAAACCTTCGCTTTTTTATGCCACTGATAACAAAAACTGTGAAAGAGTAAGAACTATGGTCTCGAAAGATTTTGATGGAACAGACCATGTGAAAACGATAGAATTAAAGTAAAATGGACATGGTCGATGAAAACTATCACAACTTACTTTTTTATCTTCATGGTGATACCTGCTGCCGTCGTTATGGGCGGTGAGCTTCTTACCAACCCCGGCTTTGAAAGCGGTCTGACCGGCTGGAGCGTTAGCTCAAGTAATGGTTGGACGGAAACCTCAACTACTGCCCATTCAGGAGCTGAATCCGCTGTATTTACCGTCTATGATGTCACTGCGCCTTACTCCGCTTACGTACTTGCAACACAAAGCATCGCTTATGAGGGCTCATCTGAATATACTTTGTCGGTCTATGCGAGAGATAACTGGTCAAGCGGCTCAGGAACAATGGCTAACGCTGTTACTTTAAAGATTGAATATTATAATGCATCCTCGGCTCTGCTCAGGACTGATCAGCAGTCATATAGTCTGTCGAAGGATTATCAGTGGTATCAGTATGTTTTGACTGCAACAGGGATTCCGGCGGGTACGGCGATTATCAAGCCAGTAATCGGGACGACCCAGACTGACCAATG
Source organism: Sedimentisphaerales bacterium (assembly GCA_050015775.1). Classification (GTDB taxonomy): domain Bacteria; phylum Planctomycetota; class Phycisphaerae; order Sedimentisphaerales; family Anaerobacaceae; genus Fen-1362. The sequence continues at coordinate 31,234 of JBEKAT010000015.1, read as the reverse complement.
GGGTAAAAGCATACTGTTTGACGATGCTTCTCTGATCGGTGTTACGCCATCGCAACCACATACCGGGGATTTAAATAATGATCTGCAGGTGAATTTCGTTGATTTCGCATTATTAGCCGGCGTCTGGAGGCAAACTGCGGATTGGAACGATCTGCTTGCAATAACGAGCAACTGGCTGATGGATTATTCGAGTCCATTGACGATTGTTCCATCAAAGCAGACGGTTGGAAAATACAGCTATGTATTCTTTGATATCAATTCAGTTGCACCATATTCAAATCCTTATAATCCTGATGACATTCGCATCGATATTACGTTTGAAGACCCTGACAATAACCAAATAATCTTACCGTGCTTTTATGTTTCTGGAAATCCTGCCGCTTCACGCTGGCAAGGACGATTCACTCCACGAAAAACAGGGCAATATTCATATCGGGCAAAGGTTTTCGTCAATGGGGCTCTGGATGGCCTGTCAGATGTTTTCTACTTAACTGTGGAAGATTCCAATAATGATGGTTTCATTCATTTGAATCCTCAATCAGATTATTCTTTTCTGTGCGATTCGGGAAAGCCTTTTAGGGGAATCGGCGAAAATGTAGCCTGGGATCCGCGGCCGCAATATGATACCCCAACATATACATATGAGTATATGTTCCCATTGCTGGGTGCAAACGGCTGTAATTTTGCTCGAGTATGGATGTGCCCCTGGAATATGCCGCTGGAATGGGACAGTCCGGGACTTGGACGGTACAACGAGGCATCTGCGACAAGATTAGATACCGTTCTTGCCTTAGCTGAACAGAATGGGTTATATTTGATGCTGACGCTGGACTATGCTGGAATTTTCGAAACAAACCCCGATTTATGGGGTAGTAACAACTATTGGCCTGAAAATCCGTATAATTCCGCTAATGGCGGGCCATGTTCGAATGCGGCGGCATTCTTCTCGAATTCTGCGGCAAAAGAAATTTATAAAAAGAGGCTTCGTTACCTTATTGCTCGGTGGGGATATAATCCGCATTTATGTGTGATTGAGTTATTTAATGAAATAGATCTTGCATACGCCGATGGCGATGCGAATGTACCGGCTTCAGATATTGTGTCGTGGCATGCTGAGATGGCCGCATATTTAAAAAGTATTGATCCGTTTGGACATTTGGTTTCGACAAGTGCAGGCTATAAATATATTCCGGGTCTGTGGAACGTGAGCAGCTTGGATTTTTCTCAAACCCATCCATATGGCTCAACAAATAATATTTATAGTACAATAGTCTCTTTCACAACCACTTACAATAAACCATATGTAGCCGGTGAATTCGGATACGGCTGGCAAGGTCCAGGTGTTGATGGAACACAGAGCAATTACGAGCGAGAATTGCATATGGGATTGTGGCGCGGTATGTTTTCGCCGACACCCATTTTACCGCTAACATGGTGGTGGGACTCCTTTGCGGGTTGGAACGACTGGAATATTTTCAATACTGCCGCTATCTATTTCAGCCCGATGATTTCCGACAATAATGGCGTTCTGCAGGAATTGACGGTAAATGTCGGTACAGGCATAGAATCGATGGCGCTCAAAGATAGCAGCAGAGTGTTTGTCTGGTTGAGAAATAATACGTCATCAACAATCAGCAGCAGGACAATGAACATATCCCCTCTGCAAAATGGAACATATGAAGTCAGATATTACGACACCTGGCTGGGAACATATTCAACGCCAACTATAATTACTGTTACAACCAGTATTCTGCAATCACAGATTCCCTCCTTAACGGCAGACAAGGATATAGCCTGTCGGATAATTAATGTCAGCCCGTAATGAAGATTGAATTGTCGTAATACTCGCACTATGTAATTCGGGTATGCAAAACATATCGACAATGCCTTTAGAATATGGTACACATTTAGATAAGTGTGCATAGGGTGATTTTGGGGATTCAGTAAAACAGGAAAACATTTATGAAAATAATGCCATATTATTTGTGTATCCTAATGACGATATTTACCACAACCGCCACTGCCCAGTCAGGCATAAAATCCACTGAATCGAAGCAGGGGAATCCGGTTGCATCAGCAAATAACCAGCCGGCGGATCGTTCGAGTCCATTGACAATTGTTCCATCCAAGCAGAAGGTTGAAAGATACGGCTATGTATTCTTTGATATTAATTCGGTTTCGCCGTATACAAATCCTTATAATCCTGATGATATTCGTATTGATATTACGTTTGAGGACCCTAACAGTAACGAAGTCATTCTGCCGTGCTTTTATATTTCTGGAAATCCCAGCGCCTCACGCTGGCAGGGACGATTCACGCCGAGAAAAACCGGGCGATATTCATATCAGGCAAAGGTTTTTGTCAAAGGGGCAATGGAAGGCAAGTCGGATGTTTTTTATTTAACTGTGTCAGATTCCAATAAAGATGGTTTTCTTCATTTGAATCCTAAGTCGTATTATTTTATGCAGTATGATTCGGGAAAGCCTTTTAGGGGAATCGGCGAAAATGTATGCTGGAATCCGCGGCCGGAAGAGGACCAGACATATAAGTATGAGTATATGTTCTCGTTGCTTGGCGCAAACGGCTGTAATTTTGCCCGTGTATGGATGTGTCCCTGGAATATGCCGCTGGAATGGACCGGCTCAGGGCTCGGCCGGTACAGTGAAACCGCTGCGGCGAGATTGGATACTATCTTTTCTCTGGCTGAGCAGAATGGATTATATCTGATGCTTACTTTGGACTTTCACGGAGTTTTTAAATCGGTGAAAGACCCCTGGGGCGGCGGGGATTACTGGACGACTAATCCGTATAACATCGTTAATGGCGGTCCGTGTTCGAATCCGTCGGCATTTTTCTCGAATCCTGCCGCAAAAAATATCTATAAGAAGAGGCTTCGCTACATTATCGCTCGATGGGGATATAATCCGCATTTAGGCGTGATTGAGTTTTTTAACGAAGTAGACCATACATACAATGACGGCGATGCGAACGTACCGGCTTCAGACATTGTGTCGTGGCATAATGAAATGTCCACATACTTAAAAAGTATAGACCCGTTTGAACATTTAGTTTCGACAAGCGCCGGCTATAAAACTATTCCCGGTCTGTGGAACGTAAGCAATTTGGATTTTTCTCAAACCCATCCTTATGGCACAACAGATAATATTTATGACACAATAACTTCTCACATAACCTCTTACAATAAACCTTATGTAACAGGCGAATTCGCATACAGTTGGGAAAATGCCGGGACGGACGGAAACCATCCTGCTTATCGAAGAGAACTGCATATGGGCATGTGGCGCGGGATGTTTTCGCCGACGCCAATTTTGCCGATGACGTGGTGGTGGGAATCCTTTGCGGGTCATAAAGACTGGGATGTTTTCAATGCCACCTCGACTTTTGGCAATCAGATGACTTTTGACGGCGGCGGTTTCCTGGTACCCTTGTCTGTGAATGCTGGTACAGGCATGGAAACGATGGCACTCAAAAATAGTAACAGGATGTTTGTCTGGTTGAGAAATAATACGTCATCCACGCTCAGCAGTTCGACATTGACTATACCCAGCCTGCAAAACGGAAATTATGAGGTCAAGTATTACGACACATGGCTGGGAACATATTCAACGCCAACTCTGATTAGTGTTACAACCGGAGTTCTGCAATCACAGATTCCATCCTTAACAGCGGACAAGGATATAGCCTGCCGGATTTTGAAAGTTAGCCCGTGACAATGAATAGCTGGTCGCGGTGAGGATGGATCGTGCAAGAATTATTTCCGAAGAGACCAAAGATGATGATTTGTTGCGCACCTGTTGAGCACCCTATCAAAGAGCCATAAATGCAAAAGTGTTGCAGATGGGGTTCGAGTAGTTTCAAGAGTTGACAGGGACCGTCAGAAGTTGTTATACTCAAACAACTTAAGATTAAAGCGCCCGTAGCTCAGCTGGATAGAGCAACGGATTTCTAATCCGTTACGGTGTTTTGTAAGTAATTGTGAATAAACGGTTTATACTTGTCAAATAAAGACTTATGATGCTGACCGAAGCGCAACCGAAGCCTGACCGAAGCCTAAACGTGCAGGTCTGTTGCAAATTCTGTTGCAAATCGATGGCTCGGATTAATCTTTTTTCTAAAATGCAAGCTCAGTTGAGAAGCCATCCCATAAGCAAACTACCAAACCTGTGCCAATGATACTGATGTCGGACACTGACCTGAAAAGTAGATATTATCAGGTTAAGACTGTGTGAGAGCGGAAGAAAGATTGCCTGCCGGCGGGACAAGAGGTCCGTGTTGCTGGTTGGGACACAAGCGGTGCTTCCATTAAGAAATACTACCATACTTTGGCCTATTCCTTAACAGGGAGCAGTATAATTCGTTACGATACGTGACTTCAAAAATAGGACAATTTGTAGGACAACGCTTAAAAAATAGAATGTTTCGCCTCGATACTGTTTATTGTTTGGCGTCAACAAAAGCTGAAATCATCTCCTAATTCAAGGCCAAATCTGTCTCACTCTTCTTGACGACGTACATCTTACCTTTACGGCAACAAGTTGGCATGAGATATTGACGTGGTATGGATATAAGATTATTGCAATATATCCAGAGTATCCGTCGGCGTTTTCATGGGAGGATTCTTATTCAAATTGGAACGCACATTGGAGTTGAGGAATTGAATGATAAAGAACATTCCTATAACAAAGCCGTGGAAATCGCGATTAAAAAGGAACTTAAGAATCTTGGTCTTCTGCCGGGCGATGCTGCAAAGCGTATCGCAAATAGTGTGGAGCGTCATTGCCCATTAAGGTGAAAAAACAACCGGGGCCCATACTGAGCTGGTCAGTATAGGCCCCGAACTAATGCGAAATCATCGCCTAATCAGCAGCCATTAATACGGCCACACTGCCGCCGATAACCACTGGCTCGCCAAAATGGCAAAGTCCTTGAAGTTAATCTTGTTATCTTTATTCAGGTCGATGTTAGGATCGACTGGCGACGATAGCCAGTTTCGTCAAAGTACAGCGTTCCTGTACCATTTGGGGTAGCAGGTCCGACACCGAGAGTTATCTTCTTGATCTTTGTCAGGTCCACGCCTGTGAAATCGCTCAAGGCAATATCCCATGCCTGCCAGGTGTTTTGCAAGACTGCATTGGGGTCAGTGTTTGTGACCGTTGCGGTATGCGTTGGGCTTGCTGAATCCTGCAAAGTTACGTACAGCGGCGCAGCGACGTTACTTTTTATACCGATGTCTTGATGGCTCCATGATGATATCGTCAGTCCTGGAGCGGTTATGGAGACATTGGAGAACTCTGCTGTGCATGTTGCCGAAGCATTATGAGCGGTCACCGCTAAACCTACATAGACTGGCAAAGCCAAGTAGGGGGTATCGCTTTCCACAGGAACCCAATTGGTGCCATTAGCCGAATAGTAAGCCCAGAAGCCGCCACTGTCGGTGTAAAACTCAAGCTTTACCCAGTATGGAGCGTTAATGTCGGCCATGAATTCGTAGCCGGCCATCTGGTAGTCGTAGCTGGTGCTGACATCGGCATTATTGACACGATACTGGAAGGCCGCGCCCATTTCAGGCGTGATACACATAAACGCGTTCTTAGAGTTCGGATCCAGCGACTGGCGAATCATCACGCCGGCCTTGGCCCACGGGCTGGTGTTACTACTGACACTATCTACCTTCGCTATAATCGTCACGAGAGGCCCCGCGGCGCCTGTTATTTGCTTGTAGGCGTAATGGCACTCATCGTGGTACCCTGTTCCTCTCAAAGCCGGCACATCCCAGACGTCTTCGCCGGAGGCGGTAATTGTGTATGGGCCAGCCCCTGTGAAGCTGCCGACGGCTGCCGGCCAACCTCTATACCACAGCTCCAATGACTTGGAGCCATTGGCAGTCCAATCACATGGGTCACCCGTAAATGTGCGGGTGGCATTTGAATCATGGAATGCCCCAACATTATTATAATCAAACGGCATCGACTGCAGGCCTCCGTGAACAATGGTTGTTTCAGCATAGTTGAAATTTGGATAACCTACAGTTCCACCATCGCCCTTTATCCAGTTGTTGTATAATCGAACGCTGCCTGGATTAGCTAGGTAGCTCTCAAAATCATCCACGAGTTCAAAATTCTGTACGGTAAAGCTCCAGACCATACCTTTCCACGGACCAGGCTGCTCATCTATCCGCCAGTAATAAGTAACATTTTTTGCAAGCAGGCCGGGAGAATAGGTCGTTCCAGCTTGATTGCCTTTAAATACGCCAAGCGGATTTGATGTAGTGGCATTGGTCACAGCCGTTGCATCGGTGCCAAAATACACATCGTGCGAGGTGGCGTCCATTCCCGCTACCCAGCTAAGGGTAGGCGTCTTACTCACATCTGTCGCAAGGGTGGCAGGCAATGGGTTACCAGCGAGTTTTACATTGACTAATCGCGCATTGTCAAGGTAAATATGCCCTGAGCCCTGGCCACCAGTCTGAAGGGCGAGGAGCATCGTCATCCTCTTCGTATTCGCCCAATCAGAGTAGGTATTGGACCCATCCGCTATCTGTGTAGGCCCAGTAAAATCAACGGTATAGGTTGCGTACCAGTTACCCGTCCCATTCCATGAAGCTCCTAATGATGTGCCGTTATTCCTGTCTGTTCCACTGACATCGTACGGTCTCCAGGTGTGATCGGGGTCGGCGTCGGTCTGCACACACAGCGGCCCGATGGTGACAGTTTGGCCGCTCCATTCCGAACTAAACATTGTAACATCAAACTGAAGCTTCATATTGGTCAGATCCAACACCCCTCTCCGCTGGATAATCCAGTAGGCCGGATCGTCAGTGTCAAGTTTAGCGATCTGTACACCGAGACTGTAACTTCCCGACGTGACTCCTTTTGTTGCAGAATAACTAAAAGTGGGATTTCCCTGCCACGTTGGTTCCCATCCGTTCATTCCATTTTCCCAGTCGCCTATCACAACGCCCTTGCCGGTGAACGCGGTCATAAAATCCCAAACCTCACCTTTTCGGATACCGCCGAGACTATTGACCTCATCAATCCGCCAATAGTAAGTTGTGTAGAGTGCCAGAGTGGGGTTATAAGTGTTAGCCATCTGGCCTTGACTTTTCAGTACGCCCAGCGGATTAGTTCTGTTGGCGTCGTTTACATCGTTAAAATTAGTGCCGAAATATACATCTTGCGAGGTGGCTCCTGTTCCCTTTGTCCAGCCAAGGGTAGACGTCGTATTCACATCCACCGCATGGTCAGCCGGACTAGGATCGTAAGCCGTCCCATCGCCGACTAATTTCACATTGTCAACATAGTAAACCCCACCTGGGCTATACCCACCCCAATTCGTGCAGAGTATAATACCCAAATATGTAAGGTTATTAAAATCGATCTGATTGAGAAGCGTAGAGTAGTCGTATATAAAGGTCTTCGGGCCGTCCCCATTCCAAGAGCCCCAATTTGCAATCTGCGTCAGCTCCCACCCCTTAGCCCATACACCTTTACCGACGTTGGCATCTGTGCTGCCTGCCTCGATTACCATATGGAATTCGCTCCAGCCAAGAACATAGTTCCCCCAGTTGCCGGCACCATATATCCGTGTAAGGTCTAACGAAACCTTGCGGTTATTCCTGAATTCGTTAACGTCATTGTTTGCTACCAGGCTGTACGCGACAGCTCGATCAAAGTCGTTACCGGTAGAATCGGCAATCTTGAGGCTGTTGCCGTCTAATGTAGCCCCATTTGTGCTGAAGGTTAGCGTGATATGGGGATTGCTGGGGGTCTCAGGGCCCCATCCGTCCATACTGCCGCCTTCAAAGTTGCCTATCAAGAAGCCGTCGCCGTAAGTTATAGACACCAGAGACAGCGCCACAATAAAAGAAATTAGATAAATAAGTTTTTTACGCATAATAATTTCCCTTTCTTTTTTTTCTGACAATTTCCATCTCTTCCTTATGACCATAACTTACAGATTTCACAATTTTATTATTTCAAGTAAATTTTTGTCAATTCTTCTTGTAAATTTCTGCAAAAAAACGCTCATTTTTGCCCCTTCACTCTTTCGCACCTAAGCGATTTATCTCATTCGGTCTCATCCTGGCGCTATTTCCAATTGCTTGCTGTAAATCCAAACTACCCATAAAAACAATTGGGGCCTACGCTGATTCACCAGGCACAGGCCCCAAACTAATACAAAATCATTGGCTAACTAATACTTTTAGAAAGTAATTAGCGTATTAGCGTTTCCTGCGAATCAGCGCTAAACCACCAAGACCAAGGAGGACCATCGTTGCCGGCTCAGGAGTCAACTGCGCATTGTCAAGATAATAAGTCGAGGGACCAGGACCATTCCAACAAGTCACATTGGCGAGGAGTCTGATATCCATGCCGTCCAAGCCGAGATCACCGTTTGCGTTGTAGATGTAACCTTGGTCGGTTAACTGAGCCTTTAGATTGGCTACTTCACCTGCGAGTAACCATTCCGCAGTCAGCGTGCCATCCGGATCTGCATACTGAACACCGTTTCTCCAGGGTAACATACCTGGAGCAATGAAAGTACCCCCAGAATTTAAAGTCGAAGGATACCAGTTGGCGCCTAACATTTCTCGTCCAGATCCGACTGTTTTAAAAACCCCGTACTGGTTATAGGCACCTGCACTGAGAGAGCAGAATAGCCGGCTTTCCGGAGTCCACCAGCCCCAGCCCGCATCAGTTGTTGACCAGCCTTCGGCAGCAAATCGCGTCACATCTACTGAAAATTTAGTGTATGTGCCATCCAGAATAGAAGCAATTTGGCCAGTATCAAGGACTTTATCGGCAATGTGATTATACCAAGCCGACCCTTGAACTTCTACCTTGAGAGCAGTGCTACCCAGAGTAGCCCCTGTCGCGCTGACGCTTAGCGTTGACTCTGAACCACTCTCATTGGTCCAGCCGTCCAGGCCGTCCGTGCCGTTTCCGAAGTCGCCGATCACAACGCCGTAACTCGCGGATGCCAGCACCAGGACGCAAACTAAAGATATTAACTTTGTACACATAATACTCCTCCTTCTTTTAAAAAAACCAAAACTTCTTCTTTGCTTTGGCTACAAGCCAAAACAAACATTCATGCATTTTCGACAAACACACCAAACCTGTGCTTGTCAAAATAACTTTTTAATGGGGCCTGCCCTCTCTTCCAGTGAGAGAAACCGCTGAGAGCTTTCAGTCAAAATGCCAAAACCGCGAAAGCCCTGCTCTTAGTGCAAAGCACCCTTTATCCACTTTCTTCACCACATTCAATTCAATGGACTTCAAGACGTGAGGGTCTATGCCGGGGAAAACGAAAGGCGAATACTCATCCTGAGCATTAGCATCAAAATCATCACTCTCGTTCCTTCTCCTCATTACTCTCACTCCTTCGTCCTTCTTCTCGCTGCCGGCTGGCCGGGTGTGGGTATGCGCGGGCCTACGCCGCCATCAGCTTGTAGATTTTAAACTTGCGATCGCTTTTCAGTAATCCTTGAACTTTTGCATCCATAACGGCCAATTTCCAGGCGGGACGTGGCCAGCTTGGGTCCACCGTCCGTTGACGTTATACGTTCTGTGCCATTTCAAGCACCACAGTTCCTTAAGTCCGACTTTCCTGACAGACTCATCCATAAAGAGGGTATCTACGGTCCCATTGTGTCGGTTGACGCAAGCACGCTGCATTTCATTCTTGACAAAGGTCTCGTCATCGCCTGGGCAGTTCTCTGACTGTGAAGGTATGTCTTTATCCAGTGGCCAGGCATCAACGAACCACATATCTGCAAATACGGGTATATTACTCGAGCCTTTGATCTGAGAGGTTCTCCAGGAGTTTGAAACGGGAGTGCGTCCGAAGATGGTGGTTGCGTCCGACGATGGATTGAGTACCCAGCCATTAAGACCGTAGCTGCCTATATCACCATCGTATTCCCATGCTACATTGAACAAAGCTCCCTGCGGGGTCATTTCCCCGCCGGCCTGTGGCTTTACGGTCTCGGGGCAGAGCCACATCTTTGCATTATTGCAATACGGTTTCATGGGAACTCTCCAGTATCGGCCAAAATCCGCCCCGAGGACATACGAACCGTTGACCTGGCCGCTGAAGAAATAACCATTGTTATTATCGCAGTACATCGCAAACGCAAGGCCCCATTGCCTGAGGTTGGACAGGCAAATAGCGGTCTTGGCTTGTTTCCTGGCTCGGTTCAGGGCCGGCAGCAATACCGCCATCAATAACGCAATGATGGCGATTACCACCAAAAGTTCAACTAACGTAAACGCCTCTTGAAACCTGCCTCTTCCATGGTTAGAAACCTTTACTTCTGCCGTGTCAAATTCTCCTTTTTGTTTGCTCATAATAAAAAGCTTCCTACCCTACTTTAATTTCTATTTTACTTATGTGCAAAACGGCAAAACTTTTTGTAAACCAATATTGCTTATATCGAGTATGTATTATGCACCTAATCAAACCATATTGCAAGTAAAAAAAAGCAATATTTTTAAAATTTTTTTGCCTTACAAACCGGTTTTTAAAACTTAATAAACCGGTTTGTAAGCTATCTGCATCCTACTAACCGGTTTTTTAAAATCAAAATACCGGTTTTTAGGCTATTCAAGCATTATGTACTATCCACTTAATCAAACCATATTGCAAGTAAAAAAAAGCAATATTTTTAAATTTTTTGCCTTACTAACCGGTTTTTATATCTTAATAAACCGGTTTATAAACTTTCACATATTAACAACAATCTGTTCTTGCTCACCTCCTTTACCCTTATTTAGTGCGTAACAAATGGACCGAGATTTGGTAATATAGAACCTATGGAGACCACTCAAGCCAGTTTCGACCATTCTTTATGGAAGAACCCCATTGGTGAAGCACACAAGGACGCTCTGAGGCTCAATTCCGACCGCAAGGTGAAGCTCGAATTTCATAGAAAAAAAGTCGCAAGCGATGCCAGCCTACTGGCCTACAGAGAGCTTGATGACGTCCTTGGTCTAACCTCAGCCACTGATCCTGACCTGTGTGACATTCGAACGGTTAAGAACACCCAGCACGGCCTTGCCGCTTTGCTCAGGCAATCGATACAAAGCAGGCTTGAAACCTATGGCGACACCAGCGATGCGGAGCGTTTGATACTTGGTCATGCCATGAGACATGTTGCTTTTGGCAGAGTTGTAGAACGTTCCGCGGCATCTACCAGTGCCATGACAAAGATACTGACCCAACTCAAGAATCTGGAGTACCTGACGAACTCGCCCCTATCAAGCAGTTGCGTTTTTGACAATGCCTGCGAGGCTGGGACGATGGACTGCTCAAAATCGGTTTCTGTAATGGTGGTAAACGTTGGCGGTGTGCCAATACAGAGGGAGAAAGAGGATTCTTCACTCAAATACGTGGCTTTTCCTGTGTTTAATGCAACACGGGGTGCCGGTTTTTTAGGAAATTAGTTGAAATTGAGATGCAGCGTTAGTATGATAGAATTTGAATTATATAGGAGTAACCATCAAAACGCGCAGAAATGCCCTTTATGAAGTTAAATTGGAAATTTCGGATAATTTAGTTAGATTAAAATGCGTCGTAAAGCAATAAGTTTGTATGATGTTGCCAAAGCAGCCAACGTAAGCAAATCAACGGCCAGCCTCGTGCTGAATAATAAGCTTGGCAATGGTTTTAGCGTAACCGATGAAGTTCGCGACCGTATTTTGAGTGTTTCGCGGAAACTTGGTTATCGCCCGAATTTGGTTGCGCAGAGTTTATCCAAGCTGAACAGAGAAATGATTCATATTTTAGGCGGCAGTCACGCATTGCACGATTTAGGCGATATTTATCAAACCGCGGTCAACAAAATCATATCGATGATTGATTCCGATTTTGAAGATTATAACATCACCCTCGATATGTCTCTCCACCACGAAAATAAAAGCGAGCTTCCTCCCTGGCGTGTCAGCGCTGCTGTAATTCTCGCTCGCTGCAATCCAGCAACTATTGAGGATTTGGAGCAAACGAACATTCCCTACGTCGTAATTAACGGACCTGCAGGAAAATTAGGTTCTCAAGTTCTTCCGGATGATGTTAATGGTATGAAATTAGCCGTTAAATATCTTGTTGAGCTGGGACATAAAAGGATAGCTTATGCCGGTCCGGAATGCGTTGCCGTGGATTATTGGTGGGCGAAAAATGGTGCTGTGTCTATTCCTGCGTTTTTGAAAGGGCACAGCAGCGTACATGACAGGCATCAGACATATTTAGAACAAATGGGAGCTTACGGCTTAGCCCCTATGCTCGGCCATGAAAAACCACCTTCAACCGTAAAGACTTATAAGAATTTACATGATTCCGCAGTAAATTATATACAGAAAACCGTTTTGCAGGACAAAGCAACTGCCATCATTGTTTATGGCCATATGGAGGCTATTAATCTTCTGCAGGTTGCTCAAGCTTTGAATATTTCTGTCCCGGAAAAACTAAGCATTATATGCTTTTGTGACCAGCATGCCTGTAACATTATGAGTCCGAGTATGAGCTTTATCGATTTGATGTCTGAGGAGATGGGCCAGGCCGCCGCTGAATTAATAATAAGGCAGCTTGAGCATTATGAACTAAGAAAACCGGAAATCGTTAAATTGCCCGAACGGCTTATTGTAAGAGATACTACATCTAAACCGCCTAACGAATAAAAACAGTTATAGTATTTCGATTCTCCTTAAATAAATATTTCCATCGGTGGCGATTTAATATTGCTTGTGTATTAATCACGTGTAATAGTTCAAAGCGTTTCGTTAAGCCAATTTTGGGCGAAAACAGCGAAGTCTTGGAAATCGATAATATTATCAGTCGGCTGGGAGAGATCGCAGGCTGGGTTCCAATTGCCATCCCCGGGCGCACTCAGCCAGGCAGATGTAAAAACATGAAGTGCGCTGCACTCAATTTGGTCAAGCAATTCTTTTGCACCACTGAGATTGTTGGCAAACAAGTAATCTTCTACTGTAGCCAGCTGAGCCATGACCGTGGGGTTGCTGAGATTTTCCTTTCTTAACGTGTAAAGCCGTACGGGCAGCCTTAAGTCCGCAGCCACGTAGGGGAAATTAGCATCGATATACTCTTTACGCAGTTCCTGGGTCATTTCCAGGTACAGATATCCATCCTCCTCCGTCGGCTCGATAATTGTCCCTTCACCGTAGTCATTCCAGGTTACAAGCTGGACGATATCCGCGCTGCTTTGCAATGCCCTCTCCAAGGTATAATGGTAGGTAGATGTTCCATATGATCCATATGATCCATTAGCATCAATATAACCATAAGATGAACCTACGCCCGCTTCTGCGTAAATATCATAAAATCTCGGGAAAGCTCCAGCGATGAAATGTTCCCAGTAACGTCCCCAATGCTGAGAAGCAGCCCTGATGTAAAAATCGTTGATATCAGAGATTACCGTTGTTGTAGGCGTAGGTGACGCAGGTGTTGTACCAACTAGGGGGCTCGGCCAGTCAAATTCGCCAGTTTTTGTTGGGTAGGCCACAAACGCACTATATTTCAAAGGAAAGAAGTGCGGTTTCGGATTCAAAGCATTAAACAAGGTGGTCCATTCCGAATCGGTGAAGAACTGCGGCCCAAAGCAAAGCAATACCGGCCTGTCGTCTAATTTCAGATATGATGGGTCAGTAAAGTAGTTAGTTTGCAACCACTGCATTACCGTCTGACCATGCGCAACGGCCGTGGCTCTGGTGGCGGGGACGAAGTAACCATTAGCGAGCATATTCCCAACCGTCACATCCTCATAGCAGATGGAAAATTCAAGATTAGCATCCTTTATGTACGGGATGAAGCTATTCGTGGCATTCCTTATGAGGCCGTAATCCCAAAAATCCGCAATTCCATACCAATCGGCAATCATACCATCAATCCCCCCGAATTTCATCAAGAGCGCCTGAGATGCTAATAAGTGCGGGTCATTGGAGTCGTATGGCCCAAAGAGTGGGTGATAGTGTGATGCGTAGGTAGTCGGCGGACTGAAGTGGTTCATTGTCCAATGCCAGCCCCAGTATCCGCTGACGGGCTGAGACTGATACCAAGGCATGTAGTGAGCCATAATTTTTTTGGCACTGGCGATTCCATTAGAGTTACAACAGATGGTGAACGCAAATACTAAAACTATCAGAGTCACCCTCTTTTGCATATAATCCCCAACAACTATTTCGCCAGAAAAACTAAACCACCGATCTACCTGCTATATTATAACAAAGTATTAACTTTTGTCAAATATTCCTCTCGTTATCCCTTTCTTTTAAAGTCACACTTCAAGGCTTTTTGACAGTTTTTACCTTTACCCTATTTTTGGTTATTTCTATAGTGAACCTTTTACCCTTAACCTGGATGTTAAACTTCATCCTTTTCCATTTTTTCGGTAATTTCGGTTGAACTAATGGAATGTTATTATTCAATTCAAGGCCCGCAAAACCAAATAAGGCTGCCAACCATGTACCGCCATTTGCAGCCGGGTGCGTTCCGCCTATATATAACGTTCCAACATACTGTTTATATTTACCTTCAAGGTCAATCGTGGCTGTTTTCATAAAATATTTATACGCATATTCTGTTTTTCCCAACCGAGCTGCAAGTATAGAATACATACAGGTGCTCAAACTTGAACCGTGTTCCGTTCTCGGTTCATAATACTCCCAGTTAGCTTTTTTTACCTCATTTGAATACTCTTCACTAAATTGATTTAACAGCAGAACAGTATCAGCCTGTTTAATTATCTGTGTAGTTGTTGCCAGTCCATTAGACCCGCCAAGATATTCATTAGGCTTGACCATCCTTGCTTTTAATTCCTTTAAACTTACATCTTCTAGTGTGAGATAGGCGTCAAACTGTTCTATAATGCCATTGGCCTGCAATGGGCGGGGTATATATATGTTTTGCTGTAAATCTTTTATTTCTTCAATATCATCTTGAAAATCCATTCGGCTTATCAGATTTTTATAAACCTTTTTAAATTTATTCTTTAACAAATCAATTGTTTCGATCGCCACATCAATTGTATATTTGACCATCCGGTTGGTATAAGGATTATTATTTACTCTCTCATGGTATTCATCAGGGGTCGTCACATCGAGGATTTCATAACGTTTTTTATCTTTATTAAAATAGGCGCGTGAATAATAAAAGCGAGCACACTCGAGTATAACTTCGGCTCCTCCGTCTAATAATATTTTTTCGTCCCCTGTCGCTTTATAGTACTCCCAAATGCCATAAACCACATCGGCGCTGATATGTATTTGTTTGTCTCTGAAATAAGTCCTCAGCGGTCTGCCGGTAAAAACATCTGTCACATTAAAATGCGTACATGCTTCTTTTCCATTGTCCTGACTTTCCCAAGCATAAAAAGCCCCCCTGTACCCATATTCTTTAGCCTTTTTTCTGGCGGCCTGCAGTGAATGAATTCTGTACTTTACCAGATTTCTGGCAATCTCCGGGAAATTATATATAAAGAACGGCAGCATATATAACTCAGTGTCCCAGAAGATAGCGCCTTTATAGACCTGCGAAGAAAGCCCTCTTGCCGGTATTGAAATCTTGTCCGAATGAACAGGCGCCACGGCTAACAGGTGGTATATACTGAATCTTAAGGCAAATTGAGCTTTCTGGTCGCCCTCTATTATCACATCAGCATTTTCCCACCTCTTATCCCAGAGATTTCGATGTCTGTCATACAAATCAGCATAGCCTTGTTTAAAACAATTATTCAAAGAGTTGATGCAGGCCTTGACCGGATCTGCGAAATTGTCGTTAGTGGTAAAGACAGAAACATATTTTGAAAAAGCATATTCTTTTCCGGCCTCAGCCTCAAATTCTATCAATCGCGTAATGATTTTTTTTCTTTTATTTATTTTCTGTCGTCCGAAATTTATCTCAATTCCCTCAACGGCAGCGATGGTATGTTTGAGCTCATTTGTGACGGCTTTTAAAATTAAATAATTGTCTTTAAATCGCGATGACAGGCTCCTTAAATGCGGTCCATTGATATCCCAGACATCGCCGTCAATTCCGGTTTCAATTGTAATCTCGCAATCTTTGGATGCACTTATAGAATACCTCATACACATCAGATGCAAATCACTCAGTGATACAAAACGCTCTGATATTATGACTATTTCATTATTGTCAACCTTAAAGACAGTTTTCCTTTTGTGAACCGCATTTTTAAAGTCGAGCAGCTGTGTATGCTCTTTCACATTGCTGTCGAGAACAGTAACAGGCTTCCCATTACAATAGGCTTTCACATAAAAGCCATTTGGCGCATTTACAGGCTCTCGCCATTTACTGCTCACCTGGTCATATATACCTGTTAAGATGCAGGCAACATGCTGCTCTCTTGTATATTCTTCAAGCGTGCCTCGATAACCCATATAGCCGTTTGCGAGCAAATAATTGTTGCCGCAAAGCTCTAATTGTTCCCTGTTATATTTATGATTTTTTAAAACCCATTGCATATATATTCACCTTTTCTGACACTTCAGGCACATTAAGAGTTTCTACTCTAATGCCCGAAAATGTTTATTATATTTCCTTTTTCATCAATTTTATATTCTTTTTCATAAACTCGAATAGTCTGGCTGTTTCCCTTCAATATTTTGAACTCGGCATGTTTGCTGTCTATTCTCACATTTAGAACTGAACCGTGATAAACCAGTTTAAAACCAAACTCCTTCCATTGTTCCGGTATTGACGGATTAAAGACAAGAACATCACCATCAGACCTCATACCGCCAAACCCATATATTATATTCATCCAGGCTGCAGCTATTGAGGTAAGGTGGAGCCCTTCTGCTGTATTCCGATTATAATTATCAAGGTCTAGCCGGGTTGAAAATTTGAAGAAATCATAGGCCTGTCTTTTTTTCCCGAGTTCTGTAGCAAGTATGGAATGGATTGACGGTGAAAGGGATGACTCATGTATACATCTTGGCTCATAATAATTATAGTTGATATTTTTAGTATCCAGAGAAAATTCCTGATTGTATAAGAACATAAACATCAAAACATCAGGCTGTTTAATCATGTCATTTCTATAAATCCTGTCATACGACCAGCTGTGATAGAGAGGAAAATCCGTAACAGGAATAGAGTGTATGTCAATATGAGGCAGGTTAAAGAAACCGTCATGCTGTTCATATATCCCTGTAGCACTGTCAAACGGGATAAACATATTTTCGGCCATTTGCCTCCAGCATTCCAATTCCTCGGATTTCAGCCCAAGCTTTTCACTTATACCGGATAACTGACCGGGCGCATTTGTTTCCATCTCATTTATAACTTTCAGAGTATATTCGAAAGTCTTCTTTCCCATTATATTTGTGTAACAATTATTATTAACCATCATTTGAAACTCATCTGGTCCCATCACAGCAAAAAACCCGAACTTGCCGGTTCTTTGCCCCCATTGTCCACGGCTGGCAAGCATGCGACTTATCTGTACCAGCATTTCTATCCCTTTACTGTATAGAAATTCTTTATCATTCAAAAGTTTTTCATAGTGCCATATTCCATAGGCAACCGCTGTACTCGCTTGAAGCTGAAGGCTTGCATGCTGCCACAAAGCACATGTTTCGCTGCCGTCGAGAGTTGCTATCGGATAAAACGCACCTTCACAATCTAATTCTCTTGCTCGCTCCATTGCTTTTGGAAGCGTCTTATACCTGTATTCCAGTAAATTGCGCGCAGCTCTGGGATTGTTAAAGATATAAAACGGTAGGCAATAGGTCTCAGTATCCCAAAAAGTATTTCCGTTGTATGCTTCTCCCGTAAGCCCTTTTGCCCCGATATTCAAGCTTGGATCTTCCCCATGGTAGGTCTGGTGCAACTGAAAAATGCAATACCTGATACCCTGCTGGTTTTCGGGGTCTTGCTCTATTACTATGTCGGAGTTCGCCCATGTATCTGCCCAGTATTCAACCTGCTTTTCGCATGCGGTATCATAAGATATGGAACTATAATCTCCGGCTATTTTCATCCCTTTCGACCATACCTCTTCAATACTTACCTCAGGATTTTTTTCGGTATGGTTCACTACCATCTTTTCAAAACTTGAATTCGTACCTTGTTTTAAATCCATAATAAAATCAATACCGATGAACTTCTCATTCTCCACCAACTGCATCTGTGTTGGTAAAGAAGTATGAATCTGACAGGCTGAAAATAACATTTGTCCGCTTTTTAAGGTTTTTCCAAGAATGCCTATAATATTGCCTTCCTTCCTTTTCTGGGGGCATGACCATAAATTCTTTCCACAGGACTCATGAATTATTGAAAAATCTAAAGCACTTCTGATATTCACTTTTCCTGAGAAATTGACAGGTTGAAGGCTGACACACTGGCAGCCTAACTTGGGATCTGTCATGCTCAGGAAACGTTCAAAAGATATTTTGACAGATTTTCCCGAAGAGGTCATCCAGATAAAATCGCGAGTCAGAATACCTTTCTTCATATTCAAACAACGTGCAAAATCTTTTATATTGGATTTTGCGATATCCAGAGTTTCTCCATCAATAGTAATCCTGGTATACAGCCAGTCAACAGTGTTCGCCATAAAGCAGGTACGTGTTATCATTCCCCTATAATTACCTGAAGGGATGGCTTTTCCCTCTTCAAACACACCATTAAAATAACTTCCGATAAGTCTATCTCCGCTATAGCCCTCATCGAAATAACCACGCACTCCCATATATTCATTGGCGAGAGAAAAAATTGATTCAGAAACTCTTCCATTCTCAGGCTTAAATCTATCTTCAATAATTTCCCATGGATCAATCTTTAAATATTTATCTGCGACTTTTGCCATTTTACCAACCTACATTCCCTTCCTTTTTTTCGATAGTAAATTGCGGATGCGCTTTCACAGATCCTAACACAGCATTTTGTATCTTTACATTAGTGAACGATGCCGAACCGGCAGATTTTCCGGTAGCTCTAATTCCCCACTTTCCGGCACCGTTTATAAAAATGTTTTCAAATTTCGCGTTAAGAACGCGATTTGTTCCCTCAAAAGTAATTGCATCATATGTAGCATCATATATCTCTACATCCTTTACCGTCAGATCCGCTTCAAGATCATGGCGACCTGGTGTGTAAATACATATAGCGCCTTTCGTTGGACTTTTATATTTATCCACATAGGAACCGCATCGTATCAATGTATTTCTCTGAACTGTTATAAAACCACCGAATGGAATAGGAGAAAAATCGCTGCTTATATTAATTCCTGCACCGTTTACGATTGTATCATAGATAACATTATCTTCAACAGTATGGTTTCTCCCTCCGTATACAGCAATACCGTTTGCGAGCCATGGACACTGTATTGTATTGAATCTTGCTGTATTGTTTTCACTTGGCAAAAGGTTTCCGTTGTAAGTTGCAGACCACATTGCAATTGCATCATCTCCTGTGCCTCTGAAGTGGCAGTTTTCGACAATTGAATTCTTCGTGCCAAGACAGAAATTAATCCCATCTGCCATCAGATTTCTGAATCTGCAATTTCTTATAATCAGCCCGTCGGTATTTTTTTCACTCCATACCCCAACTTTAAGATGGTTGAACCATATATTTTCTATCAAAGAACCCCGGCCGGCGCCGCCTCTGAAGCCATCTTCAAATATCGTATCTATTCTGAATTTTGTATTTCCGTAAATCGCAAAGTCATGCATTTCAAAACTGTTTCCATTTCCCCAGAATGTATTTCCCTCTACCTTCATTACGGTATACCACATTCCAGCGCCTTTGATGATTACATTTCCTATATGCCTTTCTCCTGAGGAAAAATTAAAAACACCTGCCGGCATCCATACACCTTTTTTCTGTTCAATTGCGGCTTTCAGGCATGCATTGAAAGCATCACTATCATCCTTGCCATCATTCGGTACGGCACCAAAATCGGTTATTGAAAGAAAGTTTTCAGGCATTGTTAAAGGAGTTCCGACAACTTCCGTATCAATCAAATCAATTATACAGAAATCTATCTTTTCCTTTGAATCGCGCTGTAGTTTTAATTTTGACCCTGCCGGTATTTCCGGCAATAGTATGCTTACCTCGTCAAAGAAATATCTTGGTTCCTTAAGTTCAGGATTATTTGACCATGGATAACGGCCATAGACCCACGCATATTCAGATGTAAGAATTATATCACGCTTATATGTTCCATTAACATACAGGCTAAGCGGATATGTGAGACCTTTTCCGTCATTGGAATCGGGTATACAATATCTTATCACCAATGAATTAGTTTTTTCTTTTAGTGTAAACTCAACATAATCACCTGTTGAATCGAGATTGACTGCCATTTTGTTGGATGCTTCATTCGGAATTTCCCTGAATTTTCTCGTTGGTCCAAGAATCGATCCGTTTGTGGCTGCATTTTCTGCTTCATACTGAATAAACGGCAGTTTTGCTCCTCTGTTTTTAATTTCTGGTATTATTATCTTGTTTGGATTTGGAGCCCAGAGGTTCGGATCAACTGATTTCGCCGTATTTCTGCCAATTACTTCCACTTTGATATTATCAAGCCATACTGATGAAGGTGACACGCTTCCAAGCTGGAACTCAAGCCTGGCGTTTGGATCGGACATTTGCTCCATACCGAATTCTATGCTATGATTTTCTATTCGTGCCGTGAGATAAACAATAGTTCCTCCGATACTTTCCCCGTTTGTATAGTCTGCCCAGCCCCTGTTTTCAACACCTCCAACCTTTACATCTATCGCGATATCTTTAGAAGCTTTTGCATCAAAACTTACTCTGTATCTTAAGCCATATATTATTTCAATTGGCGCTTGTATTAACTGAATTGCATGCGTTGCGCTTCCAGGACTCTCAATATCAATCCTTAAGACACCATCTTCCACACTTGCAGTTGCTGCGCCGCCGGCATTGGCTACATTGGCCGCAAAAGACCAATAATCCATATTTTGAGCAAAGTTCCCATTTTTAATTAGGGAATTTGCTGCTGACTCTACAGCCTGACAATCAAATGTTCCAAATGTTAATAACACAGCTGCAATTAGAGTTATTAAGATAAATTTCATATTAATGCTCCCTCCTCAAACATTCATAAAATCTTTAAGATGAACATTTTCAAAGCTTGGAAATACGATATGAGCTTTTCCTACCCTGCCGACAGGTCCTAATCCAATAACCCAAAACCCACCGTTAAGCGCAGCTTCAACTCCAGACTCTGCATCTTCAACTACTATAGCCTCTTTTGGAGCTGCATTCAGGTTTGCAGCACAATGAAGAAATAAATCCGGGGCCGGTTTATGATTATCTACGCTATTGCCATCGGAGATCGTATCAATAAAGCTTTCAAGCTTTAGTTTATCAATCACCATCTTTGCATTCTTGCTTGATGAGCCTATGCCTATTTTGATACCTGCCTCACGGAGTTCCTGTAGAAGTTCCAATGCTCCGGGTAAAATATCCTTCGGAGTCATTTGCGTTAAAAACTCGACGTAGTAGTTGTTTTTAACTTCCATCAATCTTTGCTTTTCTTTTTTCGAAAAAACCCTATCGCCAAGCATTATTTCAAGAGATTCTTTTCGCGGGATTCCTCTTAATTTTTCATTTATATTTCTGTCAAAATGTATATCAAGCTCATCAGCAAGCATCTTCCATGCTTTATAATGATATTCAGAAGTATTGGTAAGCACTCCATCCAGATCAAAAATAATTGCTTTAATATTTTTAAATTTCATTTTGTTTTTTCACTTGTTAAAAAATTGTCCTTTTCTATTTAACTATCAAAACCTTTAATTCACCAGGCTGGATTTCAAATTCCAGAGGTTTACCTAATGCTGTTTTTAAAAGCATCGTTTCTATCCCAACTCCAATTATCTGCCAGTCTTCAGATTGTCTGTCAACCTCCACCACCGCTCGATTTTTACTTTTGAGTGGATTAAAAATCACGATTGCTTTCTCTGCACCTGTATTTGCCAGAAATGCCTTTGCTGCCAGCCCTTCTGGCTGGAGGTTAAATCCATCGGTATCTATAAATGTACCTTCAGCGAAAAACCGGCTCAGCTTTACCCTGAGTTTCATAAGCCTTTCAAGATAATCTCGTTCAGGCGGCTGTAATAAATGGAAACTCTCCAACATAAGCCCGGCTGCAAAAACATAGTTCAGTGCATAGATGGTACATGTATCTCGGCTGGTGATGCGGTGCTCCGGGAAAGTGTATTTGTACAATTCTGGGTAATTCCGCAGGCTCGCAAGGCCTGGCCGCGGATGGGTGGCATAACCATGACTCAAGTCTACGCAGGAAAGATAGGCATCGCATGCCAGCTCACTCATAATCACAAACTCCGGGTCATGGGCAGCAGCATAGTCCTGCAACCGCTTCAAAAGCTGCACTTTGCCGTCGAAAGCCAGGTCGGGCTTACGATGGGGATGGCTCTGATCAAAACACAAAAAGGGCGGATC
Organism: Sedimentisphaerales bacterium; assembly: GCA_050015775.1. GTDB lineage: Bacteria > Planctomycetota > Phycisphaerae > Sedimentisphaerales > Anaerobacaceae > Fen-1362. The sequence continues at coordinate 8,745 of JBEKAT010000015.1, read as the reverse complement.
GCCGGCAATCTGGTCAAACAGGATTCCAGAGGCACCAAGGTCCATCACCATGTCAATCTGCTGCCTTAAGGTCTCGTACCATTGCTCAGTGGAGGGGCACGCCAGGGCAAATATCTTTCCCGGATAAATGTTTCCGCTTTCATTAAAGGAATACTCGTCCACATACTCCACCCCATCCTCATTTTTGAGGCAAATCTGCGAACCGATTTCCCGGTAATATCTGGTTTTTTTATCAATCAATCGCCCCTGGGTGTATAAAATTATCCGGCCTCCTTCGGCCTTGATAGTCTTAATCACTTTCTTTAACGCCGCCTTGCCTCCCAGACGCGGGTCCGGCTCATATTCCGGATAATCTGAATCGTGACCATTTTTAAACCAGGCAAATACAAACAGGGGCAAATTCAGGCCGCGCTGTTTGTTGGCTCGGAATATATCCAACAGGCTTTCATAAGGACGCATAATATGCTTGTTCTGTTGGATATGAAAAGCGCCCTGTACACCTGGCATCTCCCGAATCCATTCCGGCGCAACTACGTTATGTCCGCGCGAAGCCGTAAACTCCCGATAGCAGCGTGCCCCGGCGTGCCAGTCGCCAGTATGAAGCTTAAGTATGTATATGGCAGATTCCCACTGTTCGCCGGGCAAGACAAACGGGTACCGGCCGAAGCCTAACTGAAAATCCCCCAAATCTGTCCGTCCGCGAGCCAACAGACTGGTGGTGGGGCAATGCACATCATGAACCCCCAAATACAATCCCTCGGCTTGGTTGAAAAAGTCCATCCATGCCATGGAAGCCACTCCCGGATAGGGCAACGGGTAATGTGACCAGCCATCATGCGTAAAAAATTTCCCGCCGGCCCGCGTTACAAACCGGCCATATGGCAGGTTCTTGGCCGGCTCATCCAGAATTGCCCCGATAACCATCGGTAATGTCAAATGGTCCATTAATTGAGGTGTGATCTTTTTGAATCCGGAGACAAATGGGAACCAGATTTCTTTAACTGTTTCTGGTGAACGATTGTCAATTCTGGCCTGTAATTCTATTTGGTCACCTTTTAGTTTGTACATCAGTGTCAGAATGATATCAAGCCGAGTTTGCTCATCCCCAATCAACCCATCGAACTGGATTTGGGCCTGATTGCCAGTCAAGTGCATGCAACCAACATTCATAGAATCAGATATTGGATGCCCGCGCCATTGGCCCAATGAAGTGATGACCTTCCAACCAGTCGGTTTATCGGTATGAAAAAACTCCGTGCCGGTCGTCTTGTTGTAAAGACTATTAATCTGACCGGCCTGTGTTAATTCGAGTTTAATTTTATCACTTTCCAGAGTGATTATTTTGTTCGACATGCAGTTAGTCCCTGTCAAATATCTCCCGGATTCAAACATGGCAAATTATACATCAAATTGTCAGGCCTCCTTTTATTCTCTGTGATAAAAATAATGCAGCAATGGTTGGAGGAAGCATGGCAATGAATGAACCGGCTAAATAGAGATTTATAGGGAAACTCCTCGTCAGGGTGTATAATCGTACAGAGACGGTTTGAAGCTCAGAATTGCGCAGAATCAGATATGGCCACAGAAAATCTCCCCACAGTGCAATAAACGCCAGAAGCCCAAGCACAAGGATGAGTGATTTCGAAAGCGGCAGTGCAATCATGAAGAACATACGCACCTCGGAGGCACCGTCTACTTGAGCTATCTCGAAAAATTCCTTGGGAATTTGCTCAAAAGCATTGGTCAGCACTAAAATCATAAAAGAACTGCAGGCGTATGGAATCCAGAGCCCCCAAAAACTATTCACTAAACTAATGTGAATAAATGGAAGGTTTGTCATAATGATATAACGCGGCACAAGGTAGGCAATTCCGGGGATTGCCATGGTTATCAGTATTATGGCCCGGATGACATTTTTGCCCATCGGCCTTAATCTGGCAAGGCTGTAGGCTGCCATTGACGAGACCGCTATTTGCGCCAGCACACCGCCGCCTGCTGCAATGGCTGTGTTAATGAACATCCTGACCATTTTGAAACGCTGCCAGGCCTCTACATAATTCCTCCAGTTCCACTTTTCCGGAAACAAATGAACCCCTGGCTTAAAAACTTCTATGCTTGTCTTAAATCCCGCAGTAAATGAAAATAGAAATGGGAAAAGAACAAATATTGCGGCTATCACCAGCACGACGAAATATATAATACCTATGAATCGCCCAATCGGAGAACGCCACTCCGTATTTGACATAACACCGCGATTAGGAACAGCCATGGAATTTTTCTTTCAAAATTAGTATTCAAACAAATAAAATGTTAATGAAGAATAATCCATATAACGTTAAACCTCGCCGGGATGTTTCTTTTGAAGAAACACATAGAGGATTGAGAATACAGACAGAACCACCAGCATTGAGACACTCCATGCAGATGCCAACCCGAAATTATTTTGATTAAAGGCCGTATCGTAAATCTCCAAAACCGGAGACCTCGTGCTGTTAGCCGGCCCGCCCGCGGTCAAAATAAAAGGTTCAGTAAATACCTGCGCCACAAAAATTATCTGCAGTACCAGCATAATTTTTATCCGGGCGCTAATATGAGGAAGAGTAATGTACCAAATACGTTTGAAGACGGAAAAGCCATCGAGTTCGGCAGCTTCATATAGTTCTAAAGGAATTTCCCTCAGGCCCGATAGGTAAATCAGCACAGTACCTCCTGCCCCAAGCCAAGTCATAATTACAACAAGCGCGGGTTTGGCAAGGGCCGGATTCTGCAACCAAAGCTGTGGCGGAATACCAATGAGCTGCAACAGGCTGTTTAAGATACCTCCCTCGGGGGCATATATCTGCCGCCAAACTATGAGTCCAACCACTATCGGTATCAATGTCGGCAGGTAAACAAGCGTCTGAAAAAAGGGAGATAGCCGGCGCATCTCATTAATCATAATCGCCAGAATGATTGGAACCAACGACCCAATTGCGATGCTCAGCAATACATATCCAAGGGTATTCTGCCAAACGGTGTAAAAGACTGGATTGCCAAACATGCGGACATAGTTAGAGAATCCTACCCAACCTTGAACACCCTTAAGATTAACCTCCTGAAAGCTGTATAGAATGGTTTGCAATATTGGGTACCAGTTAATTAAGGCAAAAAGGAACAAAGCTGGAAAGAGGAAAAGATAAGCCAATCTTTGCTCCCGCCAGTTAAAACGCCGGCGTGATTTTGTCTTGACATTGGTAAGGGCTATAGTATCTATCATATCCCGGATTTTCTTTCTTAGCTTGGAAAGATTTTAAATTTCAGCAATCAACGGCAGTTCAAAAGCTTATTTCATTAAATCGAGTACATTTGCCTGATAAGTTTCAGCAGCCTTAGTGAGAACTGCAGCCGGGTCAACACTCTCACCGGCAACAATCTTGCCGACAGCCTGGCCCACTGCGAGATAATATTCCTGGCCGGCAATCACCGGTTCAGACATCATAACGACCTTGCACGAAACGATACCATCCATGTACAGCTTGTAGTTCTCAACCGGCAGGTTGGCGTATTTTCGTTCAAGCGCTGAGCCGGCGGCCTGATATGGGCCTACGTAGCGCGGATATAACGGGGCACCAACGACAGTTGTCGGATCCTGTTTGCCAATCTCAAAGTAAATCACGGTTTCGTTCGGGTCGAAATAAGTCCACAACCTATAGTAAGCCGCAGCCTCAACCTGGTCTGGTGTCGCGCTGGAGCTGACCATAGCAATGTCACCACCGCCCAGGGTGTAGCTTATCCCGTCGGGGCCGACCGGCAACTGAACAAAGCCCAGGTTGCTCATATCTGCGTCAGGATAGTTCTGGCGAATTCCGATGAATTGGTCACCGGCCATTATCGCCATAGCAACCCGCCCAGTAACAAATGCCTGACCGTTAGTTTCCCAGCCAAGGTTCTCACGCGGCAGCACATCATGCTTCCAGCGCAAATCCTTAACGAAGTTCATCGCAGAAAGCATCGCAGCGTTATTGAAGCCCGCCTTGTACTTTCCATCTGGCTGCCGGACCACAATATCTGTATCCTTGAGACCAAAATCATAAGCGATGACCGTCATATGCCAGCCCCCTGCGTTTGCGCCATCAGTGATGAATGAGAAGCCTGCTATTCCAGCGTCGCGATTGGTGGCCTTCTTAGCTATGGTCACAAGTTCGTCCCACGTCTTCGGCGGCGCATCGAAACCGGCATCTTTGAGCAGCTTGATGTTGTAGGCCAGACCTATGGTGTAAACTTTCATCGGGATACCATACACCTTCCCATTTTTAGACAACATGGACAGAAGCCGAGGGTTATATACTTTATCAAGTTTATGCGCTGTGAAGATACTGGACAGATCGGCGCATATTCCCTGGTCTATCATCCTGCCTGGGTCAGTCAGGTAAACCTGGAAGAGAGTCGGCACTTGATTGCCAGCCACCAGGGCAGCGAACGAGTCCGGAGAATAGGCGTAGTCTGACCCGCGTATGGTCACATTAGGGTACAATTGCTGGAAACGTGCAGCCTGCTCCTTCCATGTAGTCAATATGGCAGGCTGAGAGTCGGGCGGGATGCCAACTGTAGTGATTATAACCGGGCGGCCACCGGCAATTTGTTCCGGCATGTTAAGAATCTTAGGTAATGTTCTGCTTTCCGCAAGCATCGTCTCGGTGATTACTGTTGTAGTTGCTGTTTTTTCCCCTTGCATTGTTGTTTTCCCGTTTTGCCTGGAAACAACAGCAATGATTATGACAACCATCAAGATAAATATTATTGCAAACAAGGAGACGCGTTTCATGTTTTACCTCCTTATATTTAATTTGTTTTTCAAACTAAATACCAATTCTCAAATTAAGCTTTTCTAAACTATGGCCAATAAAGTTGTTGGCTCAAAAATATGAGTCTTACCCATGTCTATTACTATCTCTATATCTTGTTCAATTCCTGCTTGAGTACGAGAATCCATCTTTCCCACAAAAGAATTTTTTCCGCAGGCAAGGTAAACATAAATCTCTGCTCCTAGGGGTTCGATTACTTCCACTTTAGCTTTTATAGTATTAGAAGGCGCAGCGTTAGAAACGAATCGCTTATCATGAATATCTTCAGGCCTTACTCCGAATATTATTCTCTTTCCTATATAATCAGTTATTTTGGAATGAAATTTTTCAGGGATTTTCAGCTTCATGCCTTCGGCTTTGATAAAATACTCATTGTTTTCTTTGATAATGTCAGAATCTATAAAATTCATTGCCGGAGAACCAATAAAACCAGCCACAAATTTATTAACCGGTTTTTCATAAACTTCCAGAGGTGGACCTGACTGCTGTAAGCGACCCTCATTCATTATAAATATTCTGTTTGCCATAGTCATAGCTTCCACCTGATCATGGGTTACGTAAATTATGGTAGCTTCTAATCTGCGGTGAAGTTTACTGATTTCCGCCCTCATAGTTACTCTTAACTTGGCATCTAAATTGGAGAGGGGCTCATCAAATAAAAATACTTTCGGTTTTTTTACAATAGCTCTTCCTACTGCCACTCGCTGCCTTTGTCCGCCAGAAAGTTGTTTAGGTTTTCTCTTTAATAAACTTTCTATCCCTAAAATCCTGGCTGCTTCCTGTACCCTTTGGTCAATCTCCTCTTTAGGAAACTTCCGCAATTTTAACCCAATAGCCATATTATCATAAACATCCATATGGGGATAAAGAGCATAGTTCTGGAAAACCATAGCGATGTCTCTATCTTTAGGCTGAACATCATTTACTAACCTATCTCCGATATATACCTCTCCTGCACTTGATTCCTCTAAGCCAGCAATTATTCGCAAGGTTGTGGTCTTCCCGCAGCCAGATGGACCAACTAAGACCGCAAACTCCTTATCCTTTATTTCTATATTTAAATCAGCTACCGCAATCGCCTCATTATATTTTTTAGTAAGACCTTTTAAGATAACGTTTGCCATTTTAAATCCTTCAAATTTTAATGACTTCGAAATAATTAAAATTCAAGAAGGGTAATCTATTCAGGCGATTATTACGAGTAGACAAAGTAAATCCTTTATGTGATTACGTATTTTTCTTTTGTTCAATCCTGCAAAATATTCAATCAATATGAGTATACCTATATTCATTGCCTTGGGCATTGTCAAGATAAAAACCGGTTTGTTACGCCATATACTGTTGTCCATATTTATCTCAACTGGGGGCCTCAATGGACAATTCTTGAATAGAAATTATCTTTTTGAAGCAATTCCGAGGGACTTCCTTGTTCAGTTATGCGGCCGTTTTTGAGAATGACAATTCGGTCGACATTTTTTATTGTCGAAACTCTGTGCGCGACAATGAAAGTTGTTCGGTTTTTCATAATCCTGTCAAGGGCGATTCTGACTCTTTCTTCCGATTCGATGTCGAGCGAGCTGGTTGCCTCATCGAGAATGATAACTTTGGGGTCTCTTATGATTACCCTGGCAATCGCCAGCCGCTGCATCTGGCCGCCTGAGAGCTTCAGACCGTCTGCGCCAATATTCGTATAAATACCGTCAGGTAATGCTTCGACGAAATCCCACGCATCCGCCGCTTTAAGGGCGTCTATTACTTCCTGAGGACTGGTATCTTTATCTCCATAAGAAACATTTTCATAAATGCTGGCGGAAAAAAAAATGCTATCCTGTGTTACGACCCCTACAAATTTGCGATATGTCCTCAGGTCCATTTCCATAATATCCTTGCCGTCGATGAGCAGTTTGCCGCTGTTGGGCCTGATAAAACCCAGCGCAAGAGAAAGGACTGTGGATTTACCGGAGCCGCTGGGACCAACGAACGCAACCGACTGACCCGGCTCGACTGTAAGAGTAAAATCTTTCAACGCGTGCCTGTTGGTACTGGGATATTGATAATTGACATTTACAAATTCAATTTTGCCGCTGATTTTGTCAAACGGCTTTTTGCCGCTGTTCACTTCGAGGTCGGGCGATTCGAGCACTTCGTAAATCGAATCTATTGATTCTCCCGCTTGGCTAAGCTGCGGCAGCGTCCCTATGACCACAAGCGTCTGCCCTGTCAGCACAAGGAACATCGAATTAAAAAGCACAATATCGCCGACGCTGATGTATCCCTTCATACAGGCAAATGCTGACCCCGTGATAAATGTTATATGAATTACTGACATTATTACCCATGCTGACGAGCCGAAGACAGCGCTGAGTGTATCGAAATAAAAGCCCCTTCGAAAAACGGCGGAAATTTTTGAATCTATCTGGCTTACCTCAAATTCCTCCAGGCCATGAGCGCGTGTAATTGGAATCATATTCAGCATATCGTTCATAGACGAACTCATCGCTTCGATGGCGTAACGATAGCTCTTGGCACTTTCACTGATTTTTTCCGAAAAAATGTTTCTGATTATTACTGCGATGGGAACAACAACAATGAAAAACAATAACGCAATGGGTTTGCGAACAGCTATAGCAATAACGGCAATCGTAACCTGGCAGAGAAAGCCAAATATCTGCTCGGCAATTAAACGAGGCGTTTGCTCGACAATTTCAATATCTCTTATCACTTTGGTATGAAGTTTGCCGATGTTTGATTTGTTATGGTAGAGCAGAGACAGTCTCTGAAGCTGCCTGCAGAGGTCAGTTCTCAACTGAAGACTTATACCCCTCATAACGGAGCTTAGCATTCTCGAATAAAGAATATGAGTGGGAATATTCTGAAGGGTGAGCAAAATAATGAAAATAAAATAAAATAGAAGCTTACTTACTCTTTTAGGATCATTTCCGGCCGCAAGGTCTATCATAAAAGCGGTAATTATTGGCAGCAGCCACGCCGGCGAGGCCTTTATCAGGTAAACAACAAATATGGCTATAAGCTTTCGCCATCGGGCGGCAAACAGAATTTTATAGCTTTGCAGTAAACTTCTTTTCGGACAGGATTTCATAATGGCTGTTAGAAAATTACTCTAAATCCTCGTGAGAGGTGTCTGTTCTATTGAAAAGTGCATGCTTCGCGATATCAGACACTGAACTTTCCATAATGGTAAGTATAGTACAAAGGAGTAAAGAGGTAAAGATGCAAAGAAGTAAGGAAGATACTGTGTTAGTCTGGTATTCCTTACATCCTTATGTCCTTATTTTCTTGTTTCCTTACTTATAAACTAAGTGAAGCTGGACACCGAACATGAAGAGGTGCGAAATTCGCCGGTTTATCAATTGAAAGGCTTTTGAGAAACTCTACAGCCAAGGGCGTGCACCGTGTTCTGTTTATCGTCAGCAGAAGTGGCACAGATAAAGGGATTCAGATGGGATGGGCAAGATAGTTTAACACAACTGATTCAAACAACCCGAAAACTAAGTATTATCAGGTTATTCGAGTGAACCCTAAACTATCGCATACAATTAAAATCTCAACATACTGTGACACTATTTGATACTGTTGGGAATTTTTTGTTAAGTGCCACCTTGCCAGCCCGCTTTCGGTTATTATCCTTTGTAAAAACGGAGGGCGAGAGAGTTAAAAAAACTGCCAATTTGGCAGATATTCCCGACAGACAGCACTTTCAAAAGCAGGCCCTGATTCATACCGTTTGATTTGATAAGGAGTTACAGATATTGATGAGCAAATACACCCTATGGCACGCGATTTGCGGGTATTATTAGCATTGAAATACAGGGATAGTCAGCTTTTGATGGATCGCTGAGTGGGTTTGAGTAGTCGTCGTTCGATTTGCGGCAAAACACAC
>JBEKAT010000014.1:0-26708 GCA_050015775.1 Sedimentisphaerales bacterium | reverse complement strand
ACACAGTAGTTGACATCTGCTACGAGTGTTGTCAGGTTGGTGCCAGCGTTATAGACGGGCGATCTAAGGGTACCGCGCTCGCAGATAATGTAGCCGCTCGTGATAAGAGGGGCAAGAGCGGGCACTTGGTTGCCATCAAGTATAAACGTGCCGCCGTCGATTCTAACCTTGTCTAACGCTGCTCCGGGGTGATTCGTGTTCACAGAAAAGTTCCCGTCAGTGCAGACTTGCAGAGTGCCGCCATAAAGGCCGACTTCGCCGAAGTTGAGTACGACTCTGGGGACGTTGACTTCGCCGCCATATATATTCAGCATGCCATAGGCCATACCGAGGCCGGAGGCGCCTCCACCGATTGTAATACCGGTCAGGTTGCTTGTGCCGCCGTTCAGGTCTGTATGGACTGTGCCGCCATACACGTTGAGGATGGCTCTGCTGCCAAGGGAGGATGTGCCTAAGTATGAGTCATAGTCAGTCTGGGAGTTGATTTGGATGGCCGCACCACAGTTGACGTCAAGGGCTGTATCCATAATTGACACGTTGCAGTCCTGGGCACCCCATGAAGTTGGATCCCAGGGATTCAGGGAAAGCATTGAACATGTGGAGTTACCATTGTTCGATTGATTGCCGATTCTCGGACCCGGCTGGTTCGGAAGAACCGCACAGTAAAATGTTGGCCCCGGTCCGGTACCATCAGTAGGACATGGAAGAGTTCCTTCCTGACTCCAGTTGGCGGCATTGTACCAGTTTGCGTCGCCGGCGGTTGATTTCCATTCGAGCTGGTTGTCCCACGGGTATGCCGCCATGGCAACAGGCGCCAGCAGGCATACAAAGAGCATAATAAAGACAATTTTCCTAAACATTATGTTTCCTCCTTATCACCATAAACAGCACTACCTCATTACTTATGAAACTATGTATGCCTGGCGGACGCCGCCAAGCCTTATTTCATTAAGCATCATACCAGACCAGTACTGAAAAATCAAGTATTTTTTGCGGTTTTGCAAAGTTTTTGGGACCACAAGTTGCCAACATTGTGCGTAACTTTTTGTGTAGCAAGATGTTATGTAACAATGGCGAATCAGTATCAGTGATGAAACAAAGATTTAATTGCTGTAACATATTGTAATTACTATACTTAGGGCTTAAAAACCCCTGTTATTGCCCGTTAATATGGTCAAGATTTGCCGAAAGACCTAAAATCACCTGTTTTTACAAAGAGCTGCTATGTTTACCGCCTTAGCGACTTATCACATACCCCATACCTGGGCAAATGAGGCAAAGTGCCCGAACATATAGTTGTGTAGCCAATGGTTGCAGAAATCATCAAGGTCGAAAAGATCAACATGGCCGTCTGGAACTCCTTCCGGACCGGTCGTATCCCAGGATGGAGGGTCGGCCTGTAAAACCATATGGCAGACGGTAAGGTTCGGGATGGTGTATGAAAATGAATTGTTTGTGATTGAGTAAACTCCTGTAGTGGCCGTGATGTTTGGGTCATTGCTGTCGAATTTCCAGACATGGCCAGACCTGAAATGCTGCGGACTGGTGATATTAAATGTTCCGGTGATAGCGTTGTTGATATTCTTATTGATGACTATCAGGTGAAGCTCGCCGGTATAACCATTGAATACGGATGCGTAGATGGAACTGGCAACTATATTTGAGTCCGTTGTATAAACTTCGGTATCGCCAAATTTTGATTTCGCGCCATCATAGTTTGTGTACATTCTGATTGCGGAATCAACGTAGTTGCCGTCGCCCCAATAGGTTGCTATGTAAACTCCATATTTGCCGAAGATACCGAGGACATCCGTTGTGGCTATGCCGCCTGACCAGTGGGTTTCGCCGCCGTAAGCATACTCGGTTATTGTGAGATTGGTATCGGGATAATAAGTATTTATTGATCTCTGTAGCCTGGGAATTATCGGCAAGTAACTACTGTACCACTGATTAATCCAGCTATTTTCACCGTTAGCCCCAACGTAACTCGTGTCCCATAGGGTTCTCGGCGCCTGCATACGCGCGTTATACATTGCCGTGGTCCTTACGTCATTTGTAATCCTATTACCAGAGGTAAAATTGGGGGTATCCTGTGCTTCAGGATACCAGTGGACATCGAGGGCATCTAACAGTCGTTTGCCTGCCGTAACGGAGCTTACTCTCATTTTGTCTAAATAATAACTAAGGAACCAGTCGTATCCGCTTCCTACAGTACCCCAGTCAGATGCGCCCTGGAAATTAAGGTAACCCCCGAATCCATAACTTACGGGGCCAAGCATCTGGGCATTGGGGTCAACATTTTTTACGGCCTGAGATATCGCAACACTTTTGTCTTTGTATTCAAGACAGCAAGGGTCTAAGGGATGGACTTCAGGATGAGTTGCCCCCTTATTGCCGTCTGACCAGATATCCGGTTCATTATCCATGTCGTAGAATTTGACGCCATTGGGGTCGCCCGCGTGGCCATATTTGCTCACAAGGAAATTGACAAATTCATCCATATATACATTAGCGTCGGTTGTATCCGGACTTCCCGCAGGGATGCAGAAGGGTGCGCCCTTGGCGAAAACAACCAATTTAAAATAAATCGACGGAGCAGCTTCAGTGGAAAGATTTATCTGCCTCCAAATAGCAGCCGAGACATAGCCGGCCATTTGTAGAGTTACGATAGAGTCCTGCTTGTTAGTAACGCAGGAATCGCGGAAATCAGTAATAGCTTTGCCGGGTATCGGACTCGAACTCATAGCCTGGTCATTTTCATAATACCAGTCGGCCCCTGCGTTAGACCAGTTGTTTTCCCAGTTGTAAGCGGTCAGGCGATTTCCGCCGCTTCTTACTATGGTGTAATTCGCATCGCCCGTTGAGTTTGTGCCGTAGATATATTTGCTGATAGGCGTCCTGTTGACGTCGGTATTGATGTTATAGGTTACGTTTATGTTGGCTGCTATGGCTGATGCACAGAAACTAAAGGCCAGCAGAATTGGGGCGATACGCCTCATATCTACTCCTCCTTGCTAAGCTATGCCGCCCGCCTGGTAGCTAAAAACAAACCCCCACCCGGCAGGAAGCGGGTCTTGAGTATGGATATCTTATTATACGTCAAAGAAAGGCCAAAGTCAACGAATTTAGCCGGAAAAGTGTTGCATCATTATAATATAACCCGCAAAATGCCCTGTATATTCTGATAACCCGTTTTATAAAACAACATGAATACGGAGAAAAAAATGAAGACGCGAAGAGGAGTTCTGATTGTAACGATTGTAGCGTTTGCACTCGCACTCAGTTTATCATGTGAGCCAGCAGGTAAATCCGTCACACAAATTGGCGAAAATACCGCCGGACGACAGGTAGTGAATTTCAACCGTGACTGGAAGTTCGCCAAAGGCGGCCAGAAGGGGGCTGAGGCGGTTGATTTTAATGATTCATCGTGGAAGGCGGTTCGGTTGCCTCACGACTGGGCAATCGCCGGGCCATTTAATCCCAAAGAAGACGGCTACGCCGGCAAACTGCCGTGGTGGGGCCAAGGGTGGTATCGCAAGAGCTTTAAGCTGGATAAGGCCGACGCTGGTACACGAGTGTATTTTGATTTCGACGGCGTGATGGCGTTTCCGAAGGTTTTAATCAACGGTAAGTTGGCCGGCGAATGGGATTATGGTTATATGTCTTTCTGCGTCGATGCGACGCCTTATGTGAAGTTTGGTACCGACAACATCATCGCGGTGTATGTTGATACTCGCAATCACGGCACGCGGTGGTATCCAGGCGCAGGAATCTACCGCAAGGTTACGATGACCGTCTGCAACCCGATTCAACTCGCTCACTGGGGAACTTATGTTACGACCCCCAAAGTGGCCGATGCGTCAGCGAAGATCGATGTTCGCTCGACTATTGAAAATCATCTCAAGGGCAAATCGAAGGTAAGCGTTGAGGTTGCCTTGCTTGACCCGGACGGCAAGACGGCAGCGACCCTAAAGACCGACGGTGTTTCCATACCTGCCGGCGGTTCAAAGGATGTTAGTCAGTCGTTTGTGATTGCCAATCCGCAGCGATGGGATATCACAAGCCCGAAACTTTATACGGCGAAAACAATCGTCCGGCAGGGCGAAAGAATAGTTGATACAGATACAACCACATTCGGCATTCGTGCATTCGAGTTTACCGCCAATGACGGATTTCATCTTAATGGCAGGCGTGTTCAGCTTTACGGCGTTTGCCTGCACCACGACCAGGGCGCCCTCGGCGCGGCGTTTTATACCCGCGCGATGGAACGCCAATTGGAGATTATGCGTGATATGGGCGTAAACGCCATTCGCACAAGCCACAACCCGCCTGCGCCGGAATTGCTTGAGCTTTGCGACAGGATGGGTTTTGTCGTGTGGGATGAGTGCTTTGACAAGTGGGACAAGACGGCGGACAGATTCGAGCCAAACAAGATGCCTCTGGAACAATACGGCGAAAAACAGATTCGCAATTTCGTGATGCGCGACCGCAATCATCCCAGTATTGTCGTCTGGTCAATAGGCAACGAAATTTACGAACCGCCCAAAGACCCGCAGGGCCTGACGAAGGAACGGGTGAAATTTATGAGCGATTTTGTCCGCAAATACGATGTAACACGCCCTGTTGGTATGGCCTGTTGTTTTCCCAACCAGGTAGCACAATCAATCTTTGACGCCCTGGATCTTACCGGCTGGAACTATCAGCGAAGATACGCTCAATACAGGACTCGTTATCCGGATAAACCGATTATTTACAGCGAGTCGGCTTCTGCGCTTAGCACTCGCGGTTTTTACGAATTGCCTTTGCGTGGTTCGAAGACGCAGTACTCAAGCACGTTCCAGGTCGATTCATACGATCGCAACGCCGCTCAATGGTCGGATATCCCGGACCGTGAGTTTGCTTTGATGGAGAAGGACAGGTTTGTGGCTGGCGAGTTTGTCTGGACGGGTTTTGATTATCTCGGCGAGCCGACGCCTTACAGCAAGCAGGCGAGAAGCTCCTATTTCGGCATAGTTGACCTCGCGGGCATACCCAAAGACCGCTTTTATCTTTATCGCAGCTACTGGCGGCCTGATGTTACTACCATACATATCCTGCCTCACTGGAACTGGCCCGACAGAATCGGACAGAATGTCCCCGTATATGTCTATACAAACGGCGATACAGTTGAGTTGTTCCTTAACGGTAATTCATTAGGCAAACTGACCAAGGCGAAAGAAGCGGGGCCGTCTTACTATGGTTCAATAGATAAATACCGCCTTTGCTTCAACGATGTAAATTATGAGCCGGGCGAGCTGAAGGCGGTCGCTTATAAGGATGGTAAAGAGATAGGTCAGGAAGTTATGCGCACGGCGGGTGAGCCGGCGAAAATACGACTAACTCCGGATAGAAAAGATTTGAAAGCCACGGGCGAAGACCTCTGCTATATCTTCGTCGAGGCCCTTGATGCCAACGGCGTGCTTTGCCCGCTTGCGGATAATTCGATTAAGTTCAAAGTCGATGGTCCGGCCGAGATTGCGGGTATCGACAACGGCAACCCATTGTCTTACGAGCCATTCCAGGACAACAACCATAAATTATTCTTTGGCAAGGCGATGCTGATTCTGCGGACCAAAGAAGGGCAAACAGGCGATATTCGCACAACCGCCGAAAGCGATGGCCTGACCTTGGCGGAAGTTATTGTCCAAAGCAGGTAGTATTCAACTAATAGAACTTAAATTAATTAGAAAGAGGGCCGGCTGAAAAATAGTCGGCCCTATTTTTACATTTATATGCGTTATCGGTGAACCTGAAATTATTGGTTTCAGGTGATTTGTTTTAATTTCCTTTTCCTGCTACGTCTGAGCCCCAGGCGACAATCGATGACCATCGAATGTCCTTGCTGCTTGGATATGCGGGGTTTGAGGTTCCCGCGATTCCAATTCTGATGGCGTCAAAAGTGCTGTTCTCTACCCATTTGTGGTATTCGGCGTGGCCATCAGTAAAAGAAAATGTTGTCCCGTCACCATGCCGTGCCGACGGCAGGTCCCACCATGCCAGTCGGGTGACATAGACCGTCCAGCCGCCCTCTGTTTTTCCTTGTACGCCACCGTCATCAACAAAAATCATACGCTCGTATGTTTTTTTAATCTGCTGGCGGTTCTTAATAAGCACTGCGCCGCTGCCAACGCCCGAAGGAGAAGCCCCCGCTATCACTGTGACATTCATTGCATCAACTACAGAAAAAGACCTCGTCTCGTCGGCATTAGCCCTCGGGCATTTGTAGGCCTTTAAGTCTTTGACATACCTGAATAACGCCCCATTCGTTATCTGGTCTTTTTTTTGTGCTAAAGTTAGTGTCCCATCCCAGTCCCTCAGAACCCAGGGTTTCTCTCTGCAATGATTGCCAATAGGAGCAACACAGGAATATGCACCGGTTGATGTTTCCCAATCCCCGTATTCTTCTGCGTCGCCGCAGATAATTTTATCGCCGTTATCGTCCGCGTACATCATCCAGGCACTGGCCATCTGTCTCTGATAATACAGGCAGACCGCCCGTTTTCCCTGCTCTCTTGCCCGGTTCAGCGCAGGGAGTAATACGGCCATCAACAGAGCTATGATGGCGATGACGACTAATAGTTCTACTAATGTAAATCCAAGCCCACTGCGTTTGTTCATAATCGTCAGAGTAAGCAATGCTCCAGCTTCTTACTACTTGCCGTTTCATTGATTATGTCAGATAATCGGCTGCGATTCAAGTAGTGAATGTATTTTTGGGCCGGAACAGGATGGGTTCATAATTGCTCCGGCGTTATTTATGGAGACAGGAGAATGTTGAAATGAGAATACAAGGGCGGTTCAACAAACAGCGTTCAGCATTCGGTGTTCGGTTTTTGGTGTTCATTGTTCTTTGTTCATCGTCCGTGTATGCGGTCGATAACTCTCAGGATTTGACGCTGTGGTACACACAGCCGGCGAAACAATGGGTTGAGGCGTTGCCCATCGGCAATGGCCGGCTCGGCGCGATGGTCTTTGGCGGCATCGATAAGGAACGTATCCAGCTTAACGAAGACACTCTTTCCGCGGGCGGGCCATACGACCCGACTAATCCAAATGCCTCCGCTGCGCTTCCCGAGGCGCGCCGGCTGATTTTCGCGGGCGACTTCAACGAAGCCAACAAGCTCATCGGCGCGAAAATGATGGGCAGGCCGATAACGCAGATGCCGTATCAGACGGTTGGAGATTTGTATCTTACGTTTGCTAATATCGAAGGGACCGCAAATTACCGCCGGCAGCTTGACCTTGATACCGCCATTGCCCGTGTGGATTTCAGCGCCGGTGATGTAAATTTCACACGCGAAGTATTTTCCAGCCCGGTTGACCAGGTAATTGTTGTTCGCCTGACAGCGGACAAGCCGGGAAAGATTTCGTTTGCCGCAGCGATGCGCACACCGCAAAAAGCGGTGGTCATGGTGGAGGCGCCGGATACAGTGGTGATGCGTGGCGTCAACCCGCAGGCGGCAGGTGTCAGGGGGGCGTTGAAGTTTCAGGCCCTTTTGAAAGTTATTGTCACCGGCGGGCAAGTCAGCAATGACCAGAACCAGATTTCCGTTACAGGAGCAGATTCTGCGATGCTGCTGGTCGATGCCGCGACAAGTTATAAGAGTTTCAAGGATGTCACCGGCGACCCGGACGCTATTACCAAAAAGCATATCAGTGATGCGACAAAAAGAACTTTTGAAGTTATTCGCAGAGACCATATAGCCGAGCACCAGCGGCTGTTTAGCCGGGTAAAGTTAGACCTCGGCAATACTGAAGCGAGCAAACGTCCGACCGACGCGCGAATCAAAACCTTTGCTGCCACCAATGACCCGCAGCTTGCGGCTTTATATTTTCAATTTGGGCGATACCTGCTTATCTGCTGTTCACGACCGGGCGACCAGCCGGCGAATCTGCAGGGATTGTGGAATGAGAGCACTAATCCGCCCTGGGGCTGCAAATATACGATTAACATTAATACCGAGATGAACTATTGGCACGCGGAGACGACCAACCTGTCCGAGTGTGTCGAGCCGTTAATTGCGATGATAACGGATTTGAATGAGACCGGCGCTCAAACCGCGAAAGTGGACTGGGATGCCAATGGCTGGGTTTGTCATCATAATACCGATTTGTGGCGTGCCTCTGCGCCGGTCGATGGGCCGTTGTGGGGCTTTTGGCCTACGGGCGGGGCGTGGCTTTGTCAGCACATCTGGGAACATTACCTGTTCAGCTGCAACAAGGAATTTCTGGCAAAGACGTATCCCGTGATGAAAGGTTCGGCCCAGTTTTTTCTTGATACCCTCGTTGAGGAGCCGAATCATCACTGGCTTGTTACCTGCCCGTCGCTGTCGCCTGAAAACATTCATCCGGTCGGCGGCGTGAGCATTTGCGCGGGGCCGACGATGGATATGGAGATTCTGCGTGACCTGTTTTCCAACTGCATAATCGCGTCGGAAATACTCGGCATTGACAAAGATTTCCGCGAACGTCTTGCTGTCGCACGCGTCCGTCTTGCGCCGATTCAAATCGGCAAAGCGGGTCAGCTTCAGGAATGGCTCGATGACTGGGATATGCAGGCGCCGGAAATTCACCACCGTCACGTATCGTTTCTTTACGCGCTTTTTCCAAGCGACCAGATTTCAGTGCGCAAGACGCCGGAGTTTGCCGCGGCGGCTCGCAAATCACTGGAGATTCGTGGCGATGACGCCACCGGCTGGGGACTCGGCTGGCGATTGAATCTCTGGGCTCGGCTGCACGACGCTGAGCACGCTTATAAAATCCTTCGTATGCTGCTAACCCCGGACCGCACATATCCGAATATGTTCGACGCTCATCCGCCTTTTCAGATTGACGGCAATTTCGGAGGCACAGCAGGCATAGCGGAAATGCTTCTCCAGAGCATAAATGGTGAAATAGAAATGCTGCCTGCACTGCCGAAGGTCTGGCCAACCGGCTCAGTAAAAGGGTTAAGGGCAAGAGGCGGGTTCGAGGTAGATATTTCTTGGAAGGATGGTCGCTTGGACAATGCAACGATAAAGTCGATAAACGGCAACCCTGTTCGCGTTCGCACAGCAGTGCCGATAAATGTCACCTTAAAGGGAAAAGCTGTTGAGGTAACTCGGCCTGAAACCAATGTCGTGGCCTTCAAAACCGAGGCAAAACAAAGTTATAATCTCACAGTCAGCCAATAAAAGGATGTGTTATGAGAACAGCGTGTAGAACTTTGATTGTGCTGATACTGGTTTTTTGTGCCGTACCTGTTTTGGCCGCGGATAACTGGATTCCTCTGGCTGGCAAGTGGCGATTTGCTCTCGACGTGAACAACGCCGGCGTAAAGGAAAAATGGTTCGAAAAAACTCTCGACGATACCATTCAGCTGCCCGGCACTACCGACGAAAATAGCAAGGGGACACTCAACAATGCCCGCGAAACAACCCGGTTGACGCGGTTGTATCCTCTCGTTGGCTCCGCTTGGTATCAGCAGGATATAAATGTGCCGACCGACTGGTCAAACAAATGTATCACGTTGTTTCTCGAACGCACCAAAAACAGCCGACTTTGGGTTGACGGCAACGGTCTCGGCACACAGAATTCGTTAGTTACTCCTCATATTTATTCACTTGGCCCTCTGTCGCCCGGCAGACACCAGTTGACGCTGCGAATCAATAATTCCGAATATCCGCCCATCGGCGACCCTCACCAGATTAGCGACCAGACGCAAACCAACTGGAACGGCGCCATCGGCAAAATCGGACTTATCGCGACCGACCCCGTTTATATCGATGATGTCCAGGTTTATCCCGACGTCGCCGCAAAAACAATCAGAGTTCGAGTCGCGGTCGTCAACACGAAGGGGCTGCTGGCAAATTCCACCCTGACACTTAATGCATCTAAATCGGACGGGACGCCGCAGGGCAAACCCGTTTCGATTGCCTTCCCGGCCGGCGACAAACCCTCGGTAGTTGAAGTCAACTATCCACTTGGTGATACCGCGCAATGCTGGGACGAATTTGCTCCTGTACTATACAGGATTGCCGTTTCTCTCGATGCTTCGTCGGCAGGAAAAAAGTATGCCTATAACAGAGAGGTTGTTTTCGGTTTGCGCGAATTCAAGGCAAAGGGGACACAATTCAATATCAACGGCAAAACGACATTACTTCGCGGCAAACACGACGCCTGCGTTTTCCCTCTTACGGGCTATCCGCCGATGACTGTTGATGGCTGGCTCAAGGTATTCAACATTGCCAAGTCCTACGGCATAAATCATTATCGTTTTCATACCTGGTGCCCGCCCGAAGCGGCGTTCGAGGCCGCGGACCAGCTCGGTATTTATATGGAGCCGGAATTGCCCAACTGGGCCAACTTCGGCGAGCCAAACCACGACAACTTCTGTCTGGCCGAAGGTGAACGTCTTCTGAAAATGTTCGGCAACCACCCGTCATTTGTAATGCTATCGCTGGGAAATGAGCTGGGCGGCAAACAGGAGTTGATGGCGCCGGTCGTCAAACACTTCCGTCAGCTTGACTCACGTCATCTTTACGCCCAGGGCACCAACAACTGGTTCGGTATGGTTGACCCCAACGACGATTTCTGGGTGAGCTGGCAGGTTCGCTGGCAGAAAATTCGCGGCTCATACGCTGCGGTTGATACTCCGCTGGGACATATTCAAATTGGTCCGCCCGGGACAGAAAAAGATTACGCCCGCGAAATCAAAGGCATTACCGTGCCTGTGGTTTCAACCGAAATAGGCCAATATCAAATATATCCCGACTACCGCGAAATCGACAAGTACACCGGCGTTGTTCGGGCTCGCAATTTCGAAATCTTTCGCGACCGCCTGAAACAAAATGGCATGCTCGACCAAGCAGACGATTTCTTCCGGGCATCGGGCGCATTAGCAGTGCTTTGCTACCGCGAGGATATCGAGGCCACATTGCGAACTCCCGGATTTGGCGGATTCCAGCTTCTCGATTTGCAGGATTTCCCCGGGCAGGGCACCGCGCTTGTGGGCATACTCGACGCGTTTATGGATTCCAAGGGACTCATCGAGCCGGCCAAGTGGCGACAATTCTGTTCCGAAACCGTCCCTCTGATTCGTATGAGCAAATATACCTGGACCGTGGGCGAGACATTTAATGCCAAGACGCGGGTCGCTCACTTTGGCTCGTCTGACATAAACGATGCCGTCGGCGTCTGGACTCTGCAAAATGCTAAAGGAGACACTCTTGCCTCCGGACGACTACCCTCGCAAAATATATCTCAGGGAACGCTTGTGTCGCTCGGCGATATCAACATTCCTCTTAAGGACATTGCTTCGCCGGCAAAACTCAAACTTACGCTTGCGATTGAAGGAACGAAGTTCACCAATTCATATAATATCTGGGTATATCCCGATAAGGTCGATACATCCGCGGGCAATGTCATCGTAAGCCGAAAATATGATGATGCGGCGCGAGAGGCATTGAATGCCGGCAAAAGCGTTCTGCTTATACCGGAAGCCAACGACTTGGAAAATTCCCTTGAAGGGACATTTGCCTCTGATTTCTGGAATTACGGAATGTTCAAAAAACTGGCCGAGGAAAGGAAGATGCCTCTTGCGCCGGGGACGCTGGGTATCCTTTGCGACCCTAATCATCCTGCGTTCGCCGATTTTCCCACGGAGTTCCACTCCAACTGGCAGTGGTTCAACCTGCTCCGCAATTCCCGCACGATGATTCTCGACGCTATGCCCGCCGGTTACAGGCCGATTGTTCAGGTCATCGACAACCTCGAACGTGCGAAAAAACTTGGTAATGTCTTTGAGGTTAAAATGGGCAAGGGTAAACTGCTTGTCTGCTCAATAAATCTGCCCGCGATACAGGATAAACCCGAAGCAAGACAGCTATTGCACAGTTTGTTACGGTATATGAACTCTGACCGCTTTGTCCCCGCGACGGCGATTGACGAGACAACCCTTCGTCGCATCCTTGAATAACGGGCCGGCTTCGTCGGACAATTTTTAATCAATTGGCAATCGCCAATTGGAAATCGGCAATTATTTCTTCTTGCCTTTTGTCTTGCTCTTCTTTGTCTTCTTGATGCTCTTTTTCATTCCCGACTTGCATCCACACGTATTACACATTTTTATTCCCTTTCTAAACCTGATACATTTAGTTGGCTTGATTGCCGCATAGGTGTTATACTACCCTCCCGCTCCGAAATGGTCAACAACTCAATACCTGAGGCGAAGTTGACTGGCGAATTTGCCCTGATTTTGCCGAATACATAAAGGAAAGACCGATAAAACAGGACAGCAACGTTGAGATGCCAGATGTTATATAGCGTTGTTTTAGCTGAGTTAGACCCGCTCAGGCCGGTGATAGCTGCGCCGTTGTTTCGTTTTTCAATAGGCGGTTATGAGATAGTATTCAGCAATCATATGCTGATGGTGACTGTTGCCGCGGTTGTTTTGCTGATAATAATCCCTCTTGGGGTAAGCAGGAAAAGCTTAATGCCCCGCGGGTGGCAGAACTTTGTCGAAAGTTTATGCGTTTTTCTTCGCGATGAGGTTGCCCGCCCAATCCTCGGAGACAACGCCGACAGATTTATCTTTTTTGTATGGACGATATTCTTCTTCATTTTGACGATGAATCTGCTCGGGATGGTTCCTACTGAAGCGATTTACTATCTCATAACAGGAAGAGAGGAGCGTTTCGGCGGCGGCGCCACAGCCAACATCTGGATTACAGGAACCCTGGCGATGGTGACATTCGTCCTTACTCACGCCGTCGGGATAAAAGAATACGGGTTGTTAAAATATCTCTCGATGCTGGCGCCGAAGGTGCCGTGGCCGATTCTGCCCTTGATTTATGTCCTGGAGATATTAAGCGCCCTGGTTCGGCCGTTCGCTCTTGCCGTTCGTTTGTTCGCCAATATGCTCGCGGGGCACATAGTACTCGCGACCTTCGTCGGCCTCATACTGATTTTCAAGAACTGGTTTGCCGTAGCAGGTTCGGTTGGGGCGATAGTAGCGATGTCGTTTCTCGAACTGCTCATCGCATTTATACAGGCGTATATCTTTACCTTGCTTTCCACGTTATTTATAAGCTTGGCTTTGGAAGCAGAACATAATTGAATTGATAAGTTGATGTTTTTGGAGGTTTTGTAAAAATGACTGAATTAGCAGGAAGTATGTTGGCTGAAATGAGCGGCAATGGCTTGGCGATACTCGGCGCCGGCATCGGCTGCGGCCTGGCGATACTTGGCGCGGGTATCGGTATCGGTTTCATCGGCGGCAAATCAACCGAGGCAATCGCCCGCCAGCCGCAAATCGGCGGAAGAATCGTTACGGCGATGATTATCGCGGCGGCCCTGATTGAGGGTGTTACACTGTTTGCCTTGGTCATCGGCTTTTTGGCGATCTTCTGGACGAAAGGATAAAAGAAAAGGGCGCATAAATGCTCAAGTCGAAAACAACGGTAGTTGTGTTGCTGGCGCTTTTAATAAGCGCATGCGCATTGGCGTCAGGCGGCGAGGCGGCAGCCGAGGAGCAAAGCATCTTCAGCGGCACGTTTGCAGATTCATTGTGGACGCTGGTCGCGTTTCTGCTGCTTCTTTTAATCCTGAGCAAGGTGGCGTGGAAGCCGTTGGTTGGTCAGCTTCAGGCACGACAGGATTATATTAAGCAGCAGATAGACGCAGCGGACACGTCGCGGAAGAACGCCGAATTGCTGCTCGACCAGTACAAGCAGCAGGGCATCGAAATAGTGAACAAATTGACCGCGCAGGCGCAATTGCTCGAAAAGGAAATGATTGGCAAGGCCGGCAACGAAATTGCACAGATGAAACGCAGGGCGCAATCGGATATTGAATATGCCAGAATCTCCGCCTCTCAGCAGATGTGGCAGGAAGCCGAGGATATGCTGCTGGCGCTCAGCGGCGAAATCGTCGGCAGGGCGGTTACGCACGAGGACAACCTGCGACTCCTCTATGAATCCATAGAAAAGCTCAAACGCGAACAATCGGGTGATACGCGATGACAGGAACCGACATTGGTTTGCATGTTGCTGACCTCTACGCCAGAACGATTTACGAGCTTGCCGAGCAGTTCAAAGTAGTCGAAGAGTTGAAAGGCGAAATGAAACTGCTGGAGACGCTAATCGCTGAGGAGAGGGAGTTTCTGCATATTATGTCCTCGCCGCAGTTCTCCGCCGAGTACAAACAGTCGCTTCTAAACAGAATGTTCGCGGGGAAAATAAATGAGCTGACCCTGAATTTTCTGCTCGAAGTGGACAGACACAACAGGACGATGTATCTGCCGCAAATGATAGAGAGGTTCGGCGAAATATGGGATGCCCATCATGGCATCAGCATTGTCGAGCTGACGCTTCACGAAAATATCACTCCCGATGAGCTGGCCAATGTCACGCAGGCCATTTCGAAAGCGATGGGCAAGGAGGTCCAGCTCAAATTGAACGTTAAACCCGCCATTATGGGCGGGGCGGTCATAAGATACGGCGAAAGCGTTATCGATAATTCGATAAGGAGTCGGCTGTATCGCGCCGTGCGGACGGTAATGGACAGTTGCAAACAAATAAGGATAAAAGATGAAGTCCAATATCAGTGAAATCAGCAGTATTCTCAAACAGGAGATAACCAGGTACAAGAACAAGCTCGACGTCTCCTCCGTGGGCAGGGTCGTCGAAGTCGGCGACGGCATCGCGCGTATCTACGGCCTGGAAAACGCGATGTCCAGCGAAATGCTTCGCTTCGAAAACGACGTCCGCGGCGAGGTATTCAACCTCGAAGAGGACTCCATCGGGGCCGTCATTTACGGCGACTGCACGAGTGTCAAGGGAGGTTCGGATGTTTATGCGACCGGCCAGTTGCTCTCGGTGCCGGTAGGCCCCGAATTAATCGGCAGAATCGTAAACCCGCTTTGTGAGCCGATTGACGGCAAATCGCCCATAACCGCCGCCGCGAGAAGATTCATCGAATCCGAAGCCCCCAATATTTCCGAAAGGCAGCCCGTCAAACAGCCGCTTCAGACGGGCATAAAAAGCATTGATTCAATGATACCCATTGGCAGGGGACAAAGAGAGCTTATTATCGGCGACCGCAAGACGGGCAAAAGCGCTATCGCCGTTGACGCAATAATCAATCAAAAAGGACAAAATGTAATCTGCGTTTACGTCGCCATCGGCCAAAAGGAATCCACCGTCGCCGAAATAGTCGAGACGCTCAGGCGTCATGGCGCGATGGATTACACGGTCGTGGTTGCCGCTGCCGCCGCCGACAGCGCACCTATGCAGTACATAGCGCCTTACGCGGGCTGTGCTATCGCGGAGCATTTTATGTATGAGCAGCACCGCGACACGCTTTGCATTTACGACGACCTTAGCAAGCACGCGGTTGCGTATCGCCAGTTGAGTTTGCTGCTGCGGCGTCCTCCGGGCCGAGAGGCGTACCCCGGCGACATATTCTATCTGCACAGCCGGCTTCTTGAACGAAGCGCGAAACTTTCCGACGCGCTGGGCGGCGGCTCGCTCACCGCGCTGCCAATAGTCGAAACGCTCGAAGGCCAGGTCTCCGCCTATATTCCCACCAACGTTATTTCAATCACCGATGGCCAGATTTATCTCCAGAAGGACCTCTTTCACGCCGGGATAAAGCCCGCCATCGACGTCGGCATAAGCGTCAGCCGAGTAGGTGGAAACGCGCAGGTCGCCGCGATGAAACGCGTCGCCGCGAAGCTCCGTCTTGAGCTGGCTTCATATAATGAGCTGCTCAATTTCGCCCGGCTTGGGACTGAGCTTGATGTTACCGCACAGGCACAGCTCGACAGGGGCGCCCGGATGGTCGAATTGCTTAAACAGCCGCAATTCGCCCCGATGACCGTCGGCGAACAGGTCATAACCATTTTCGCCGGCTCAACGGGACTTCTCGATGATATCCCAGTCAACAAGGTCAATGAATTCGGCGTCCCGCTTATCCAGTGGCTTACAAAAGAACATCCGGCTTTAGTAACCACAATTAATACAACCGGCGAATTAAACGATGAGCTGGCGGCAAATATCACCGCGGCTATCAGAAAATTCAAGGAAACACGCAAGTAAAGATACGCTGAACAATGGCAGCCATAAGACAAATACTTCGGAGACGCAAAGCGGCACAGAACATCTGCCGTATAACCTGGACGATGGAGATGATATCCACCGCGAGATTTAAATTA
Organism: Sedimentisphaerales bacterium; assembly: GCA_050015775.1. Classification (GTDB taxonomy): domain Bacteria; phylum Planctomycetota; class Phycisphaerae; order Sedimentisphaerales; family Anaerobacaceae; genus Fen-1362. The sequence continues at coordinate 10,477 of JBEKAT010000014.1, read as the reverse complement.
TATAATCGCCTGTGGCAGTCCGAAAGTGATTATCACAACGCCCTGGCCAGGGCCGGGTACCTTATGGCTACCGGCGAGGCCGCGCTGACGCATCCTCTGATGAGCGAAAAAACCGAGGGCAAATGGGCGGTTCTTGCTGTCGGCTCAACACGCGGTCTGTGCGGCTCTTATAACTCGGAGATTTTCAAACTCCTCTCTATCCATCTTAAAATGGCCCAGGCGGCGGGAAAACAGCTTGATATTTATCTCCCGGAAGGCCGGCTTTTGAACTCGCTCAACCATTACGGCGTCACGCCCAAAAAAGTTTACACAGAACTCGACGAGATGCCCACTTATCTTCAAATCGAGGAAATCGCCGACGACTTTATCGACCAGTATATAAAAGGCGACCTCGAACAGTTCTCGATGGTGTTTATGCATTACCATTCTGCCTCCAGCCAGCAGGCACAATCGCTTACGATTATGCCGCTGACGGATTTGATTGCCCAGCTGGCGACAAGGTCCACGCCTATCTGGCCCTGGAAATTATCCTTCGAGGATTTCTATTTCTCTCCCCCGATTTATAAAAGCGTGGAATCGCTTGCCAAAATGATTGTGTCCGCCTGGATATCGGCGTGCTTTATGGACGCCGCCCTGAGTGAACACTTCGCGAGAATGGTCGCAATGAGAAACGCGACGGAAAACGCCGACGAGATGATTAAGGATTTAACCACGGAATACAACCGTGCGAGACAAACGCAGATAACCGGAGAATTACTCGATATTATTGGCGGTACAGGAGATCTGGCGTGAATAAAGGAACTATAATTCAGGTGATAGGCAGCGTCTTTGACGCTAAATTTGACCCGGAAAAAATACCCTCTATTTACAACGCGGTGCAGATACCGGGCGATTTCGGCAAAGGCCGGACGAAACTCTACGGCGAAGTCCAGCAGCATCTCGGCGGCGGAAGAGTTCGCGCTATATCGCTTAGCAGCACGATGGGTCTCAAACGCGGTATGGAGGTCATCGATACCGGTTCGCCATTGATGGTCCCCGTCGGCAAGGAAACGCTTGGCAGGGTCTTTAACCTCCTCGGCGAGCCGATTGACCAGTTAGGCCCCATACAAGTATCTATGACAAAACCTATTCACAGGGACCCGCCGAAACTCATCGACCTCTCCGCCAAAACGGAAATGTTTGAAACGGGTATAAAAGTCATTGACCTGCTCTGTCCGTTTGTCCGCGGCGGCAAAACAGGTCTCTTCGGCGGCGCAGGCGTCGGCAAGACCGTCATCATTCAGGAACTCATCGCCAGAATCGCCACAAAACACGGCGGATATTCTGTTTTTGCGGGCGTTGGCGAAAGAACAAGGGAAGGAAATGACCTCTGGCTCGAAATGCAGAGGACAAAAATCGGCAGCAGCGAGGATACCGTCCTCAATCATACCTGCCTGGTTTTCGGCCAGATGAATGAGCCGCCCGGAGCAAGATTGAGAGTTGCCCTTACCGCGATGACTATGGCGGAATTTTTCTGTGAAAGCGGCGTGGGTGATACGCTGCTTTTTATCGATAACATATTCAGGTTCTCACAGGCCGGCTCGGAAGTATCCGCGCTTCTCGGACGTATCCCGTCGGCGGTCGGCTATCAGCCAACCCTGGCGACGGAGATGGGACAATTGCAGGAACGTATTGTCTCCACGAAGACTGGCTCGATAACATCCGTGCAGGCCATTTATGTCCCCGCCGACGACCTGACTGACCCGGCGCCGGCTGCTGCGTTTACGCACCTCGATTCCTTTGTCGTGCTAAACAGGGCGATAACCCAGAAAGGTATTTATCCTGCCGTTGACCCGCTCGAAAGCACATCGCGGCTGCTCGACCCGAATATTGTCGGCAAAAAACATTATGAAACCGCCCAGATGGTCCTCGAATTTCTACAGAGGTATAACGACCTTAAGGATATTATCGCGATTCTCGGCGTTGACGAGCTGAGCAAGCAGGACCAGACAATCGTCGCAAGAGCGAGAAAACTCGAAAGGTTCTTCTCTCAGCCGTTTTTCGTGTCAAGACAGTTTACCGGCCTCGAAGGCCAATACGTCGAACTCGCCTCCACCGTTGAAAGCTGCAAGCAGATATGCGAGGGCAAATGGGACAAGCTGCCGGAAGAGGCGTTTATGTACGTCGGCTCAATCGAAGACGCCGAACAGAAAGCGGCGACCCTGACATCAAAAGAAAAATAATATCGGCCTGCTTTGAATATGGATAATACTTTTCAGTGCGTTGTAGTTGCCCCGCCGGGCAAGGTAATCGATTGTAAAGCCACGTCGATTGTATTCCCCGCCCACGATGGTATGGTCGGCGTCCTTTGCGACCATATGCCGATGTTCTGCGAGCTTGGACTTGGGATGATGGAGGTCGAATATACGTCCGAAGAAACCGGCAAGCCACGGCACAATAAGGCGATTGTGGTTATCGACAAGGGCTTTGCCCTCATCGGCGAAAATATCGCGACCATCGTCTCAAACGATGCGGTTTCCTCAATCGACGTCAAAAAGGAAAAAGTCGAGCATATGATTGAACGAATCGAGAAAAAAATTTCAACCGCTGCTTATACCCCGGACCAGCAGGAGCACGAAACCCGGAAAGTCGCCCTGCTCAAAACTTTACTCGATTCTGCCGGTAAGAGTTCATCCTAATGTCCCCGCAGGAAAACCAGTCGGAAAACAAAAAATGGAAGGCCCTTATGAAATGGTCGGGGCTTGGTGTTGAGTTTGCCGGCGTCATTATCCTGTTCTGCTACTTCGGCTACAAACTTGACGAAAGATTACAGACCAGTCCCTGGTTTCTTCTTGCCGGTTTCTTTGTCGGCTTCATCGGAATGTTATACATTATAATCAAGGATACTCGGAACCTCTGGCGGGATTAAAATGAGCACACCGAACGACGCACGTTCTCAAGACACTCGTCGCAAATTCACCGCTATGATTGCCGTTTGTTTTATGGGGACGTTTAACGATAATTTTTATCGTCAGGGCGCGATACTGCTGGCGGTAGCAGGGGGGCTGGCATATCTGCAAAGTTATATTATGGTCCTGTTTACACTGCCATTTATTGTTTTTGCAGCGTATGCGGGTTTTTTGGCGGACCGTTTTTCAAAACGCTCGGTAATAATTGCCTCAAAACTGATTTCGCTCGCCGCCTTTATCGCCGGGGCTGTTGGCCTTTACATAATGAGCTGGCCGATTATCCTTATAACGATATTCATAATCGGTGTGCAGTCGGCGATTTTCAGCCCGGCAATCAACGGCTCAATCCCGGAACTTTATCCTGCCGATTATGTAGTCGCGGCCAATGGGATAATCATTATGGTTATGAACACTGCGATATTGCTGGGTATCGTGGTGGTTGGTTTTGTTCTCGACGCCAGGGGTATAATGTCTGATGTCCCTCTCGGTTTGTGTCTTGCGGCGGGTATTGGGATAATCACCGCACTGACTATACTTGTCATATCCTTTTTGCTCCCGAAGTTTCCCGCTGCCTCGCCAAAGGCGAGATTTCCCTGGGCCGGGCCTGTGGAATCCGTCATTATACTTGCCCGAACCGCCGGCGACCCGCTGCTCGCCAAATCGATTTTCGCCAAGGCGTTTTTCTGGTTTGCAGGATCGCTGCAAATCCTTATTATTACTCCACTGGGCCTGACTCAGTTCGGCCTTAGCAAGACGATGACCAGTATCCTGATTGTCATTGAGCTTGTGGGAGTCGGCATCGGCAGTTTGCTCGCTCCTTTGGTTGCTAAAGGAGCCAGGTGGTATCGGGTGCTGGTTCCCGCGGCGATTGTAATGGCAATTGCGATGTTTGCGGTGGCGGCGGTTCCGTATCTGCCTTCGTTTACGCACGTAGCGGTCGTCATTGGCGCGTTGGCGGTACTGGGTATTGCTGGCGGGATATTTTCGATTCCGGTAACCAGCTTTGTTCAAATCAGGCCCGCCCCTCAGATGAAAGGCAGGATGATTGCCTCGTCGAACTTTGCTGATTTTGTTGGTATATTGTTTTCAGGCGCGGTTTTTTATATCTTGGACTTTATGCGCATCAGGCCCAGCAACTGTTTCGCGATTTCGGCGATATTAACATTGGCGGTGGCCTGCTGGTTGTTAATATCGCTGCGCGGGAGAGCCTAAAATGCTTGATTTTATCGTGCTGACAATATGTAAGCTGGCTTTGTCCCTGCGTTACCGCATCCGGCTTATCGGCCTCGACAAAATTGCCGACAAGGGCAAAACCGGAATCGTTTTTCTTCCCAATCACCCTGCGCTTATCGACCCGATCATTATGTTCACTTATCTCCACGGCAAATTCGCCCCCAAGGGATTCGGCGACCAGGACCAGGTCAACCGTCCCGTCATACGTTTCTTCGCCCGCCGCTGGGGCATACGGACCGTCCCAAGCATCGCGACCTACGGCCCGTCGGCTAAGGCCGAGATTGAAAAGGTGCTTGATGAGACGATCGAAGGGCTTAAACAGGGGGACAATCTTTTATTGTGGCCGGCGGGGAGGGTATATCACGGTTATAAAGAATCGCTCGGCGCAAACAGCTCCGTCGAACGTATTTTGGAAAATTTCCCCGGCGCCCGTGTCGTTCTTGTTCGCACCCGCGGTCTGTGGGGCAGCCGGTTTAGCTGGGCAGGGGGCAGAGAGCCGCTCGTCGTCCCTGTCCTGTTAAAAGGCGCACTTCAATTGCTCGCAAGTTTAATCTTCTTCGCGCCTCGCCGGAAAGTTACCATCGAATTTTGTGAGCCGCCGGATTTGCCTCGCGATGCAGACCGCAATACTTTCAATCGTTTCCTCGAGGATTTTTACAACACTGATGCCCCGCCCAATACCTATGTTCCTTACACTATCTGGGAAAAAGGCGGCACGCGAACCCTTTCTGAGCCAATAACTGCTGCTTTGCAGTCGGATTACTCATCCGTCCCGGATTCCACTCGGCAAATTGTTATCAAGCAACTGTCCCAGCGCTCCGGCGTCTCGAATCTCAAGGAAACTGACCGCCTTGCTGCCGACCTCGGAATGGACAGCTTGGCGCGCACTGATTTGCTCTTGTGGCTCGAAAAGGAATTTGGCTTCCGACAGGCCGACGCCGACGCTATGCAGACCGTTGGCGATGTAATGCTCGCCGCCTGCGGGCGATTTGTTTATCTGGCGACAGCTTCCCTCAAGCCGGTCCCGCCAAAATGGTTCGGTCACAATATCAATAGCCGTATCTCATTGTCCGCCGGCGATTCTGTTACCGAAATCTTCCTCAGTCAGGCCGCCCGTCAGCCGAGGCGAGTCGTCATTGCCGACCAGATAGCCGGCGCGAAATCATACCGTGACATTATCACCGCGTGCCTTGTCTTTCGACCGCTAATCAAACAACTCGAAGGCGACTACGTTGGCATAATGCTCCCCGCCTCCGTTACCGCCGATATCGTTTATCTGGCGACGCTGTTTGCCGAAAAGGTTCCTGTTATGGTCAACTGGACCGCCGGGCCAAGAAACATCCTCGCTTCGCTCGATTCTGTTGGCGTCAAACACATCCTCACGAGCAAAACACTCGTTGACAGGATTACGTTGCAGGGTATTGACCTCTCATCTGTTTCCCAACGTTTCTGTTTTCTTGAACAGTTCCGCGAAAAAATCTCCCGAGGGCAGAAACTCACCGCTTGGCTCATCGCACATTTATCCTGGACTTCTCTGCGTAATGCGAAAGTTTCCCAGACAGCAGTCATCCTTTTCACCAGCGGTTCAGAAACGCTTCCAAAAGCCGTCCCGCTTTCGCACTCAAACTTAATCGCGAATATACGTGACGTGCTTAACACGGTAAAGCTCTACGAAACTGACCGTCTTATCGGTTTCCTTCCACCTTTTCATTCCTTCGGCCTTACCGTTACTATGCTCCTGCCCTTGCTCGCCGGCGTTCAGGCCGTCTATTCCCCCAATCCCACCGAAGCCGACACCCTTGCCAAAATCATCGACGCTTATGGCGTTACCGTGCTTGCCGGAACACCCACGTTTGTCGGCGGCATTGTCCGCGTCGCAACAGTTGAACAGTTCGACTCTCTGCGTTTTGCCGTAACCGGCGCGGAAAAATGTCCCCAACAGGTCTATGATATGATGGCCGCCAAATGCAAAAAAGCCGTCATTCTTGAGGGCTATGGCGTTACCGAATGTTCGCCCATCGTATCGCTCAATGACGAAAATGACCCAAAACCGTTTTCCATAGGCAAACTTCTCCCGTCTTTCGAATGCCTCCTGCTTCATCCCGACACGGAGCGCAGCGCAGGGCCTGCTTCAGCAACATCAAAGCCGCTTTCTCCTCCCGCTACTGGAGTACTTCTTGTTCGCGGCCCGAGTGTTTTCGCCGGTTATCTCAATTATCCAGGTAATTCCCCATTCGTTGAAATCGAAGGCAAACAATACTACAACACGGGCGATATTGTCTGCATTGACCACGATGGTCTTCTCACCTTCCAGGGCCGACTAAAAAGATTTGCCAAACTCGGCGGCGAAATGATTTCCCTTCCCGCAATCGAATCCATTCTCGAGGCCGGCTTTCCCTCTGAACCGGATAAAGGACCAACTCTTGCGGTTGAAGCAACCGAGGCCGAGCAGTCCGAGCTTGTCTTATTTACTTCTCGTGAAATCGAACGTGAAGAAGCCAACAAAAAAATCCGCGCCGCGGGTCTTTCAGGTTTGCACAGTATCCGCCGGGTTATAAAGCTTGACCAGATTCCCTTATTAGGCACCGGAAAAACTGATTACAGGGCATTAAAACAACTCCTGAAAACGTAAAGCCACGAAAAGGCACAAAAGGCCACACCATTTATAAAGGCCGATTTGCATCGATTTCTTTATTTTCTGAATTAACATCAGATTGTGCGGCTGTTTGATATATATTCACTTGACTATTGGGGCCATAAGTAACAACTGCTGGTGATAGATTGCCTTTTGTTTTTGCGTTAATGAATGTCGAATCATTTTTCTGCGAGGAAATACTAAGATTCTTACCGTGAGAATTTAGGATCCAGCCAATAAAGGTTAAAAGAATTAAAACAGCGGCACTTATGAGTGCGGCTTGAATGGTTCGATTGCGATACCATTTTTCTGTTGTTATATCGTTTTGCTTTGTGCTGACAAGTTTTGCTTTTACAGCCAGTAAAGCTATTTCGATAGTATCCAGAACGTCCGCCCCATTGTGACTGCACAAATGCTCATAAATTGCTCCGCAAAACCTATCGGCCAAATTTGTTGTTTGTGTATCTTGTGTGTGCGGGACAAACGAAAAATATATCCTCTCCCGTCCTGCCTGCCAATTTTGAGCATCGTGTATAATAGCCAACAAGGTGAATTGATAATCTAATAGCTCAAGCCCTTTGTAGGCCTGCCCGCGACTACCCCAAACCATACCGTAGAGATAATTGAGCGGGTCTGGTTTTGGCTTCCCCTTTATGTAAAATTGGGCAGAAGTAGGTATCTTGTTTTCGCTTCTCCGGTATAGTTCATTTGTGGTAAAATAGGTCTGTTTGCTAATTGCATTATAAGCGTCAAGCATCCAAGTCCAAGGGAATGGTTTGGGGATTGGCTTGTTAAGGTCTGGTTTGGGGTCTGGTTCACCTTCTTTGGCTGGTTCTAAGTTTCTCCACCGCCATCCTTCCAATAGGGACTTCCTGTATTCATCCGTTTTACCTTCTGCCATTTGCTCTAATTGGTATATCTCGTATTGCTCCTCTTTGATTTCATCATAGCATAGCCATCCCTCTTTTTTTGCCTTTTGCCATTGCTCCAATAGATATTCTCTGTATTTTTCCAGTTCTCGTATTACTCTTTCAATGTGCTCACGGAATTTGTTTTTGTTTGCTGGTTGGCCTATGATGAGTTTATCTATCTGGTTTGTAACGTCATTTAATTGCATTATTTACCTGTCTTTTCTGGTCGGTCGTCCCGATTCTTGTTTTCTCTATTGTCCCAACGGCAACGAATAAAATCAATCCTTTATTGTTTCATCCCCAACCAAAGGATATAATCAATCTTGCCTTTTGGTTAGGAGCAAAAGGCAACTATTTCGCCAAAGAAAGGTTGACGATGAAAACTGTTGATTTGGAAATAATAGCATCCTTGTTCTTGTTATGGTTAATTGTTATTGTGTGCGCGTATTTCGCAAAACGGTTAATCCCTAAAATAATTTCCTTTCGTAACAAAATAGCAAAAATTACAATTGGCTGCTTAGCGGTGTTGGGAGTTCTCGGCATAATGTATATTTCTCTTTTAGGGGAAGACGGAGGAATCTACATAGGCAAAATTCTTGGTCTTTTGCTTGGGGGTATTGTCCTATTTTTTGTCTGGCTCGGCAGTTTAGTCGGACTCAGCTTCAGCCAAGGCGTAGTTTTGGTCTGGACAATCAGCTTGATAGCTTGTGGCATTATTTTTTATCGAGTGGGTCTCAAAGAAGGGAAAAACGAACAGAACAACCCATAAAATCCTGTAGGTGCTTGCTAAAGCATCCTGTTCGCCGTAGAATCGATAAGAGAGCGAAAACAGAAATTTGCAGCAGAAGTCGAAGAAACTGAAATGCAAACAGACGAAGAATATAGCCCCCCACAACCTTCTAAGCAGAATTTACTAAGTGTGGTTTTAATCGATGCGATAACTAACACGTTGTCTTTTATATTCGGAACTGTTGCCATAGTTCTTATTGGCTCTTGGTCGAGGCGATTTGGAATCGTGTTGGCTACAATTGTGGCAGTTTGTGCTGTTGTTCAGTCGCTTAAGGTTCTATGCATAATAGTGATTGATATAACACTGTTCATAACCAAGCATTTTACAAAACTTAGGGTTGACTACGACGACGAAATAGAGATGCTATGGGCTACTCTTATACGTATAATTGAGCTTGGAGTATGGATATGCTGCCTATTCGTTCTTTATAGGTTTTTCTTTGGGCATGCCTGACATGAACAACGTCTCTGATGAGAATTCGGATTACTACTTATCACATATACACTTCTTCAACCGTTCTTTGCAGTTTTACTGTGCTTTTACTGCTCGGCCTTTGTCCGGCGATAATAAAAAAACAGCGTAACCCGCGCAATCAGCGTCTAAAAAATCAGGGTTAATCTGGGTAACTTGCCCCTTACTTGACACACACAAAAACAAGGGGCAACAAGGGGCAAGTATCGTTTTTAGCGTAAAAACAAGGCAAATAATCAGTGGCAATCTGTGTAATCTGTGGTTTACCCCGTGAACTTCTTGAATTCCTCAATAAGCAGTTTCGTCCATTTGCCGGGTTTGCCGTCGCCTGTTATTTTGCCGTCAAATTTTACAACGGGAATTACGTCCTTTGTTGTTACGGCTAAGAAAAGCTCTTCTGCGCCGGCGGCCTCTTTGGGCGTCATTGATTTTTCTAAAATGCCAAGCCCGATGTTCTTCGCCGCCAGCTCAACGTATTTGCGTGTTACCGAGGGCAATATATTGGCCTTGAGAGGCGACGTGCGCAGCTTCCCGCCAACGATTCCGAAAAACGCCGAAGACGACCCCTCCGTAATCAGGCCGTCATCATTTACGAATACCGCCTCCCAGCATCCCTTCTTGTCCGCGTCGCCTTTGGCAAGGACGTTGGGCAACAAATTCAGCGACTTTATATCGCACCTCTTCCAGCGGATATCGGGATACGTCGATACCGCGACACCTTCATTTTTCAGTTTCTTGTCTTCCTTCAGTTCCGTAATAGTCAAAAAGAAATTCGGCTTCAGGTTCGCCGCCGGCAAATGGTCTCTTGGCCCTGAGCCGCGAGTGATATGAAAATATATCTTGGCGTTGGCTATCCCCGCCTTCTCAAACGCCTTTAGCACCTTCGAGCGGATTTCGCCGACGTCAACGCCGGCTATCTCAATCGCCTTCAAGCTGTTGGCAAAACGTTCGAAATGATCATCTATCGCGAATATCTTTCCGTTATAGCTCCGCAGCACTTCATAAACTCCGTCGCCGAAGAATATTCCCCGGTCAAGGTATTCGCTGCCTACCTCCTCAATACCCATCATCCTGTCGCCTATCATCGCTATCTGCATTTAATTGTTTCCTTATTGCCTTTGTCATTCCAGCGAAAGCGGGAATCCAGTTCTGTGAATGGTTTCTTTACTTCAAAAATATCCGATATTTCTCTTTACTGCAACAACGCAGTTGCTATAATACTTGGCTTTTACGGATGTTATAATTTGAACGTCGGAGTGCTTGAAATGTACGCAGTAATCGAACAAGGCGGTAAACAATATAAAGTAGAAAAGGGCGAGTCGCTCGATATCGAACTGATGGAAGTTGCCCCGGACGCGACAAAGCTTGAACTTGACAAGGTCCTGCTCATCAGCGATGGCTCGGACATCAAAATCGGCGCCCCATACCTCAAAGGCGCAAAGGTCATCGCGTCATTCAAAACCTCGGCACAGGAAGCGGTGGTTAAAGG
>JBEKAT010000013.1:0-30942 GCA_050015775.1 Sedimentisphaerales bacterium | reverse complement strand
TATGCCATTGGTAACGACGAAGAAGATGTTTGAGATGGCCTATAAGCACGGCTACGCGGTTGGGGCGTTCAACGTCAACAATATGGAAATCACACAGGGTATCATAGAGGCGGTAGCAGAGGAGAAGGCGCCGCTGATTCTGCAGGTGTCGAAAGGTGCCCGCGAATACGCGAGCAACAGTTATTTGACCGCGATAATGAACGTGGCAGTGAAGGAAAACCCGGATATACCAATCGCGACGCACCTTGACCATGGCGACAACTTCGAGACGTGCAAGCAGTTCGTCGATGACGGGTTTACGTCGGTGATGATAGACGCATCGAAGTTCCCCTTCGAAGAGAACATCAGGATGACCAAGGAAGTAGTTATATACGCACATAAACACGGGGTAGTGGTGGAGGCGGAACTTGGGCAGCTTGGCGGTATCGAGGAGCACGTCGTCGGCGTGGATGATGTTGAAAAGCACCTGACGGACCCCAAGCAGGTGGTGGAATTTGTCGGAAAGACCGGCGTCGATTCGTTAGCGGTGGCAGTAGGAACCAGCCACGGGGCATACAAGTTTAAGAGTGTGCCTAAGCTCGCGATTGACCGTATAAAAGAGATTCAGAAGTTGCTGCCTGGTTTCCCGTTAGTTATGCACGGCTCAAGCAGCGTTTTGAAGGAATTTGTGGATTTGATTAACAAATACGGCGGCAAGATGCCGAATGCGATGGGCGTTCCCGAATCGGCGATAACCGAGGCCTCCAAACTGGCGATCTGTAAAGTCAATATAGATACGGATTTGCGGCTGGCGATGACGGCCAAGATTCGGCAGGTGTTCGCGGAGAAGCCGAGCGAGTTTGACCCGCGGAAGTATTTAGGGCCGGCCAGAGACGCGATAAAGGCGATGGTAAAGCACAAGCTGCACGTGTTGGGATGCGCGGGCAAGGCGGGCGAGTGCCTGTAGATATTTTTGATTTATGATGGTTCGACAAGCTCACCATAAATTTATGATTGATGATTAAGATGGGCGTCTGTTGATTCATCGGCAGAAGTCAGGACGCCCATTTAAACTACTGAAAGAGTGAAGAATGCAGAGTAGTCGCGGGTTTTGGATAAGGTCGCGGGTTTTATGGCCCGCGATGATAACAATTGGATTTTGCGCGGCGGCGATATGTCTGTGGGCTGCACCGCATGGCTTGGAGATTAATCGGCCAGCGGAGGTTGGGGAGCCATGCGGAATTGCATCCACGGCGGCTGATTTCAACAGCGAACGAGAGGTTGCTGAGCTGGTCTGCGGGCTTATTGAGAAGGGCAAGTTTGATGAGGCAGGCAAGGTAATAGAGGAGTCGGGTGGGGTACAAAAGGGCTGGAAGCCGGTCGAAGAGTTAAATGATATAGTGGCTCAGTGGCAGCAGATGCAGAAGAGCCGGCAGGCGCAGCGAGATACCGCCTACAAGGAACAGCTGGCGGAATTTGAGCGACTAAAGGCGAGCAAGCCCCCGGATGGCAACAATGTTCTGGAAAATATGCTGGCGTTTGCCCAGCGATGGCTGGAAGAAACCGACCCGACGAAGCTGGAAACGGACGCCAACGACCATGAACAGACGCGCGGCCCTACGGCCATATTGGCGGCGGTGGTTCGGACGATGGAATTCGCGGACGAGCAGCAGAAGCAGAGGTTATTGAATGAGCCGTGTTTGCTGGACGCGATTGCCAGGGCCAAGGCGGAGGCGACGAGATATGAGCGGAGGGGTAAGTGGCTTGACGCGTATATGACGTGTTACAGCTGGCTTGCCGCTCTTGAGCCGAATAACAAGGCATACTCGGATTACGCGGAGCAGTTGATAACCAAGGCGGAGATAGCTGGTTCGTTTCAGGATAGTCCGTGCGAGACGGGCAAGCAGCGGCTGGAGAGCGTAAAGAGGCGGATATTTGTTCGGGCGGTTGACGAGCTGAGTTTTCGTTATATAAGCAAGATTGACTACCGTGAAATGGCGTCGAAGGGGATTCGGCGATGCAGATTGCTTGCGGATGTGGTAGGGACACTGACGTCGTTGCGGGATACGAACACAGCCGGGACAGCGTCGGCTGCCCCGTCTGCGATGCTAATACCCGGTCCTGAAGGCGGCGATGAGATTATTGAAGATCGCAAAACCGAGCCGAATAACCGGGTGGCGGTGCTGGGAGAGAGTTTCAAGGATTTCAAGCCGGATGCCAACGCGATAGCAACGTTTGGTTTGGCGATGGCTTCGCTGGAAGATGAAGTAAATAACTGGCCCGAGGGTGGGAGCAAAGACAGCTTTATATCGGCATTCGAGAAGGTTTTGGAGCGAAATCTGACGAGCGCCAGGATGCCAGAGGGGGTTGTGATCGCTCAGTTTTCAGAAGCATCATTTTTGACGCTCGACCCTTATACGATTCTGGTCTGGCCGAGAGATGTTTCGGAATTTGAACAGCAGATGACGAATGAGTTTACGGGGATAGGCATAGAAATATCTAGGCAAAGCGGACAGCTTACGGTTGGGAGTTTGCTGCCTGATACCCCCGCGTACAGCTCGGGGATTGACGTTGGAGACGTGATAGAAAAGGTTGATGGTATGCCTACGAAAGATGTGCCGCTTTCGTGCGCGGTCAGTCGTATAAAAGGGCCGGCGGGGACGAAGGTTACGCTGACGATTCGTCGCAACGGCAAAGACCCCACGCGTGATATAACGCTGACTCGCGCCAAGATAGTGGTTCCTACACTTAGGGGGTTGCAGAGGAGCGGCGAAGGCAAATGGCTGCGGATGGTTGACGAGCAGGACAAGATAGGGTACGTTCGGCTGACAAGTTTTGCGGAGACGACTGCGGCGGATGTAAAGGCGGCGTTGAAGTCGCTGGAGGCGTCGGGGATGCGCGGCTTGATACTGGATTTGCGGTTTAATCCCGGTGGTTTTTTCGACAGCGCGGTTGACGTGACGGACGAATTTTTAGATGACGGGCTGATAGTTATAACGCGGTCGCGGTTCGGGATACCGTCATACGCGACGGCGCACAGCAAGGGAACACATCCGAAATACCCGATGGTTGTGCTGATTAACGCCGGCTCGGCGAGCGCATCGGAGATAGTCGCGGGCGCCCTTGCGGACCCGTCGCACAAGCGGGCGACGCTTGTCGGGGAACGGACGCACGGCAAAGGTGTTGTGCAGGGGATATCGATGTATCCGGGCGAGGGTTCGCAGCTGAAATACACGATGGCAAACTGGTATCTGCCTTCGGGTCAGAAAATAAAGAGCCAAGACGAGGCGAAGAAAGAAAACAAAAATGACTGGGGCGTTGGGCCGGACGTAGCGGTGTCGCTGCGAAGCGATGAGTTTCGCAAGATGTTCGAGTTGCAGCGGGACAACGACGTTCTTGTGAACGCCGGGCACGACGACGCCAATTCGCCTTTGAAGAAACACACGATTGCCCAGACCGTCGAGGTTGACCCACAGTTATCGACGGGGATATTAGTGATAAAGAGCAAACTGATACGAGAACAAGCAGATAAAAGCAAAAAGTAAAAAGGAAAAAGTAAAAAACAAATGACAGAAAACGTAAGACAGAACATCGAACCCGCCCCGGCGGACAGGTTTGAACAGGCGAGGCAGGAGAAGTTAAATGCCATAAAACAAATGGGTATAGACCCATATGGCGGGCAGTATGAGGAGGCAGAGCCGGCGGCCCAGACAAAGGCGCGATACAAAGACGGCGAAGAGGGCCAGAAAGCGAAATGCGCGGGGAGGATAATTTTACTGCGTGATATCGGCAAGCTGATATTTATTACATTGAGAGACAGTTCAGGGGCGATACAGGTTGGCTTGAGCAAGAGCTTGCTGGAATCGAAGTGGAGTTTTATGAAGCTGCTCGAACTTGGGGATATAATCGGGGCATCAGGCGGGTTAGGGAAGACGAAAACGGGCGAGATAACGATATGGGCGGACGAGGTTGTTCTGTTGAGCAAGTCGCTGATGCAGCCGCCGGAGAAATGGCATGGGCTTGCGGATATAGATTTGCGATACAGGCAGCGATATGTTGACCTATGGGCGAACCCGGAGGTAATGGAATTATTCAGGAAACGAAGCGCGATAATACGGACAGTGAGGGAGTATTTGACGGGTCGCGGGTTTATGGAAGTTGAGACGCCGATGATGCAGACGATAGCAGGGGGAGCGGCGGCGAAACCATTTATCACACATCATAATTCGCTTGATATGGATTTATTTTTGAGGATTGCGCCGGAGCTGTTTTTGAAACGATTGCTTGTGGGCGGGATGGAGAAGGTTTTCGAGATAAACCGCAACTTCCGCAACGAGGGCTTGAGCACGCGGCATAACCCGGAATTTACTATGCTGGAATTGTACCAGGCGTACGCCGACTACAATATTATGATGGATTTAACGGAAGAGCTGATTTGCCTCTTAGTGGAGAAATACTGCCAGGGCGGCAAGACACAGTTCGGCGAAAAGAGCGTTGATTTTGCCAGGCCCTGGAAGCGAGCGAAGTACGCGGATTTGTTGAAAGAATATGCGGGGTGCGATATTGGGGATATGGGGAGTATTCGCAACAAAGCGGATTCGCTGAAGATTGAGCATAAGAATATGGACGACGCGGTGGTAATCAACGAGGTTTTCGAGCAGACGGTTGAAGAGCATTTGACTAACCCGACGTTTGTGATTGATTATCCGGCGGCGTTGTGTCCATTGACGAAGCGAAAGAAGGACCAGCCCGATATCGCGGAGCGATTCGAGATGTATATCGCGGGGATGGAACTTGCAAACGCTTATACGGAATTGAATGACCCCGCGGTGCAGGAGGAGAATTTCCGTCAGCAGCTTCGGGGACAGAAAGAGACAATGGCGACGATGGACCATGATTTTGTGACGGCGTTGAAATACGGGATGCCGCCCGCAGGGGGGCTTGGAATCGGGATAGACCGGCTTGTAATGATATTGACGGGCGCGACGAGCATACGGGACGTCGTGCTGTTCCCGTTGTTGAAACCGATAGTTTAGCCGCCCGTCTTCGCCAAAGGGCTCCCGACTTCGCTATCGCTACGCCGGACGAGTCGCGGGGCAGGCAGGGCAGGGAGTTAAGTCCCAAAAACAACGCAATTCCGCAAAAAACATCTGGCAAACAATACAGCCGGCCTTTAGCGCAATGCCATAAAACTGATAGGACGTTAGTTATGGGGCTGGTTGCGGTTAAAAGCAGGCACCTAAAGCCGAGGCCGGTAAAGGTCGATTTTAACAGCGTGAGAAGGGACACCAACCATTACTTTATGACTATATGACGCGAGGACGCGGTGAACGACGAAAGACGAAATAAACGGCTGCGACTGCTGATTAGCCGGCTAAACAAAGAACGCAAAAAGCAGGCGAAGCAAATCGATATTCTGTGCAACGACTTTGTTGCAGCACAAAAGGATTCCATAAAGGCGCTGAATACAATCGGTTTCGCCGCGGACTTTTACGAAGCAATAGCGGGTCTTACCGAACTAAATGAATTGCTCTGCACCGCTGGCAACCTTGTCAAAGACCAAATCCCGGACGCAAACGTCGCATTTTTCCTGCTCGCCCCGAATATCGCCGAGGGGCAACAGCACGACAATTTTGAACTGCACATATTCGAGAGCGACCAGCCAATCGACCTTGAGGAGAGGCGCATCGAAAACTTTTTCACCGCAGAATTAGTCGGCAACATCTCCAAATCCAACCGAATCTGCACCATCGAAGATATGCTGGGGATGGGGCTTGCGGGTTCTCCCGCCTGCCTGGAAAAAATATCGACGGCGGCAATCCCGTTATCAACCCCAGCCAGCTCAATGGGGTTTGTCCTCATTTACCGTTCTTCGCGTAATCAATTAACCGCAGACGAGCTAAAGGCCGTCTCGCAGATTACGCCGGGACTGGGGCGTTCAATCGCATCCTGCCGGGATCTTATCACGAGCGGTTAAATACAAACCACCAAAAACAGCATTCTTATTTTTGAGAACCGCCAATAATCAGCCGAAGGGCAACAATATGCTCATCAAAGGCGTCTCGACCTTTGCCGGTTGCGGTAATAAACGTTCGGGGTTTGCGGGCGACAAACGTCTTTTTTACTTTCACGTATCCCGCCTCTTCGAGCTTGGCCAGATGCGCGCCGAGATTGCCGTCGGTGAGGTTGAGCAGTTTTCTCAAATACACGAACTCTATTTCCTCGCCGGCATAGAGGGCAACCAGCGACGACATAATTTGCAGCCGGACCGGCTGATGTATTGTATTGTCAAGCTCAGCCATAGTTACCTCCACCGCAATTTCATATAAAGCCCCGTGCCCAAGAGACCGCCGCCGGCCGTAACGGCCATCCATAAACAATAGTAATAGGCAGGAATAAGGTGAAAACCAATGAGGGTAAAGCCAGTTACGACGACTCCCAGAACAACCATCAGCCAACTGCCAAACCAAAGACCAATCACGACATAGGCGAACATAACCGCGGTCACAAAAAACGCGTTAAGCACGATGCCATTGCCGGGCTTCACGATACTGAGCCACACAAACGTGTATGCGAAAAACAAAGGCCAGAACAAAATCGTTCGCAAGACAAGCCCTTTGTCCGACGGATTCCTTGTTGCGGAACCGCGTCCAAATAACCGCCAGAATATAAAGATGGTGCCGATACAGCCCAATCCGCTGGATATGTTCCATATCCAGTCAACCCACATCAGAAAAAAGTGTGTTCCCAAATAAGATACGACCCATATAAAACCCCACAGAATCAGAAAAGGCCCCGCATAGGTTGAAACAAGCGATTGTCTCGTTTTTGCCATTACCTCTTCGACCTGCGCCAGCGACTGAACAGCATCTTCATTCGTAACATTCATAAACTAACCCTTTCAAAACAAATTCATCGTTTACATAGAGTACTCTATATTACAGAGTACTCTATGTCAAGGACAATTTTGGATTTTTTGAAAAATATTTTCAGGCCTGCTTAGCATCAAAGGACCGCCCAAAACAGTTGCATAAAACCAGTCATCCTGCGCATAATATGAGCGTAAAACAACCTGACTCCGGAGAGCTTAAACTATGGCCGGCAAAAACCAAAGTGACCCCGAATCATTCGAGACAATCGAACCGGTAGGCAAACGCGTGCTTATCCGCAAGGACGAGGACAAGAAACGAACCAAAGGGGGCATTCAACTGCCCGACAACATCGAGATTCCGACCATAACCGGCAGAATCGTGGCGATATCAACTGAGATTGAAAACACGCCGGAGATACCTCTGCAAAAATACGACAAGGTTCTGTTCAATCCCAAGGGGGCCATACCGGTTGACTTCGAGGGGGACAACCGGCTATTTGTCGTCGAGGTCGAAAACGTCGTTGCCGTATTCAGAAAGACGTAGCCGGCGCATCACGGCAACTATTGAAACACAAGCAAAAAAATATGCCAGAAGGTGCTTGAGGCCTTCTGGCATTTCCGGGTTGCCGGACCGAAATCGGCAAACAGGGGGATAGACTTTGATTATTACGTTTTCTCTGTTATGTTCGCGCCATTGCGTCGGCTTTTTGCCAACATAAGGGACCCGGCAAAGAACAATACTACTGTCGCCGGCTCAGGGACCGGAGTCGGGATATGCTCATGCGGCGTGGACGACCGTTTGGCGTCGTTAGAAATCTCTGCATCCGGGGAAAGAGACGAGTCAGACGCCCCTTGACTTCGTACCAACCCACCACCGCCACTACTGTTGTCGCTACTGGTACTGGTGGTGCTCACATTCACAAAATCTGAACCGCCGCCCTCTTCCCCAACTCCCCCAGCTCCCACCATTTCGAATACAGTCCGCTCAAAAACAGCGATGACCATTTTCGGAGAATCAAGAAATACAGAGGTGGAACTATGCGTGGATTCGCTCACATTGCCCAGCCAGTAAACAAACTGATAGCCTGGTCTAGGTGTGGCTATTAGAGTGACCTCCGCAAACCTGTCGTAAGTGTGAACGCCAGTCGCAATGTTCAGATAGCCGCCTTGGGAAGGACTTACCTCCAGCATTAAGGCAGTCCTGTCTTCCTCGCAGTATGCAGGCACAGTGAGACAAAGCAACAGGATTGCACAACAGGCAGCCGCTACACAATGCCCTGATTTCGAATTGACGCGTTTTATCGTCATCCCCTACTTATCCCCCCCACAAGCCAGGCGTGTTCTATTTTACCCCGCCTGGCGTTTCTTCCCCCGCTTCGCGCCGAAGCGATACCAAGTAAAGCAAGTATGCTTGGTTCCGGGACTTCACCTGGAATGCCCTCATCGCTTTCTTCGGGCGTTTTAACCGTGAAGCTGCCCTTGACCGGTGCATAGGCACTGCTAAAAATCAGGTAGGCCGAATACTTTCCCGCCGTTATGAACCCGATTCCTGGCATCCATTTCCACTCCCCCTGCACAGCGCTGGGATTTGGGTCAAGCATTACCCCCTGTCTATTAACCACTGCCTTCGTCACCTTTATCGATCCTCCTCTGCCAACGTCCTTTATTGACTTCACCTTGTTATGCATAAAACACAATCTGTTATCCCCCAATGAACTAAACTTTTCGTCTACGCCTAATCGCCATCAGCGCCCCGCCGATTAACAGCCCCAAAGTGGCTGGCTCGGGGATGCAACGGGTGTCCACAACGATCTGGTCAAAACAAATGTCCCCATTTATCGTTATCTGTTCAGCCGACGGGCTTGGCGAGATGGTGATTTTGTAAAGTGAGGCCTTCCAATTGTTGTCAAGTTGTTGTACCCCCATAAACTGTTCTGTGAAATTATTCGCCCAAACGCCTATAATCGGCTGATCCGGGATAAAATTGCTGAGGCCAGCTGCCTCCCATGTCAGCTCAACCAACATTTCTTTTACGGGCTGGGACACCGGGTTATTCGGGATATCTAAAAGCACCCCGCTCCCAAAGCCCGAAAATGTCCAAACCCCCTGATGCCCGTCGAGATTATTGCTCCACACACTGTTGTACACAGAAAGCTGCGGCGTCCCAAAAGGGGTAATCGGAGCGGGAAAAACATCGGGTGAGGGATTAGCACTCCCATCCAAAAACGACCATTGCTGAAAGGTGGTTCCATCTTGTCCACTCCATGAAGGGGCAGGAAAAACCCTGGCGCCGGCGCTGACAGCCGCACTCAGAATCACCATAAAAGTGATTACTGATACCCGTATCCCTGTCAATTTCCTCTTACTATTCATCACTTACCTCTTTGTTGAGTTTTCGGTCTTTTTTTATCTTCTAACATCAAAGCACAACGGCAGACCGTGTGCATAACGCCTCGACCTGCGCACCGCCCGCATTCTGCGCGTGGAATCGGCGCACAATTCTTCTCGATTCTCTTCTCGTGGAATTTCCCCTGCCCTGTCCCGATAGCAAGACCCCGTGCCCGGCTATCGGCTCAAACGGCTGTAAGTTGCCAAAGACAAAGCACTTACAACGCTTTCACTATGTGAGTTTCCTCTTCCCCCGCTTCTCAAACGGTACTACTGTGACACATAATGAGAAAACACTCACTGTCAAAGAGCAACACTACCAATCTCTTGCACTGCGAGTTTTCTCATCAGCCCCCAAGCTGATAATTGCATTAGAACATATTGCTTAAATGAAGTCAAGTGTTTTTTTGGAATTTTTTAAAATTTTTTTTTGACTCCAAAACGCCGTCAATATCCCGATGAGGCCGGAGGTCCCAAAATAACGGCATATTTAAGAGTCGATTTGCCTGTTACGCCGAAGATTGTCTCAAGAATCAAGGCGAAATACCACTACACATAAACCCTAAACCAGCCATTCCTTGTCGATAACTTGCTACTTTGGCGGCAAGAGCTGATAACTTACAAACGCGACGCGTTTGCTGTCCGGCGACCAGGATGGGACATTTATAGTTCCCTGCCCGCCGAATAAGTTTGTCAGCACTTTCGGCTTTCCGCCACTAAGCGGCATAATTCTCAGGACGACATCTTTATTGGCCGGATGCCCTTTGACGCTTTTGTCATACGAGACGAACACAAGCCATTTGCTGTCAGGTGAAGGATGCGCGAACCAGTCGGCGTAATCTTTGTCGGAAGTAACCTGCTGCTGGTCGCTGCCGTCGGCATTCATCTTCCAGATTTTCATCAGGCCTGTTCGCTCGGAATTGAAGAAAATATATTTGCCATCGGGCGAATAATCGGGACCATCATCGAGTCCGGGGGTGGTAGTCAATCTTGTTTCTTCGCCGCCATTAACAGAGATTGTGCAAATGTCAAAATCATTGTTTCGTCCTGCGCAATACGCGAGTGTCTTGCCATCGGGAGACCAGCCGTGCCAGTAGGAAGGCGCATTCGGGGTTACGAGGCGAGCTTGGCCGCCCGTGATTGGCAGGACGTAAATCCGGGATTTGCTGTCGGGAGTATGCTGGCTGCTGACGGCGAGTAATTTACCGTCGGGCGACAGACCGTGGTCGTTGTTGCATTTTTTAGCTTCGCCTGTATCGAGCAATTGAGGAATGCCTCCTTCGACGGGAATCGTGTAGATAAGCCCATTATCGCTGTTGTTAAACAAGAGTGTTTTGCCATCCGGCGTCCAGTTGGGCGCTTCAAAATGCTGGCGTGCACGATATACGGTTTTTCGTTCGCCGTTTTCGACAGAGATTGTTTCGAGTGTGCTTTCGAGAACGCGTTCTTTCATATTTACCACCCCCTGTTTTTCAAGTTTAACATTGGTGAAGACAGCCGTTTCTGCAGTGTTAGCATCGTGAGAGCAAACCACCAAACCCGCATAAACCGGGTCGGTCAGTTTCATTGTTACCGAGCCGACAATCTGGAATGTCTTGCCGTCGGGAGCAACGGAAAGCGTGTAATTATCCGCGTGGCGTTCTAACATTATTGTCGCGAACCCTTTTACGGTTCGGAGTATTTCAAGGTCATCGCTCATTTGGCCGCCTTTGACTGTTCGCCACTGCAAGGCGATAAGGCCGTCGCCGTGGACAATGGCACCGATAAAGGGAGAATCCTTGTCAAGCGTCTGGCGGACAATCCAGCCGGCCTTGCGGTGTGCGACTTTGCCTTTTCCGACAAAGTTAATATCCGCAACCATAACCAAGTCGCCTTCGAGGCGATTATAAAGGAAATAAAAAGCGTCTCTGTTAAACCACATATTGTAGCCGCTGGCGGTGATTCTATATTCGTTTTTCGCCGCGTCAAACACAGCCGAGCCAGGTATGCCGATATCACAGGCATCGCCGACGTCGCATTGTCCTTCGAATTGGCCAACCGCTGCTGTTGATATGTTGCCAAAAAGAGCCAAGAAACAAATCGCAGCACAAGACAACATCACTCGCGCCATTTTCGCACCTCACTTTTCATTGTTTTTACTGCTTAGTTTTTTTTATCGGCTTTTCGCGAACAAACCGGCTTATATTGCGAACCGCCTGGCGCAATCGCTGCTCATTTTCAACCAGCGCAATCCTGACGTACCCTTCGCCGTTTTCGCCGAATGCCCCGCCCGCCGCAACGGCAACCTCTGCATATTCCACGAGGTCCAGAGAATAATCTATGGTGTTTTTGCCTTTGAGATGCTCCTGGGGTATTTTCGCCCAGACGAACATACCGGCACGCGGTTTTGGGGCATCCCAGCCGATGCGGGTAAGACCGTCGCAGAGAACATCCCGTCGTGACTGATATTTTTTGTTCTGCTCGATAACGTCCTGTGCGCAATGCCGCATCGCGATGATGCCCGCAATCTGCACCGCCTGGAAAATACCGTAATCGTAATAGCCCTTTATGGTGGCTAAGTAATTAATCATATCCTTGTTGCCAGCGGCGAAGCCGACCCGAAAACCGGCCATACTGTAGGGCTTGCTCAAGGTTGTAAATTCGACGCCCACATCCTTGGCGCCTTTTGCGGAAAGAAAGCTCGGGGCTTTATAGCCATCGAAGCAGGTTTCGCCATAAGCGAAATCGTGGATGACTGCTATGCCGAATCGTTTGGCGATATCGATTATTGGCTCAAAAAAGCCCTCATCCACCGTCATCGCGGTCGGGTTGTGCGGATAGTTCAAAATCAACAGTTTCGGCTTGGGATACAGATGCTCACAGACCATAATGATATTATCTATGAACTTCTGGTCGCAGCCAAGCGGTAGCGATATTACATTGGCACCTGCAAGGGCGACGGCGTAATTATGAATCGGGAACGCCGGGTCGGGCACAATAGCCGTATCGCCAGGCCCCAGCATTGCCAGGCACATATGACTGAAACCTTCCTTAGACCCGATGCACGCAAGCACTTCCTTTTCGGGGTCCAGCTCCACGTTCCAGAGACGGGCATATTTCTTCGCCATTTCGATTCGCAACCCTTTGATGCCGCGGGATGCGCTATAACGGTGGTTTCGGGGGTCTCTGGCGGCCTCGCAAAGCTTATCAACAACAATCTGCGGGGCTCCGTCAACGGGGTTGCCCATACCGAGGTCTATAAGGTCAGCGCCCGCCTGCCGTTTGGCGTGCTTCAGCGCATTCAGCCGCGCAAATAGATACGGCGGCAGTCGCGTTATCCGCTGTGATGGCTCAATCTTAAATTCGCTCATAATCTTCTCACAAATAAAATAAGGGGTATGAAATCTAATCGGCAAGCATACCGCAAACGGGTTAATTTTCAAAGGATTTTATGACCGCGAGACAGGTCATAAATAAGCATTCAGATGCCGTTTTGTTTTTGCTTTATCCATACCTTGACGTTGTTTTCAAGAATATCTAACGGCACCGCGCCTGGCCTGAGAACACAATCATGAAATTCGCGGATGTCGAATTTTTCACCTAACTGTTTTTCGGCCAGTTCCCGCAGTTCACGAATTTTAAGCTCACCCATTTTGTAGGCGAGCGCCTGCCCCGGCCAGACGATGTAACGGTCAACCTCGACCTGGATTTCCTGGCGGGGTATCATTGTGCTTTCCACCATAAAATCAATCGCTTGTTCACGTGACCAGCCGAAATAGTGGATGCCGGTATCGACAACCAGCCGACACGCCCGCCACATTTCCAAAGTCAGCCGGCCAAAATTGGCGTTGGGGTCGTCATACATATTCATCTCCAACCCCAGCCGTTCAGCATAAAGCGCCCAGCCCTCGAC
Source organism: Sedimentisphaerales bacterium (assembly GCA_050015775.1). Taxonomy (GTDB): domain Bacteria; phylum Planctomycetota; class Phycisphaerae; order Sedimentisphaerales; family Anaerobacaceae; genus Fen-1362. Next base: position 17,812 of record JBEKAT010000013.1, on the reverse strand, counting down.
AAAGGCGGTAAAATGCTGGAACCGCCGAAAGTCAGGAACGTCATTAATTTCCTGCTGAAGCGCAATCTGAATGTGATGGCCCGGTACGGTCTCGTGCAGCGAAAGAGCGGTTATAGTATATAGACGCTGCTTTTCAAGGTTGTGGGTGTTAATAAAGAAAAAGGCGGCGCGGGTTCCGTCTCCGGAGGGCGGCATATAGTAGGCACTGGCGGTCTTGGACGCAAGATATTCCGGAACTTCCTTAATACCAAACGTCATTCGCGGCAGGGTTTTGAACAGTTTGGGCAACTGGCCGTCTGTTTTCTTGGCGATAAAAGACACTTCCTTGAGCAACTGCTGCGGGGTTACAACAGATAATCGCTCGCCGGCGGTGAGGGATTCCATAAATCCGTTCATATCATTTTCAAAACCGCGCTCGGCGATGAGTTTGTTCATCTCGGCCTTTATGCGACTCACTTCCGCCAGACCGATATCATGAACCTGCTTCGGCGTAACATCGAGAGTGGTCTCGCTGCGGACACAGAATTCATAATAGGCCTTTCCGTTGGGCAATGATGAAGCGGCGATATCCTCTCCGGCGGCCGGGATATACTCATCGACCATAAACTTTAGAAACGCCTTATAACCCGGCACAACCGATTCTGATATTGCTTTGCGTCCGGCTTCGGTGAGGCGCAGGCGGTCGGCCTGGCCGATAATTTTAGGGAATTCCCTAAACGGCTTGAACAGCCGGCTGTAGTTGGGGTCATTCACAATCTGGGCCTGTATCGACTCCTCTATGCCGGTAAGAACGACTCGCGGCACAACGTATCCTTTTCGGATGCCGGTGCGCATCAAGTCAATATGCTGACGGGCGTAAACCCCAAAGCCATTGAGCCGTGCGATGTAATTCTCGTAATCCTTTACATTGCTGAGCGGGACATTATTAGGCAGCTCCGCGAATTCCGTATGAAAACCGCCCATTTGCGAAACCGGCATAAGGTAGGTTTGAAACTCAACCCATTTCAAACCGTCCTCCATCTTTCGCTTAAATATGTCATAACTAAGCTGCTCAGATGGGACGAGTTTGCCGCGGTAAATCGCGTTGAGACGTTCAAGAAACCCGGCGTTCTGCCGGTTCTGCTTTTGAATGTCGGCCTCTGATACGCTGGGCAACTTGTCGTTAAAACGGTTGTCGCCCGTGTGGGTGGCAAAGAGCGGGTATTCTTTCATCGTAAATTCCCACTCGTCGGCGAAAAGCTTCTGAAGCTGCCGCGAAGATGAGTTGATGTTCTGAGCACAACCTGCCGCTAAAAACAGGCATAACGCGATTGCAGATAAAGTCGCAATTCTACTCCATCGCCCTTTCACCGCTATACTCCCTTCAAAACATTATGCTGTATTGTTCACGACCAGCTCACCGAACAACGTCAATGGGCTTGTTCGGGTGATTTTAACGTTTGCGAATCGGCCTGCAAGAGTTTCAGGACCGTTGAAAATGGCTATCCAGTCGCCTGAGGTCCTGCCGATAAGCTGAGGGAGATTATCGACCTGATGCGATTTTTTGCTTGGTCCTTCGACGAGAACTTTGACGATTTGGCCGGTGAACTCAGCAGCAAGAGCCCTGCTGATTTCTTCCTGCACCTTGAGAAGCTCGTGGTTTCGACGTTCCTTGATTTCCTGAGGGACGTTATCTTCCAACCGTTTGTCGGCGATAGTGCCGGGTCTGGGTGAGTATTTGAAAATGAAGGAATTTTTGTATCGTGCCTTTTTGACAAGGTCAGCGGTTTGAGCGAAGTCATCATCGGTTTCGCCGGGGAAGCCGACGATAAAATCACCGGCAATTGCAATATCGGGCACGATTTGCCGGGCAGTATCGAGCAGTTCGAGATATTCCGCCGAGGTGTAGCCGCGGTTCATCGCCTTGAGGATTTGGTCTGAGCCGCTTTGCGCAGGGATGTGCAGGTATCGGCAAACCTTCGGCAGATTGGCCATCGCAAGCATAATTTCTTTGAAATACTTTTTAGCCGGGTAACTTGTAACGAACTTTATCCATTCGACGCCGTCTATTTTGCTTATCATTTCAAGCAGGTCCGCAAGGCAATAGGTCTTGTCGCCCGCCTTGTATTCGTAAGCGTTGATTCTCTGGCCAAGCAGGGCAACTTGTTTGATACCATTTTGAGCAAGGCGTTTGGTTTGTTCGATTATCGCCTCGGGCGGGCGCGAGGTCTCCGGCCCGCGGACATAAGGCACAACGCAGTAAGAGCAGAATTTGTCGCAGCCGTGCATCGCCCGGACGTATGCCTGCCCCCGTATATCCGTATCATCGCCGCTGTATTCGATTTCAAACCGTTCGAGCGACTGAGCATCAGGCGATATTTGGCGAATCTTCTCCGTAACCGCAACCGCCTTTTTCTTTTCCTGTATTACCTCGTTTATCAGTCGGGGTATCTCGGCTATCTGGGCGGGGCCGCAAACAATATCCACGGCCGATTGCCTAAACAATTCACTGCCCAACCGCTGGGCCATACAGCCAATCACGCCCACTACCAAATCCGGCCTGGTCTCCTTGATGTGTTTTAGATTTCCCAGATGCGACATAACCCGCTGTTCTGCGTGGTCACGCACCGAGCAGGTATTTATCAGGACAACATCCGCTTCTTTGGCATTATCGACAAACTGGTAGCCGGTATCCCGAAGCGAGGATTCAACAATCGCTGAATCCAGCTTATTCATCTGACATCCGAAGGTTTGGAGGAATATTTTTTTCATGCAAAAATCAACGGGTAATCAAACAGGTTTAACGCCGCCAAAAAGAGCCAGCTCGAATATCTTCAGGTAACAATCGACCTCTTTGAATCCAATCTCGCGAAGCCATCTGCACTGCTTTTCAACCGGCGCCAGAATATTGGCTTTTTTACACGGATTATAATAATGCTCTCTGGCAATTTTTTTACGGCTGGTATTCAGGTCCAAAGAGCAATGATATTTGTAAAGGGCATCGATAAAAAACTCGTCAAAAACATGCTGCAACCAGGGCGTTGCGGACGCCACATGCTCAAGGTTCAAGAACAATCCGCCCGGCTTGAGCAAATCGAAGATTTCCCGGTAAATCGCTTTTTTCCTTGAATCTTTCTGATGATGTATCGAAAGGCCGGAAATAATCAAATCCTGCCTGCCGAACTTTGTAATGGATTTGACCCAGGCGGGCTTTCCGTAATCTTCAGTAACAAATACCAGGTTTTTATTATTTTTGGGTGCCTTTTTACGGGCGGCCTCAATCATAGTATCTGAAAAATCGAGAAAAATGCCTTTCGCTTTCGGATAATTCGACAGAACAGCCCTGCCTAAGATGCCATCGCCGCATCCCAAATCCAGTAAATTTTTCAGTTTCAACTTAGATTTGCGAATAATATGAAGCATTATTTCTATCTGATATTCCGCAAGTGGTATAGCGCCTCTGACGCCCCGTAAATATCGCCTGCCAAGGTCCTTGCGTTTCCAAACCTCATCATTTTTGTTTATCATTTTTTACTCTCCGGCTGTTTCTACCTGTTTGGCTTCGGCGGCAAAGCGTGCGCCCATCTCAAAGGCCTTTTGGCAATCCTGAGGGAATATTTCTTTTCGTCTTTTTAACTTCTGCACGGGGTCAAACCGCGGCGCGACTACTTTTGAATAATCCTCGAACTGCAATGTATCAAAGCTTAAAAGCGTTTCACCTGAGCCGAAGATTATTCTCAGAAGGCGTTCGATACTCGCGAAGCGTTGTTTATAACCGAACTCGTTCATTGCTTCCTCGGTAACGCCCATCGTATAAATAAACCCGGCAGGAATTTTTTTCGGGAAAAGAGACGCCGGCGGGGCAGTATAAACCAAATACGGAAATATCAGCCGCTCCATAAATGACTGCATTTCACCGGTAACAGTTCCCAGATAAACAGGCGAACCAAAAATAACGGCGTCGACCGTTTCCACCTTTTCAAAAATCGGCTTCAGGGCGTCTTTTACCACGCATTTGCCGTAGCTTTCGCCGCCTTCCTTCTTGCAGGCAAAACAACTGATACATCCCTTATACTTCAAATCGTACAAATGTATAAGTTCCGTCTGTGCTCCCTGTGACGATGCGCCTTCGAGGGCTTTTTTAAGCAGGGTTGCCGTATTCCACTCTTTTCTCGGGCTGCCGTTAAACGCTATGATTTTCATTAGAATATACCTCCTTAGACACCTTCCACAACAATTGCATTTGTTTTGGCAGATTGCTCGCGGAGAGGCGACACCGCCCGATATTCCGGCGAACGCCACCAAGCGTGAAATTTCTCCATTGAGGCAAACTCGACAATAATCAGCCGGGCGGGTTTCCAATCGCCGGAGACAACCGTTACATCGCCTCCGCGTACGAGATATTTGCCGCCATACTTTTCGATGGTTTGCGGCACTTTCTTGATATACTCGCCGTATCTGGCTCTATCCATAATCTCTTTGGCTTCGATAATCATATAGACCGCCATAATTTGCCCTTTTCCTTCCGTAATAATTCCGATTAGTCGATGAGAATTTCCATCAGGATTTCAAAAGTTCCGCATTGTTTTTGCCGGCGAATATCTTCACCACTTCAAACCATATCACGCTAAGCACGCCCGCCAAGAGGGAAATAAGAATGTCCCCGGTATGCAAGCGTTCGAAATGGAACAATCTCTGCAAAATCGGGACATAGATAGCCAGCCCAAGAAACAAAGTAGCGCCCGCCACCACTCGGACAAGCCACTTATTATGAACTGTCAGTGAACTGAGGATGCTTCTTGACCAGGAACGATTGGTGAGAATCAGGCAAAGATTGGATATAACAAGCGTGGTGAACGCCAGCGTTCTCGCGTTTGCCTCACTCTGGTCAAGCCCCAGCGCAATCTTGAAAACGCTGGTTACGACAAGAAGCGAGAACAATCCCTGCAACAAGCTAAGAATTACCAGCCGACGAGAAAACATAGATGTTTTGGGCGGCCTGGGCGGACGGCGCATAATGTTCGATTCTTCCGTCTCCGCTTCAAAAACAATAGAGCACGCCGGGTCAATTATAAGCTCAAGAAAAACGATATGCACAGGATATAGAATTATCGGCCAGCCAAGCAGTACCGGAATCAGCGAAGAGCCGGCTATAGGGACGTGGACGCTGATGATATAGGCGGTCGCCTTCCTGAGATTATCGAAAATACGCCTGCCCATCCTGACCGCATCGACTATGGATGTAAAATCATCATTTAAAAGCACAAGGTCGGACGACTCTCTTGCGACGTCAGTCCCGCGTTCGCCCATAGCAACGCCTATATGGGCCGACTTCAACGCTGGCGCATCGTTTACGCCGTCGCCCGTCATAGCCACCACTTCGCCATTGGCCTTGAGGGCATCGACAATAAGCAGTTTTTGTTCCGGCACGACTCTTGAGAAGATGTTTACCGTCCGGATTCGTTCGGCAAGCTTTTCGGGACTTAATTTTTCAAGCTCAGGGCCAGTAATAACGTTCTCGGGATTTTTAATCCCTATCTGTTTTGCGATATTGCAGGCGGTAGCCGGATAATCGCCGGTAATCATCACAACTCGGATACCGGCGTTGTAACACTCCTCGATGGCACAAGGCACCGTTTCGCGAACCGGGTCTGCCATTCCTATCAAACCTACAAGATAAAAATCAAAATCATGCTGCGACGTAGGCAGTTTCTGTTTCTCAAAATATGCCTTGGCCACGCCCAAAACCCGCAGCCCCTCTCCCGCCATTACATTTATTGTCCCGATGAGCGATTCTTTTTCTTCTTCGCTCAAATGGCAAAGGTCCGCGATTGCCTCCGGAGCACCTTTGGCGGAAACAATGTAACCTTCACCATCCTGGGTTTCCCACGCATTGGACAGGGCCCTTATTTCCCTGGAAAGGGGGTATTCTTCAATCAAAGGCCAGTTATGAAGATGCTCAGTATCATAAAGCGCCTTGTGGCCAAGCTCATTGAGGGCCTTGTCCATCGGGTCAAACGGGTCTTTTTTGCTGGCGAGAATTCCGTATTCCACAACTTCGTGGAAATCCTCGGGCAGTGTGAACCTGCCGTCGGTTTTCACATCGCAGAATTTGCCGCCGGCAAAAAGCTTCTTTATGGACATCTTGTTTTGCGTAAGCGTCCCGGTTTTATCGACGCACAAAACAGTCGCAGCCCCGAGAATCTCGACCGCGGCCACCCTTCTCGTCAATACCCCTTTGCGGGAGATGCGCCAAGCGCCCAGCGCAAGGAATATGGTGAGAACAACAGGGAATTCTTCGGGCAAAATAGCCATCGCCAAAGTAATGCCCGCCAAAATTCCTTCGAGCCATTTGCCCCTAGTTAATCCGTAAACCGCAACAACGATAAGACAGAGAACGATTGCTATGAAGAAGATGATTTTGACCACCCTGGCGGTCTCTTTTTGCAGCAGGGTTTGTTCGTCTTCTATTGTGGTGAGGACCTTGCCTATCTTGCCGATTTCGGTCTCAGCTCCCATGGCAATTACTCGGGCAATCCCCTGGCCCTGAACAACAAGACAGCCGGAATAAAGGAAAGGCAAATCATCTCCGCCCGGCCGACAAGATTCCATATTGACCGTATCCGCCGGGGTTTTGCGCACTGCCAGTGATTCACCGGTAAGAAGCGATTCATCAGCCGTCAGGTGCAAACTCCAAAGCAAAACAGCGTCAGCAGGTATTCTGTCGCCCTCTCTGAGAACAATTATGTCATTCTTAACTACTTCTCTGCCGGCGATTCTTGTTTGAATACCATCACGAATCACAAGTGCACGGGGGCTTGATAAATCCCTCAATGCCTCAATCGCCCTTTCGGTTTTGCCCTCCTGGTATATCGTGATACCCATCACAACAAAAACGAACCCCAGCAGCATCGCCGCTTCGCCCACGTCGCCAAGAATCAGGTAAATGGTGCCGCAGGCAACCAGCAGCAGGAACATCGGCTCGCGGAACACCTCGATTATGATTTTGAAAATGCTCCTTTTTTGGGATGAAGGCAGTTCGTTATAACCGTCTTTTTTGAGACGTTGCTGAACCTGGGCCGCTGAAAGCCCCTTTAGATTTTGCAGTTCCGCTTCGGATAACATCGAATATCTCTTTTACTTGAACCGGTGAGTATATTGGATATGCCCTGCAAAAGCAACGAACGCAAACAACGACCTCCGAAGGTTGTTTATTTTACGCCGACTGACGATTATATTGTTAAGAGCAAAAACCATACGCAATTAAGGGGTCAGAAATGACACAGTGGTGGCAAATCGGCATCGAGCAGATATCCAAAAATCTTGGGACGGATTTATCCGGCGGGCTGACCTCTCAGGAAGCAGCCGGCAGATTAACTAAATATGGCCCCAACCAGTTGCAGGAGAAGAAAGGCATTTCACCCTGGAGTATTTTCTTCGGCCAGTTCGAGGATTTTATCATCTGGGTGCTTATCGTAGCGGCGATTGTATCGGGTTTCCTGCAGGAGTGGATTGACGCATTAGCGATTATCGCAATTGTTATTCTCAACGCAATACTGGGCTTTATACAGGAATACCGCGCCGAGAAATCGCTTGCGGCTTTGAAGAAACTCTCCAGCCCGTCTTCGAAAGTAATCCGTGACGGCCGGCACACCATCATATCGTCTTTCGAGCTTGTGCCGGGCGACCTTATCGAGCTTGAGGCGGGCGACAACATACCCGCCGACAGCCGCGTGGTCTGGATAACCGCAAATTTCGCCGTGCAGGAAGCGAGCTTGACGGGCGAATCGACACCGGTAGCAAAAACGACCAAGGCGCTGGAAGAAAAAGACGTCCAATTGGCTGACAGGGCGAATATGGTTTATATGGGGACATCGGTCGCGGGCGGTAAAGCGAGAGCGATTGTTGCGGAAACCGGAATGCAGACCGAGCTGGGCAAAATAGCCGGTATGATCCAGGAAATCGAGCGGGATTCAACGCCTTTGCAGAAAAAACTCGAGCAGTTCGGCAAGTGGATAGTTTACGCGTGTTTCGTGCTTGTGGCGATGGTTTTTGTGCTGGGTGTTATGCGGGGCGGCAAAATACTGGATATGTTCCTCACTTCGGTGAGTTTGGCGGTCGCAGCCATTCCCGAAGGAATGCCCGCGGTGGTAACAATCGCCCTTGCGATTGGGGTTCAGAGAATGGTCGCCCGCCACGCCCTTATCCGCAAACTGCCCTCAGTTGAGACGCTTGGCTGCGCGACCGTTATATGCTCAGATAAAACAGGGACGCTTACCAGGAACGAAATGACCGTCCAAGCGGTTTACGCGGACGGCAAACAATTCAAAGTAACCGGCATCGGCTACGAACCAAAAGGCGATTTCCTTTTAGACGGTAAATTAATAAAACCAGCCGACTATCCGACACTCGCCAAGACGTTATTTTGCGGGACGCTTTGCAACGGCGCGCAACTGATTCGTGAAGGCGAAAGATTTAAAATTTTCGGCGACCCGACGGAGGCGGCAATACTCACTGCCTCGGCCAAAGCGGATATATGGAAGGAAAAGGCAGAAACCGATTGGCAGTTCGTAACAGAGATACCTTTCGATTCAGAACGAAAGAAAATGACCATAATCCGCGAAAATTCCGGCAGGCAAATCGCCTTTGTAAAAGGAGCGCCGGATATCCTGCTCAGCGACTGCACTAAAATCGAATTGGCCGGTGCAATCAGAAACCTGCTCCCAAAAGACACGGAATATATTTTGAACGCCAATAATCACATGGCCAACGACGCGATGCGGGTACTGGGCCTGGCATATAAGGAACTGGATAGCGCCGACACAAACTACCAGGCCGAGGTTATCGAAAAGGACCTGATTTTTGCGGGGCTTGTGGCGATGATTGACCCGCCTCGCGAGGAGGTCAAAAAAGCAATACAGGATTGCAAGACCGCTTCGATAAGAACTGTGATGATTACGGGCGACCACAAGAATACCGCGGTCGCCATAGCGAAGGATTTGGGATTTTTCCTGGCGGACTCGATTGCGCTCACCGGCGAAGAATTAGACAAGATAACCGACGAACAGTTTGCGCAGCAGGTGAAAAAAGGAAGCGTTTACGCCCGTGTATCGCCTGAGCATAAACTGCGGATTGTGCGTGCGCTTCGGCGTCAAAATGAGGTGGTCGCAATGACGGGCGACGGCGTCAACGACGCGCCTGCGCTCAAGGAAGCTGACATCGGAGTAGCAATGGGCATCACGGGAACCGACGTGACCAAAGAGGTTTCCGATATGATTGTTACCGACGACAACTTCGCCTCAATCGTGGCCGCTGTCGAGGAAGGCAGGGGCATTTACGACAATATCAAAAAATTCATTCATTACCTGCTATCCTGCAACACGGGCGAAATCCTTGTTATGTTCGTATCGTCGCTCATCGGCTGGCCCGTTCCGTTATTACCTATTCAAATCCTGTGGGTAAATTTAGTAACCGACGGCCTTCCCGCTCTTGCGCTGGGCGTTGACCCAATCGACCCCAATGTTATGAAACGCCGGCCCCGCCCGCCAAAAGAGCCAGTCGTTAACAGACAAAGGGCATTCCTGATGCTCGCGCAGGGTGTATTTATCGCTTTTTGCAGTTTGGCCGCGTTTTACTTTGTGATATTTATCGAAAACGAAGGCCTGCCTCGCGCCAGGACCGCCGCGTTTGTGGTGCTCTCCTGCAGCCAGTTGTTTCACGCCTTTAACTGTCGCAGCCAAACCGAATCACTTTTCAAACTCGGCGTATTCACAAATACCAAACTAATCTGGGCAACTGTAATATCCTTCCTGCTGCAAATGATAGTTGTTTACGTGCCCTTCTTCCAGACGATTTTCAAGACGGAGATGTTGACGACATTCGACTGGTGTATGGTAATCACGATTTCATCGCTGCCTCTCTGGGCGATGGAAATTATCAAGGCGATTAGAAAACAACCGGGTGTTATGCAACCGGCATAATTTTTCGCTCAACCATATTTTCGATTCAGTCGCCGAAGCAGGTGCCGACCGAACGAGCTGAGATTATCAACGGGTGTTCGGCGGGGACATTTCGCGGACCTTTGGCGGCTTCTTCAATCGGGACGGCTGTTATATCGTTGCCCTTAACCGCTGCCATATACCCAAACTGCCCCGCTTCAATCAACTCGACCGCTTTTGTCCCTAAGCGGGTCGCGAGGACCCTGTCTGTTGGCGTGGGAGTGCCGCCCCTTTGCAAATGGCCGAGAACAACCTGACGGGTCTCAATACCCGTCACCTGCTCAATCTGATTCCCCAGCACAAAACTTATGCCGCCGAGACGCACCTGGTCGGGGCTGTTCTTTACGATTTGGCGAACAACGACCTCGCCGCCTATCGGTTTGGCACCTTCCGAAACAACCACGATGCTGAATCTTTTGCCCATTCTATTCCTGTATTTGACTTTGCGGGCGACAGATTCGATATCGTAAGGAATTTCAGGTATAAGAATTATATCTCCTCCACCTGCGACCCCTGAATAAAGCGCAATCCAGCCCGCGGTCCTGCCCATCACTTCGACAATCATAACGCGGTGGTGCGACTGGGCGGTGGTATGCACGCGGTCAATGGCCTCGGTCGCGATTGAGACAGCAGTATCGAAACCAAAAGTAACGTCTGTCCCCCTCAGGTCGTTATCAATTGTTTTGGGCACAGCTACAATCGGGATACCCTGCTTATGAAACTTGTTCGACACAAACAATGTTCCGTCACCACCGATACAAACAAGGCATTCGACGCCAAGTTTCTTAAAATTGGCAATAACCGTTTTCGAGACGTCGCGGAACCGAAGCTTCTTTCCATTTTCAATTGCGTATCTGAAGGGGTCCGACTTGTTTGACGTGCCGAGAATCGTGCCTCCTTCGGTCAAAATGCCTGATACATCCTCGTAATGGAGTTTTCGCCATCTGCGGTGAATAAGCCCCTCGTAGCCGTCCTCTATGCCTATGACTTCCATTCCGAACTGGATAATCGCTTTCTTGGCGACCGCCCTTATTACCGCGTTTGTCCCCGGGCAGTCCCCGCCGCCTGAAAGTATTGCAATCGACCTTGTTCTTTTCATATATTCCTCGCAAATCTGTTTTGTTTTTGCAGAAAGTATAGCATCACTACTTCACAATATAAACAACTTTGGGAAAATCAGCTTATCGAGAACCGATACTGCGATTTAACTGCCGCTGGAGGTCTTTGAGGCGGTTTGTTTCGTAGAAGCCGAGCAGGATTATGGGAAAGGCCGTCTTGTTATGTAACAACGGCTCATCGATATCGACCCATTTGCGGCAAAGCTCGCCATCGGGCGTTCCCGGTATCGGCGAAAAATCGGCGAGCATCCCTCGTATGCCAAGGCGACTCACAAAACGCATCGACTCTTCCAAATCAGCAACATCGGTTTTCGGATGTCCCAGAATCTGGTAGGCAGTGATATTATTCGGCTCCGCACCTGCTGATTTTAGATTTTCAACCGCCATTGCAAATTCATCTGAGAAAACTTTTGAGCCGGTTTGCTTCTGCCAATCTCTCGAGACGCTTTCAAAACCAAGATAGAAACATTTGAAGCCGGCCCGCACCATTAAATCCGCGAGGTCTTTTGTTACAAACCGGGCGTTAATGGCGTTGGGACTGTGAAAATTTACTTTTGTATCTCGCTTAATGACCTCATTGAAAAACGGAATAAGAACATTCTTCGCGTCGAATAACAAGGCATCATCATAAAATGCGATATTCCTCGCCCCAAGTTTTACAAGAAGTTCCAGTTCCGCCAACGACCGTTCCAAAGACCGAGGACGAAACTTGCCATATACTTTTGGCACAAGGCAATACGTGCATTCAAACGGACAGCCGTCGCTTAGTTTTAACGCCCCGACGCTTAATTTGCCGTATGCCTCCCAAAGCCCCGGCTGACTCAAATCAGGTTCAAGCCCCGTGAAATCCCAAACCGGCCCAAGGTCATTACCTCCCACTAACAAATCCGCGCCGAGCTTTTCGGCGTGGCTATGACACAGCGTTACATAGTTGCCGCCGATTATGATTTTAGCGGCAGGCATCGCCCGCCGAATGTCCTCTATCATCTCCCGCACGCCCGGATACCAGTAGGTCATTACCGTGCCGACAAAAACAAAGTCGCAACCCGTGTGTGTGGCGAGAAAATCCTGAAAGACCGACCTCGGCAGACCAAACCGCCTGAATGAACGCGGTATATCTCTAAAGCAATCAGGATTAGGAATTTTCTCGAAATAGAACCTGCCCCTGCCCCACTGGTCATTCTTGATTTCTTTGTGAGTCGCGTAAAACGGATGCAGGCGGTCAAGGTAATCGAAGAGGGTAAATTCCGCCCTGCCGCGAAGGTATCCCGCAATGCTCAACAGGCCGTAGGGCTTGAGCCAGAAATCATACGCGGCGAAATCGTATATCGGCGGATTTACAAGTAATATCTTTGGCGTCGCTGGCACAGTTCGATTGCCTTAAAAACAATATCAAAAATTATCGACCAGCATCGGCAATCGGCGTTTTTTGTCAATAGTTTTCTGATTAGGCGGGAACAACGGGTGCGACTAAAGATTCTGGCGGGGTTAAGCTGCACGTTTACGGCCTTGCCATACTCAAACTTATTCAGTAAACCTCTGCCTATACACTTAAATCTCTCAAATCGCCCATATACCCCGATTTATAGGACTATGCCCGCCGCCTATTTGCCATTTACCCCCATAGTCAACACACACACCAAAAACGCCGATTTATCCAGCGAAACGCCGTACGACCACTTTGGATATAACACAAATATCTACAATACTTTAGGTTAGAGGATGCACGGTTGCGAACTCTTTCTCAGCCGGCAACTCCTTATTTTTTAGGCCAAATAATGAATACTCTGACATATACATCTCGCAAAAAATCGCAACGCGACGGGTTCACCATCGTGGAAGTAATGGTGTCGGTGGCGATTATCGCCATAGTCGCCTTGGGCACCCTGTCTTTCCAGTATTACAGCGTAAAGAACAGTCGCACTTCAGAAGCCCAAGCTACCGCCACACGCCTCGGCCAACTGCTCCTCGAGGACTGGAAAAGCACAGGCGGCGACCCCGCCTATGACGCCAATGCCCTGGGGCTGGGTTTCGTAGCTTCAACACCCCCGGCAACCGGAAGTTACAATATTACCCTCGACAACCAAACATTTTATATTCAAATGGCCCAGCAACTGGTCTCTATAGCCAACAATCCCGACCCGATTGCGGGCGTAACGCTCCAGGAACTCAGCGTAACTGTAAGCTGGCGAAAAGATTATGGCAATGGTGCCGTCAGCAGTTCCGACCCCACCCTGACCTTTACCACTTTTGTCAGACGTGACTCGTAACCATCCCGATTCATCGGGGCAAAATTATGAAAAGAAACGGATTTACACAGATTGAACTAATGGTGGCAATAGCCCTCTGCTGTATTGTTATGCTCCCCGTTGCCATGCTGATCCAAAGCGGATATCGAAGCTGGAGCCAGACATATGCCACTGCTAACTGTGATTCCCAGCTCGACTCTATAGCCACAACGACTTCCTTCGGCACAATAGGCCGTAAATCAAATAAGAAGGATTATTACGTTTACAGCGTCGCCGGCAGCGGCTCCAGCACAACCTTCACCGCGCCGCCAGTCAATCCGCTCGATCCGGATGAAATCCTGACCGGACAGGCCGTCGAGTTTAGATATTGGAGTACTGACCTTACCGCTGCTATGCTGACTCCAACAAGCGTAGCGGACTGTTATGCCCTCTTCTATCTCGATAACGGCCAACTCAAACTCGAAATAAGTGACCCCACGCATGGTGGTATCGGGCCGCCGGCCATCAACGCTGCCGGCCACAGAGTAAATGGAACAGGCGCAACCACAACCATTCTCGCCAATCACGTCACCAGCGTCGCATTCACCCACACAAAAAAAACTCCGACCGGCGGCGGCTGGGGCTGCGTCCGGATGAATCTGATTATTGACCCCAACAGCCCCACCGACAAAACCAAAACCGTTATTGCGGCCACTTATATCCGAAACGTTTGGCCTCAATAGTGCAGTACAGGAGTCAAATTATGAATACCTTAATAAAAACCAGGAGCACAAGCGCACAAAAGCAAAGGCGCACATGTGCTTTTGACTTGTGCTCTTACGACTTACGCTCTTCTCGACACGGATTCGCTCTGCCCTTGGTCCTCTTCGGCATCGTGATACTGATGGCGCTCATTATAGGATCTGCAATGACAAGTTATAACTCCCGACTACAGGCCATCCAGGCAAAATCCCAGACTGAAGCAATGCTCGCCGCTGAAGCCGGCTACGAACAAGCCATCTTCTGGATGAGCCAGCGAACCGACCTCCTCGGCGACATCCAGGCCGGAGGCGGCCAGGGCACCATCAATTTCGCAACAGGCAGTTGCAGCTACATAATCAGCTTCCACGGTTTCATCGGAGCAAGACCCGTATTCAGAGTAACCTCGACTGGTATATGCGGAAGACCATCGTTTACCAGAGTCGTTGACGTGGACGTAGTACAGGAAACCAGCGGCTGGGCTATGGGCTCCTGCACGGTCCCTAACGGGGCATCCTCCACAACCGGGGTTTATTTCGGCAACGGCGAGGTAATGGATATGCCTCTTCATATAAATAAAGCCAACGACAACCCGGACGTCGCCGATATTTTCATAGACACTTCAAACGGCAGCCCTACATTCCTGGAAAAAGTCGAAATGGGCGAATCCAGAAAAACCTCCGGCGGCTCCGACAAAATAATTGTTAACCCCTCGGGACAACAAATCGGCACCTACACCTCTGTTATGCCACTTTTTAAAAACGGTATAGATTTCGACCAGCCAAATGTCCACATTACCGATACGACAGCCGTCCAAAGCAAAGTTACTCGATTCCAAAACAGCACCTTAGCCGCCTACCAATTTACACCTAATCTCACCGGCTGTCCTACTACAAGCCCATTCAACTCTTCCAGTAAGTGTCCCGCCGTCCAGCTCGAATTCTTCGTCCAGGGCGGCGTCGGAATGGTCAGAATCACCAACAACTGTGCTGTTGTATTAAACAACCCAGGCCCTTCCGATTATAATATCGTTACCGGAAGCAACCCCACCACGTTCAATCAATACAAAATCTACGGCTACCACTACAAACCAAACGATCCGGCGAATCAAATCACCGTCCCCATCACAAACACCTACGTAACCCAGACCATCGGCGGCTATACAAGCGACCCAGGCGGCCAAATCTACGTCAATGGCAACGTCATAATCGGAGGTGACAGCAACGCCACTTTGACCGACCCCAATCAGGTCGTCAAAGGCAAAATCACCGTCGTCGCCACGGGCAATATTTGGATAGCCGACTCGATAAGAGTCGATGGACCTCACGACACCAGCATCGACCCCAATGGCATTCCCGACGTGAATACTAACACTAACGTCCTCGGGCTAATCGCCCAAGGTGTCATAAAGGTCGTTGACCCAGGCCTGTCCCCAACTCCACCTACAGACTTAAGCAGCTCCGGCTACACCTATCAGCCGATCGGAATCAAAAAGAATATCTCGGACCCATGTTACGTTCGCTATTTGCCCGACCCAACTATCGTTGAGGCCGCAATGACCGTCGGCGGCGGCGGATGGGGAGCCGAAAACGTCAACTACTACAACACACCAACCCTCCCCAGAAGAGTTTACAGCAGCCCACAGGATTACCTCGTCGTTCACGGCAGTATCACTGAAGTCGTCAGAGGCGTTGTAGGCCATCTGGGCCATGATGGTTATATTAAACAATATTACATCGACACCCGACTGATGTCAGGCATATTGCCCGCCGACATATGGTTCAGCGGCAAATATATCCCCGCCCCGGCCGGCTGGCATGACCACAGCGCCAACTAAAACCGAAGACGGATGACCGAAATCGGAGGGAGGAACAACCGTCTTCCGTCTTCCGTCATCTGTCCTCTGATTTGCGGTTAAAATAAAAAGGCCATCCTGACCAAATTCGAAGGATGGCCCGTTGGTTCGCAAAAACAGTTCTAACTTAAGAGTTTCATCTACTTAAGGAGGGCGAGGCGGGGGACGTATCCTGTAAGATAAATGACTAACTCCAAAAAAATACCCCCAAACTTGCGAATCTCCTTCATATTCAAAAACTACTTTATCCCCAACCAAACCCGCTGCCAGCGAGAGGTTTATTACCACCATCATCAGCCCTATAGGAGACAATATAACTTCCACGGTCAAGCCCCTAAAGACCTGATTGTTTCTTCGGCTCTCCCTTTAATTTTTTATTAGTCGAAAACCCTCACCCTTAACCTGCCGAAAACCCTTATCCCCAAACCCCCTTATCAGTATTAAAAACGCTGTTACCTTCGAGCGTCAGCCATTTTGACATTTAAATTTTGTTAATTGGTGCTTGTTTAGGATTTAGGATTTGGAGCTTGGGGTTTTTATCTTGTCCTGTTCAAAAGCGATTCCGCAAGCCGGCGAAGCGATTCCGCCTTTTCACCGAATGGCCCTAATGCAGCAACCGCCTCATCAGCGAGTTTGCCGGCCAACTTTTTCGACTTCTCCAGCCCCACCACCGCTGGATATGTTTGCTTCCCCTGCCTTGCGTCTTTGCCGCTGGTCTTGCCCAACTCCTCACTCGTCCCACACACGTCGAGTATGTCATCGGCTATCTGAAATCCAAGCCCGACCTTCAACCCGTATTCCCGCAGCCGCTTCAATTGTTTCTCGTTGACCTCTCCACATATTCCACCCATAACAGCAGCGCAGCTAAACATCTTCGCTGTCTTGTTGGTGTGAATGTATCGCAGCATCTTCTCATCAACGTTTTTATTTTCAAAATCCAGGTCCGCCATTTGTCCCGCGACCATTCCCGCAGGCCCCGCTGCCTCCGCAAGCTCACCAACAAGCCGCGCCGCTATCGCAGGCGTTTCTATTTCTTTCGCCAACACCTCAAACGCCAGCGTCAGCAGCGCATCGCCCGTCAGTATCGCCGTCGCCTCGTCAAATTTCTTATGACACGTCAGCCGACCTCGCCGGTAATCATCATCATCCATCGCCGGCAAATCGTCGTGTATCAGCGAATATGTGTGCACCATCTCCATCGCCGCCGCCGCTGTCTCCGCGTCGCGATTAACCCTCCCGCTTATCATTTCGCAGCACCACAACACTATCGCAGACCTGATACGTTTGCCCGGTCCTGTGAGAGCATAACGAACCGGAGTTCTAAGCTCTTTGCTGATTAAGTCCCTCCGTGACAAAATCCGCTCAAGTGTCTTATTGACTAACCTGACCTTGCGCTCCAAATCCCCCTTAAATCTTCTTCGTAATTTACTATCTGACTTCATAACACCAGCCCCGGAAAAGTTGCGTTACCATCTTAAAAACCGTATTATACACTCGCCCCGCGGGGCTTCGATAAAAAATTATGAACCCCAAAATGATTCTTATTCTCGGCGTCACCGCTTCAGGCAAAGGCAAGCTCGCCTTCGCCCTGGCAAAATCCCTTGGCGCCGAGATTATCAGCATCGACTCGATGAAAGTATATCGCCGAATGGATATCGGCACCGCCAAACCACCCAAAGAAAACCGCGACCAGATTCCTTATCACCTAATCGATGTCGTCAAACCAAGCGAATCATTCAGTGTCGCTCGATTCCTCGAATTAACACAGGCCGCAATCGATGATATAAAAAAACGCAATAAACCAATCGTCGCCGTCGGCGGCACCGCCCTTTATATCAAATCGCTCCTCTACGGCTTATTTGAAGGCCCCGGCGC
>JBEKAT010000012.1:0-32309 GCA_050015775.1 Sedimentisphaerales bacterium | reverse complement strand
ATGACTGGGACTAAGTCGTAACAAGGTAGCCGTAGGGGAACCTGCGGCTGGATCACCTCCTTTCTAAAGGATATTTAGACGGTATTCGCCGTAAGGCGGATATTTGGGTTCCTTCGGGAACCAGTCAGGCATTTTCGCTGTGTTGGTTTGACTGTTACTTGATAAAGGCCCTGTGTAACCCACAGGGCCTTTTGTATTTTATGGCCCGTCCACAGATTGCCCAGATTATCACGGATTGTTTTAGCCACAGATTACACTGATGGACACTGTTTCCAAACCACGAAGAAATGAAGAAACACGGAGTTTTTTAGACGCTGATTAACGCAGATTTGCGCTGTTTTTTTATTAGCCACGGATTACACAGATTACACTGCTTTTAGTCAGCCGGGGGGGCGTAATCGACAAGACCTGTTCTCCAAATAAGATTTGTGCGCCACGTCTTGTTCTCTTCCGCTGGACGACTTTGTCGTCCACCGCCTTTGGCGGTTTACCGGCTGACAACTTTTCCAATCGCCCTTTTATAAAGCTGACTGCTTAGACGCAGGATTCGTTGTCGTCCCCCGGGTGGCTAAAAGACAGCCCCCATCCTTTAAGCCCGAGCAAATTGAATTCGGGTTGCCCCCGCCAATAGGCGAGGTCTCGCCAGAGGCGGACAAATTAACACGGATTTTAGCCCCCACACCCCTTAGGGGTAGCTGTGGGGGCAGGCGAAAAATGGGGCCCCTGTTTCAAGTCCAAAGTAGCCTGGCTCCCCGCCAAAGACATGCTGGGATCTTCGCTTCGCTACGAGGGACTTGTTTTGGGGGCGTTTTGATTGTCGATTGACGATTTCCAATTTGGAATTGATGGGGATTAGGATTTCAGGAATTTTATTAGTTTAGCGGAGAGTTTTTTGGGGTCGCGGGTTTGGCATTCCCAGATGGTCAAGACCTTCCATTTTTGAGTTCTCAACTTCCTGAGATTTATTTTGTGTCTTTTTTTGTTTGCCTGTAGTTTTGGCATCCAATACCCCAATCTCGATTTTGGGGTTCGGCGGCCGAGCCGGCAATTGTGGCGATGCCACCAGCATCCGTTTACAAAAATGATCTTCCGATGAATTGGCAGCACAATATCGGGACATCCCGGCAAATCATTCTTATAAAGACGATATCGGTAACCTAAACCGTGTATGATTTTCCGAACAGCCAGTTCCGGAACTGTATCTGTTTTCCTAATCCGTGACATGCAATAAGAACGCTGCTTTTTGGTAAGAACATCCACGGAGTACTCCGATTTATCTGTTGCGATATGTCTCGGTAATCCTAATCGGCTGAAAGTAATTTCTCGAGGACTAACCGGGCAACTTTTACATTCACCGCATTGCCAAGAGCAGCCATAGCCGCAGTGCCGGAGGGAAAATTCTTAAGTTCATCCATTGATTGAAGCCGGGCACATTCTTTTACGGTCATATACCGGCGTTCCCATCCGATAATAGGAACTTGTGTTGTGGTCATTGCTACCAGAGATGGCGAAGTTGTCGGGCGTTTAACCCTTACGCCGGATGCCCTGAACTGAATCACATATTTCCAGATATCACGTTCGCCACCTTTGCAGTTCCATTCAAGTTTCTGCAAACTTGGCGGAAACCGTCGAATTTTATCCAGCAACGGCCTAATACATTCTTTATGGTTTCTATATAGCTCTCTGTTCTTTCTTATAAACTCTTGTTTCCAGTCCGGGAAAGCACCTCCCTCTGCACGAGCATAGCTGGGGACGTGCTGCATTATGTCTCTGCTGAATCTGTAGTTAAGCTTTTCGCCACAGGCCCCAAGTTTCTTCCGCAGGGTTTTCAACTGCACCTTATACAAAGAATCTTGCCTATAAGGATATGTCGCGCCAAACTCCATGCTCCAAATTGGGAAAGATGGAAGCTGATCCTCTTTAGGAAATGCCTCAACAAATTCCTGCCATGTTCCCAAGCAGTCAATGACTTGCCTGCTTAATGGTATTGCCTCTTTTGGATTCTTATTCAAAACATCGCTAATTGACAGGTCATCGCCGGTTGTTTGTGTGATAGGCCATTGAAAACCATTCAACCCTCCAAGCTGCCCAACCATATACATTCTTTCTCTTATTTGTGGTACGCCAAATCTGTGAGGAGAAAGCTGGGCATGCTTAACGTCGTATCCAATTTCTTCCAAGGCGCCTTTGAGCTTGGCGTAGGTATTGCCTTCATCGTGTTTGACAAAATGTGCGACGTTTTCCAAAACCACAAACTTTGGCCGGTGATGTCGCAATATCTCTATAACATTGAAAAAGACCGTGCCCCGTATGGAATCCTTCAATCCCTTTTGTTCTCCGGCCTTGGAAAACGGCTGACAGGGAAATCCGGCACATAGAAGGTCATGCTTTGGAATTTTCTTAGGGTCCACTTCCCTTATGTCCCCGGCAGGAGTGATTCCAAAGTTAGATTCGTATGTTGTTCGGAGCTGCTCATCTATTTCGCAGGCAAATACACACTTAGCGCCAAGCTTCTTGGCCGCCAAATGAAAACCCCCTAAACCTGCAAAAAGATCTATAAAACGCATATCATTCAACCATTTCAGCGATTCGTTTCTTACACCATACTTTTAGTTCTTTTCGTAAATTATCTAAGGGCTTATTGATTATCACATTTCTATAAATCCTCGTCCTGTCTATTATAATTCCGCCATCAGTAGAATGCTCCTCCAATTTTGTCTTGTCGGATATGATCACTGGGATAGAGAACCCTTTAATTGGCCTACACGCAAAATGAATATACTTTGTCCATGCATCCAAGTTCAAATCTTTCAATTTAGATTGCCAATTTTGCCCCGCCGCGCATTGAATCAATACGACAACCTGACTGCTTCTGTCGTCCCCAAAATCTTTCCAAGCAACAACGTCAAGGTCTCTATCTTGCCTGTAGGAAGGTGGTTCGTAATTAAATCTTTCGTTGACCGCTTTTGCAATATTTGTTACAGATACTTTTCTTGGAGACCTAGTCCGCAAGCATTTCCCGGAAATGAAATTTTTTACGGCTTGTTCCGTTATACGTTCAAACAGCATGCCTGATGATAATGAATCTTTAGGATTGCCCTCCAAAGCAAAAATCAAACACGTCATATATTCGGGAAGATTCTCCCAATCGATTAGACTTCTAACTATGACGCCCTCGACGGCAAATGGAGGATCCTCACCGTACAAATACTCTCTATATTCTAACTCCTGCCATACGCTGTCAATAATATCATCACCTATTTCATTGCCGGAGGAAGATTCCATATAGGCACTTAATTCGCTTTTAGCCAACCCCCCTTTGGTCAATGTGACAAAAAATTCTACCCAATCTGCGACACTTTCTCTGTTGATAGTGTCAGGTAAGCTATAGGAGGGTATGTTATAAGATGGCATTTCAACCTTCTAACAACTTCAATATTGCATTTATTGTCTCATAGCATCTACGGACTTCTTCCTTTACTTCATCTGTTTTGTACTGAGGTACTAACCCAAGAGACCGTTCGATGTTTTTGTTTGCTCTTCTCAGATTTCTCAATAACAACTCCTTTTCGCCGTCGCTGCGTTCGTACGCTTCATCTAAATCTCGTGTGGATTTTAGATATTCTGTTGCTTCTTTATTTCTAAGAACGGGCGAAAGCTTATTGGTAATGTCTCTCGATTCTCTGATTACAGGTGGTTTTCCCTGACCTTCACCATAAAGCCAAGAAAAGAGATATCTTAAATTTTCGAGTTTGTTTTTCGGAACTGGTTTCTTAAAATCAACAGAATTCCAACTACCTGATATTCCAAGAAAATCCCTAACGGAGCCTTGGCCTGTTGAGAGAATCAAATAAGAAAAATAGTTCTTGGCCCTTTCAGTGTCTAAATCAAATTCGCTTTCTGCCACTTCAATCAGTCTGTAAGAAAAATATAGCTTGCTAGTAGATCGGCGTCTGTCACCAATTTGTTTTTCAATATGAGATATATTCTGGTCGTTTTGAACCATTGCAGCAATATGACTCGCCCTCTCATAAGATTCCCATTTCAGGATACCAATAAGATGCCGGACGCCTAGATACGACACAATTTCATGTCTTTTCGAATATACTATCGCAGGAAGTTGACTTAAGTTACTTGCCACAGCATTACTTAGTTTGGGCCAAGTTTTTATGCCAAGCTTCTTTCTAAGATCTTGGCCGAGCAACAACTTTACAGCGGCAACTCTCCTATTCCCTTCGACTACTGTAAATATTGTGGTCTCTTTCTCGATAAATTTCTTGTACTCAGCACTCATTGGATCAGCGTGAGTTAGGCTCTTCGGCAATTTTTGGGGAATTACTACTAACGGTTCTTCATCGAAGTATCCATTTTCTGCCATTGAATATGCAAGTTCTTCCAGATTGAAACGCCTAAAGAGGATTTCTTGCAGAACATCGTTACCTTTTCCCTGTGCCTCTTTGGGTAGCCTTGGATTTTCTGGGTCGAAGAAAAGTTGCTTTACAGATATATAGAATGGTGTACGCCTCAACCTAATTGCTTTGGCTGCTTTTTTAGCCATTTTGGGAATCCTCCCAATGCCGCTTCTTAAATTTTTGATACTTGAGTTCTTTGTCTATCGTCATGTTTATTTTTCAAGAGTTCCGGGACCCCAATATATTGTCAACTGCCTCTGTTCTCCGCGTCGATTCAATTTCTGTTTTCGTTTGTTTGCTAATTCTACCCTCCTTTGCCCCGTTTTCAACATCAAAACCCGCGTCTCTTGGCCATATTTTCGGCTCTCCCCATGGCTATCACACAGTCAGAAACAGAGTCCCATATTTTTAATCGGCATTTATCCCCCGCAAGGCGGAATCGAAAATCAACATTCAGCAATCCCTTTTGTGCTTTTCGTGGCTAATCTGGAAAATTCGAGTTCGCTCGCAATAACGATTTTCGTAATACTAAGGTCGGAAAATTTTTTTAAAAATTCTTAAAAAAGTGCTTGACAGATTAGTTAGCGTGTGTATAGTTAAGGTGTGAACTGATTTTGGTCGATGAAAGGAATGATATGGGTTTGAAGGAAGAATTAGGGTTAAAAACGGACTTCGCGTCGCCGGCACATGAGGCGCTTTTGAACATATATTACACGGCCTCGATAATGAAAAAGCGTGCGGATGACTTTTTCGGTCAATTCGGCCTGACGGACGTGCAATTTAACCTGATGAACCTGCTATATTACGAGAGTGGCAAAGAAGGCGGCCTGAGCCAGGCGAAAATCAGCGATATGATGCTTGTCAACCGCGCCAATATAACTTCGCTGGTGGACCGGATGGAAAAGGCGGAACTTGTAAGCCGGACCGCTCACGCAAACGACCGCCGATACAATATCATCAAGCTGACCAGCAAAGGGAAAAACCTCTACACAAAGGTTGAGCCGCATTACCTCAAACAAGTAAAAGAAGCAATGGCTCCGCTGGATGCCGCGGAACTAAAGAGGATTATGGGAATGCTGGAGAAAATAAGGAGAACTCTCCGGGTTTAGAAATCAGTAAGGCAGGATTACGGTTTTGTTATTTTGGGACAACAGTTAATATATTAACCATATATGTAGCAAGTAATATGAAAAGGAGAACAGAAATGGATGCGATAAAAACAGACGGTGGACAGATTGGATGGTGTTTTGGGTTACGGTGGGTACTGCTCACAATTGCCGGGTGGGCTATTGGCTTCCCCCTGGGCTTCGTCTTGGTGGCAGTTGCAGGATTGATTATCGGCGTCCACGAGGGCTCCATCTTACTCAAATTAGGGCTGGATAATGCCGCGGCATTTATCGTCGTAGTCGCCGTGGTGAGCTTGATGCAGTGGCTTGCACTACGGCGTGTCGTCCAGCGGGCTGGTTTTTGGGTGCTGGCAAGTATAATAGGATTCACTATATCCTCAAGCATCCACGGAGTCGTGTGTCATGTCTACGGATACCCCGATGACCTGGGTCCGCTTGGCGCTCAGGTGTGGACATTATTTTTCATTTTGGGCGGAACACTAACGGGTCTGCTTCAACAGCGTATATTACGGCACCAGGTACGTCGGTCAGGATGGTGGGTGCCTGCCAGTGCGGCCGGCTGGGGCTTAGTCGTGATTGGATTTGGGATTGTAAGTAAAATCCTGGGGGTGCGTCTACAGGTGGTGGGTGAAATAGCGTCTTCGGGACTCCTCGGGATAGTAACGGGAGTCACATTGATTTGGCTGTTGCGGCAGCCGAGGCAGCAAACGCTCGATACTGCAACTTAGAAATAAGCGACTGTTAGCCCAATTGTTTTGTGCTAACAGTTAATAAATACATGGACCATACTTGTAGTAAGTAACTTGGAAAGGAGAACAGAAATGGCTGCGAAAAAAACTGTATTAGCTGGATTGTGTGTTGTTGTAATGCTGGGTTTGTGCATTCTGGCCGGGTCCGCGAAGGGAGAGACGGAATCCAGGAAGGTTGCCGCGGATGCATACAAGTTGAGAATGCAGGGGAAGGTTGATGACGCAAGAGCGCTTCTTGAGCAAGCTATCCAGAAAAACCCGCATAATGCCGCTGCGCATTATGAGCTTGCGAGAACCGAGTTTTATATGGCGACGCACCCGCAACAAGGAGAGGATAGAATCGGAGAGGCACGGCAATCAATTGAAAAGGCAATTGAAAGTGACCCGAACAACGTGATATACCCTTTTTTTGAGGGACACATCGCTTTGTTTCAGTATTATATGTCTCCAACAAAAGAAAATGCCGCGAGGTTATGCGGAGCTTTCGAATCTGCACTGAAACTCAAGCCGGATTATCGTCAGGCGATGCTCTACCTTGTTGAGATTTATGGAACGCTTCCCGAAGACAAGGGCGGCGACAAATCAAAGGCAGAGCAGTATGCAAAAAAACTGGAAGGAATGGACGAGGTATTTGGCGCAAAAGCCAGGTGGATACTCCTGCCAGGAGATGCCAACAGGGTCGATTACTGGCGAAAGGTCATGAAGAATCATGAAGGGAATACCGACGTGCTCGAAGAGATGGGAAAGGCGTATTTAGGAGCAGACGATGTTAATGACGCTGTTTTGTGTTTTGAAAAGGCGATTAAAATCGACCCTGAAAAATCCTTCCTGTTTTTGGACCTCAGCATATATCATACATGGGCCGCGATGGGAGCGGGAGATAATTCCGAATTGCGTCAAAGGGCCATAACAGCAGGTGACGCCGCTGTGACAAGATACCTGGATTCCAAACCCGTCCTGCCGATGGAGGCGTACGCACTCGGCGTGCAATACAAGTACAAGTCCCATTCGGGGCACAAAGAGCAGGCAGATGAGATTCTGAAAAAAGCCAAGGAGCTGGACCCTTATTTCTCAATGGCGACCGGGGCTCCGAATCCTGACCTTTTTATTGCTATCGATGAAATTCCACACAGCCATAGATACCTTTTCAGGCCTATACAGTGAAAGATACTGATTTGTAGAACATAATAAGAAAGGAGTTTCACGATGTTGTTTATGTTGAGTTACAAAGCGTATCCGGGCAAAGGTGCAGAGGCGATTCGCCTGCGACAGGAATGGCAGAATAAGTACTCTGAAGCGTTCCGCAAGCGGGTCAAAGTGGTCCACGAGTTTGTCGACCCATCTGCGCTGGTGGGCTGTTTACTGATTGAAATGGATGACCACAACTGTCTGGCCAGCTTGCTGTCGCTTCAGACCGTCTTCGGTGATACAGTCGAATTCAAGCTGCATCCGGTCATCGATATACGCCAGGCGTTGAAAGCAGGCGTGGAAGAACCGGCTGGGCTGCTGTAAAGCCGCCGATTCGGCCTGTTTGCGCAGGGACAGGACTCGGCTATCGTGTATAAAGGGCCGTTGAAACAGACAATTTTATATTGTCGGAAAGGAAAACGCTTATCAAAAATGTTTAAGATGCTGGAAGATTTTGTTCGGACAGGTCTTAAAAGATTGCTGACGAAAGAAAAAACCTTTGTTCTTGAAGACAGGATTCCTTCTGTCGAAGAACTGGCGTTAAAGTTCCAGGATATCGAAGAATTGGGGCTTTATCTCCATATTCCCTTTTGTGAGCAGATATGTCCATACTGTCCTTATAACAAAGAAATTTACGCCCCCGAGGCAGCAGAAAGATACGCAACCGCCGTCAAAAGAGAAATGGACCTCTATTCCGCAGTGATTGGCGATAGACCTATTACTTCTTTTTATATTGGCGGGGGCACTCCCACAACAATGCTTCATACCGGCCTTGCAGATGTGCTCGAGCACATCTTTTCAATTTTCAACATGCAATGTGATATTCATATGGAAAGCCATCCGAATCATTTAACAACGGAAAATCTCAATGAGATTACCGCTATGGGCGTTAGACATCTTAGCACAGGCGTTGAGGCCCTGCAGGAAAAGCATTTAAAGACACTTAAAAGACCATATACCGTAGAACAGGCAAAAGCAGCAGTTGAACGCGCCGTGAATATGGGCTTTGAATGCGTCAATGTTGATTTAATGTTCGCATTGCCGGGCCAGACATTGAGCGAGATTGGGGAGGCGGGAGAAACTCTGGTTAAAATGGGCGTTGACCAGGTTGCGGCTTATCCTCTTTTCAGGTTTCCATACACCAAAATGGGCGGAGACGGCAGAGTTAACAACTTTACCGCCTCTCATCTCTTCCGGAGAAGAAAAATGCTTGGCATTCTTGAAGATATATTTTATGCCAACGGATATGAACGAACCTCCGTATGGGCGTTCACTAAAAAAGGAGTCCCCCGATATTGTTCTGTAACAGTGCCTCTTTATGTCGGGCTTGGCGCGAGCGGCGGCTCTTATTTGAAAGATGTTTTTTATCTCAATACCTTCAACGTTGCTGAGTACTGTAACGCCCTCGAAAAAGGAAGGATGCCAATCTCTCTTTCTCTCGAGCTGACCGAAACAATGCAAATGGCAGGCTGGCTTTATTGGCGGCTTTATGAAACAAGATTCAATAAAAGCGATTTCGTGAGCAGATTTCAAAAAGAGTTTAATAACGTGTATGGCAACTATATGAAACTGTTATCTTTCTCCGGATTCGCACACAATAATGGAGAACAGGCGGTCCTTACGGATAGGGGAGCATACTGGTTACACGCTTTTGAAGATTTATTCTCAATAAATTACGTAAGTAAACTATGGGGAACTTCAAAGCAAATCCCATGGCCTGATAGGGTGGTTCTATAAAAAAAGAAAACGGACTCTCGCGATTGACGTGGATATTTAGTATGTTGTAAAAAACATTGATAGACCACAATGACTATTATATTCTATTGATGAATTAAGGAAGGTAACTCGTTTACCCGTTAAGGAGAGAAAAGTATGGACGAACAAATAACTCGTTTGGCAATTCTGTTAGCCATCGTTATCGCCGTGAGCGGACCTGTCGCCTTGATAATCAGCATAGTAGCTCTCAACAAAATAAAGGAATTACGAGGCCTGTTGGACAGGAAAGACACCTTGTCCCGGCGGGAGCCGGAAATTCAAATACCGATATCACCACCGAAGCCCGAAAAACCGGCGGAAGTTATTAAGGAGCAGTCAGTTCCTGAGCCGGTCTTCAAGGCGGCGAGTGTCCCTGTGGCCGAAAAGCCACCTGTCGCCGAAACAATCCGTTTCGTTGATACAGCAGCAACTACTCAGCAGGCCGGCTCGCTTGAGCAGAAAATCGGAACACGCTGGATACTCATAGCAGGTATTATCACCTCGATTGTCGGTGTGGGATTCTTTCTCAAGTACGCCTACGACAATGACCTGATTGGGCCTTTGGGCAGGGTCGTTATTACGGCGGTTGCGGGAATTGTTGCGCTGATTGTCGGCGAGGGAACTCGGCGTCGCGGCTACGGGATTGTCGCAAAAGGCGTGACGGCGCTTGGTTTCGCTATCCTTTATGCGGCGGTTTTTTCCGCGTATCGGTTTTACGAGCTTATCGGGTCGGGGCCGGCTTTTGGCCTTGCGATATTTATCACCGCAACAGCGATGCTTTACGCGGTCGCGCTCGATGAGGTTGTTATCGCGTTTTTCTCGCTATTGGGCGGATTTCTGACGCCGGTGCTTGTCTCAACCGGGGAAAACCGGCCGATGGCGCTTTTCGGCTATGTGCTTGTGCTGGGCGTAGGCACAATCCTGTGCGCGTTTTACCGAAAGTGGCGTGCGATAATCGCGTTGTCATTCGCGGGGACATACATTCTTTACGCCGGCTGGTTCGAGAAATTTTACAGGCACACTATGAACGGAACCGACACGCCAGCGCAGATAGGTATCGCACTGGGCTGGCTGGCGGTATTTTTCGCGGTTTATCTTATTATGCCGGTCCTGTACGCATTAGTTAAAAAAATAAACGCCCAGAGGGAAGACGTGGTTCTTGTCCTGGCCAACGCGGGGACAACGTTCTATTATCTTTGCAATATACTCTTTGATAAATTCCGCGTTGAGCTTGCTTTTTGCGCGGTCGGGTTATGTGTGGCGCATCTGGTGCTGATGACGGTCACGGCTAAGCGATGCAAAGATGATATCGCGCTTAGGTTATCGCTTTTGGTTATCGGATTATTCTTCCTGACGATTGCGGTGCCGTTGTATCTGAAGATGTACGCGGTGGCAATCGCCTGGGCAGCCGAGGGCGTGGTCCTGACAATCATCGGCCTGCGATACAAAAGTATCTGGACGCAACTGGCAGGCGTAATTGCTTTACTGCTGAGTCTGATTCAACTCATTTTGCAATTGCCTATACACAAGGCGGCGTTCCAGGCGATATTCAATCCGCATTTCGGGAGCTGGTGTTTTTTAGCCGCGGCGATTCTCGTTTGTCATATTATTTACAGGAGATGCTCGCAACTCGAAAAATATTCGGATGTTCCGCAGTTCTTTTATGGCGCGGCCTGTCTGTTGTTTTTCGCTACCGTCATGATGGAGTGGTACTGGCACTGCATGTTCAACTTTACGGCCACGCCGATTTTACAGGAGTCGCTTTTCACAAAAGGCGTCATACTCATTTTGTCGACGTTTATAGTCCTGTTAACTCTGCGGCCCGTCTGCCCGAAAGGAATGTTGTTGCGTGGTCTGGCAGCGGTATTCGCTATTGGGGCAGCGATTTTCACTATGATTGCATTTAGTGAAACCTACGATAAACGTTTCCTGATTTTCGCCAACGTCGAATTTGCTGCCGCTATGGTTCTGGTCGCAGTACTGCTCGCCTCGGCAATCTTGATTGAGCAGCGGACTGAGGAAGATGAAAACGCGATAACGTTCGCGATAATTTTTGCGCTCGCCGGGATATTCACACTATGGGTTCTTATAAGCGAAGAAATTTATTTCTACTGGTATTGCCTGGACCGCTACGGCGTAACAACACCCAACTGGCAGTTCCTCGCCAATATGTACACGTCCATCGCCTGGGCCGTTTATGGAACAGCGCTGATGATTGTCGGCTTCTGGAGACATATCAAGACACTGCGGTTTGCCGCACTTGGTTTATTTGCAATCCTGCTGGTAAAAGTGTTCATAATGGATATGAGCACCGTGAAGAGCGTTTACAGAATCGCCGCGTTCCTCGCGACAGGCATTACTCTTGTGGCGGTATCGTATCTGTATCAATACCTGAAAAATCGCGGCTTTTTTGACACGCTTTCGACCCCGCAAAAATAAAACGAAATTTCGGGAAATTCCAAATGACCTGCACAAAGACGATTTTACTGTCGGCCCTGGTCGTGGTGGTCTTTGCGCTTGGCGTGTTTATGCTAAGCTCGCTGCGGTCAATCCAGAGACAGGACAGGCCTCGTTGATTACTTGTTCGGCTCTGTGGCCTGATTCGGCTCGACTGGAGGCATCAACGTCCATTCGCACTTGTCGGTATAGGTCTTGCCATCGCGGGTTGTGGATGCTTCGATTGTATTAAGGCCGGGTTTGAGGCGGATATCGAACCACTTGAATACACGATTTTTTTCTGTCTGACTACCTATTGTTTGACCGTTGATTTTCAGCTCAACCGAATCGCAGTTTGAATAGACCTTCACCGTCGTATTCGGGTCTGTTCGCTCGGTGTGGCGTCGGCTGGTGATATACACAAACGGCTCGGTGGTCCATTTGGCCTTGTAGAAATAAAAGGCGTCTTTCCGGGTTTTTCTGTCTGCGGTAACAAGTCCTTTGTCATTAATGCCGGGCGTGTCGCCTTCATTTCGCCACGCACTTCCGAAATCAAACATCACCCACGCGAAACTGCCCCACAGATATGGTCTTGTCTCAATCGCGGCGTAATTTTCCTCGTGGACAATCGCCTGCCATTCTTCCGGATGCCATTTGCCGTTCGGTGACGGCGCTTTTTTCATATTCTGCTCGTGCTGTTTGATGCTGGCGCCTGCCCCGTATTCACTGATACCCAGCGGCTTGTCATTAGCGTCGTGTTTGTATTTGTCTATGTCTTTCGCCATTTGGGTTGGCATGGCCCTGTACCAGCCGGGATAGGTATTCCAAGAAATGAGGTCGGCAATCGCGCGCACGCCCGGCCATTTGTTGCTGGGGTCGTTGGATGCGGCGGTGGTGAGGCGGGTGGAATCCTCCTGTTTTGCCAGCGATTGGAGCTCATTCAACAAAGGCCGAGGGTCATCACATCTGCCCGAGTTGCCAAGCTCGTTGTATAAACTCCAGAAAAAGATTGACGGGTGGTTATATTTCTGGCGTATAAGCTCCGTCAACTGCTGTTTCGCGTTTTCAGCAAAAGCGGGAGTGTCATATACCTGGTTGACCAAAGGTATTTCCGCCCAGACGACAAGGCCAGCTTTGTCGCAAAGTGAAATAAAATAATTTGAATGCGGATAGTGCGCCAGCCGAACGCAATTGGCACCGATTTCCATAATCAGGTTCGCATCCTCATCCTGGTCGGCATAACTAATTGCCCATCCCTTCCCGATCCTGTCCTGATGACGGCAGACACCGTGCAGCGGATACGACTCGCCATTGAGGAAGAAACCTTTGTTAGCATCAACGCTATAGTAACGAAGACCAAGAGCGCCAAGCGTTCCGCCTATTTCGTCAACAACATTGCCGTCGCAGAGCAGTTCCACTTTCGTCTGATACAGATACGGGTCTTTTCTGCCATTCCACAAATGCGGATTGGCAATTCGTATCTGGTCATACAGACTTACCGTTTTCCCTGCGCCTATCTCTACCATATTTAATAATTTTCTTGTCGGTTGAAAAAAACCATTAGGATCACGATAGTTAGCCAGCAATGCTACGGAAACGGGTTTATCAAGCCCGTTTGAAACCTTCGCCAGAACATCAACTATCGCTTCTTCTTTTGTTACTTTGGTTTGCTTGAGATATATGCCTGGCGAGGCGTAATCAAGAGGCGTGATGCAAACGGGATTTTTGACGATTAACCAGACGGGACGGTAAATGCCGCCCTGGATATTGAAATCGCCGCCCAAAGGCGGGACGTCCTCGAAAAACGAATTATCGACTCGCACCGCAAGAATGTTTGGGCCGTCTTTTCGAATATGGGGTGTAAGTTCATAGCAAAACGCGGTAAAGCCGCCTCGATGCTGACCGAGACGCACGCCGTTGAAATACACGTCGGCAACCAAGCTCGCCGCCTCAAAGTGAATAAAAATACGTTTATCTTTTGCAGTTTCAGGTATAGCCAGTTTTATCCTATACCAGCCGGGGCCACGATAATAGTTGCCGCCGCCGATAACGTCTTTATCGTTCCAGGTATGGGGCAGCGTTACCCGTGACCATTTCGAATCGTCAAAAGCAACTGCCTCGGCGCCATTCACGTCGGCCCTGATGAACTTCCAGCCGCCAGCAATGGGTATCACATTTTGGGGGTGCTGCGAGGTTTGCGCGCTGGCGAAACCAGCGGCTGCCATCACGAATAATAAGATTATTCTGCCGGTCATTCGGCATGCCCTTTCATTAAGGCCGCCGCGCTCTTAGTACACGCGTATCGGCAATATCACAAAAGGAACGCCCTGGTGGTATAGCTTTCTCTGGAGTGCAAATACGATATGGTTGTGAAGCAGCCGGTGGACGAATGAATCTTTTTCAAAGACAAGCTGCCCGCCGAAGAACATCGCCGCGGGGAACCGCTCAATAATCCTCGGGGTTATTTTCATAACCTCGTCAATTACATCTACGCCTATCTCGGAAATGCCCTCCGAATAAAACCCGTTTCTCTTCATAAGATTGACGTAACGGTTCACCTCATCTTTGGCCTGCGATTCGAGATGACCAACCTCCTGCGCGCCTTTGAAATTACCGACGTCTATGACGCCGACCTGGACGAAGATGAAATTTTTAAAGACGCCGCCGAATAACCGCATAACGTTAAACAATGTGTGCAGTCCCATCCCGTTGAAGCCGCTGACAAGCAACACCGCGGTTCTTGCGCTGGGGTCAAACTTCGGCTCGACAACCGGCGCGGCCGTGTTTGACAAGAGACCGGCATCCGAGAACTCCGGCTTGGTAACAAGGTTATCGAGCCGGCCAAGAAGCATCCGGACGCTGTTGTAATGCCGTTTTATGAGAATCGCCAAGACAACCAGCGTGCCTGTAATCAACAGCGTTATCCAACCGCCCTCAAAGAACTTAAATATAATCATCATCGCGAGAATAGAAGCGGTCAGAACAAGACCTATTCCGTTAATGAACAACTTTCTGCGCCAGCCCCTGACGGCAAAACGGTCATTCCACCAATGCCGAACCATACCAAGCTGAGACAGGGCAAAAGTGATGAAAACATTGATACTGTAAAGAACTACCAGGAACCTGACTGAGCCCTTGGAGAGAATCATTATCAACAGCGACAGACCGCCCATAATTATGATTCCCTTTTGGATTACCAGCCGGTCGCTAAGCGCCGAGAACCTCGTGGGGAACCACCTGTCGAGAGACATATTCGCCAGCACCCTTGGGCCATCCAGAAATCCGGTCTGAGCGGCAACAAACAGAAGTGTCGCCTCTGACACAAGCGCAACAAAGATGAAGGCGACGGCATAATTTGCTTTCCAGCCCTGTGTCGCCCGTTCAAAAAGAACCGCGTTTAAGGTCTTGCCGGGCTCAGATGTAACTCCGTAAATCAGATACCCAAGCGCCAATCCGAGAACCATAAAGGCAAGCGAACCTGCCATATAGCGCATCGTATGCCTAGCGGTTTCTGCTCTCGGCTCCCTTAGAACCGGGATGCCGTTACTCACGGCCTCAATTCCGGTATATGTGCCGGCGCCCATGCTGTATGAACGCACTATCAGAAAAATCATCCCCCAGAAACCAACTTCAGAAATGCTGCTGTGCACGTCTGCGCCGGTGGAAACCGCAATCCCTTTCAGCGCCGGCAGGTGCATAAATACCGCGTAGAGAATTATGAAAACGTGAGTAAACAGAAACGCAAGGAATATCGGGACTAAAGGCAATATCGACTCTTTGACCCCTCTCATATTCAGCAGTATCAAAAGCAAAACAACGCACACCGCGAAGCCGAGGTGGTATGACTGCCATTTCAAAGGAAGCAAACTGCATAGAGCGTCGGTGCCGCTGGCGATTGAAACGGCGATTGTCAGCACATAGTCAATTAGCAGAGCGCAGCCGGAGAGCATACCCAAACCGGGTGATAATAATTTGCTTGCGACAAGATATCCGCCGCCGCCCGTGGGGAAAAGTTGAACTATTTGTGAGTAACTTGCGCTTATAGTGAAAATCGTCAGCGCCGTAGCAATCGCGACGAAAATTGCCAAATATGTGTGATGACTCAGCACAAGAAACGCCTCCTGCGGACCGTAACAGGAAGACGACAGGCCATCGGCGCCAAGCCCCACCCAGGCAAAAAACGCTATAAGCGAAAGTTTGTGGAAAATCCGCGTATCCCGCGGGCTGCGGGATTTACCTATTAGCAGATTTTTCAGTTTCTGCCCTACTGTCGGCCCTGGTTGCATCAAAACCTCGTTTTTCTGATATTGCGACGCCGTGCTGCAAACGATGACCCTGAAAGTTTGCGTAAGTATAACCGATTTCCCCGCCAATTCCAGTCAAGAACGGCTCGCAGAAACATTCCGAAAAACTCACCAACAGTGTTGCTAAACCCGCCCTTCGGCAATATCCTATTACCGGGATACTTCGATTTCGGAATTTGACTATGCGCACAAGGCGACTGGGTAATACAGATTTGGAGTTGACCGTCGTTGGCTTAGGCACCTGGGCCATGGGCGGCCCCTGGCAATTCGGCTGGGGCCCGCAGGACGAAAATGAAGCGATAGCCGCAATACTGAAGGCCATCGACCTCGGTATAAACTGGATTGATACGGCGGCAATTTACGGCTGTGGACATTCCGAAGAACTGCTCGGTATAGCACTGAAGAAAACAAAAATCAGACCCATCATCGCGACGAAATGCAGTTTGCTCTGGAATGAAAAAAAAGAAAAAATTGGCTGCCTCAAGGCCGAAAGCATCCGCAAAGAATGCGAGGACAGTTTGAAACGCCTCGGTATTGAAACAATCGACCTTTATCAAATGCACTGGCCCGACCCGGAGACTGACCTCGAAGAAGGTTGGGGAGAAATGGCCCGGCTGCAAAAACAGGGCAAAGTCAGATACATAGGCGTTTCCAATTTCAATGCCAAACAACTTGACCGGATTCGCAAAATCGCGCCGGTTGCGTCGTTGCAGCCGCCATATAGTATGATTCGGCGCGATATCGAAAAAGACCTGCTCGGCTACTGCGCAAAAAATCATATAGGTGTGGTCACATACAGCCCGATGCAGCGGGGACTCCTGACGGGTAAATTCAGCAAAAAACGATTAAGCGAGCTTGCGCCCGACGACCATCGGCTAAAAAGCGGCGATTACCAGGAGCCGGAATTTTCCGCGACGTTATCGCTTGTCGATAAGATAAGGCCAATCGCCGAGAGAAGCAAAAAGACCCTGGCGCAGTTAGCTATCGCCTGGGTCATTCGCAGGCCTGAAGTGACTGCGGCAATCGTCGGCACCCGAAAACCATCCCAAATTACCGAAACCGCGCCAGCCGGCGACTGGATACTGACGAAAAACGATATAGCCGAAATCGAAAAATTACTCGCTGAACGCGAGAACAAATTAGCCAAGGCCAAATAAACTCGTCTCGGCGAAGGCGCGGTAGAAGTTCGATAAACAACTAATGACGCCGAGCCGTAGCCGGAAAGGATTGAAAATGGCAGAGAACACAAGCATTTATACAAGTCCGCTGGTTGAGAGAAACGCGTCGAAGGAAATGGCAGAATTATTCGGGCCGCAAAAGAAATTCGGCACGTGGCGGCGAATATGGCTTGAGTTGGCAAAGGCCGAAAGGAAACTCGGTCTTAAAATCAGTCAGGCGCAAATCGCTGAAATGGCGAGGCATTTGGACGACATCAATTTCAAGAAGGCCGCGGAATACGAAAAGAAGGTTCGCCACGACGTTATGGCGCACATTCACACATTCGCCGACGCAGCGCCGAAGGCGGCGCCGATAATTCACCTCGGCGCGACGAGCTGCGATATAGCCGACAATGCTGACTTGATTATTATTCGCGAGGGCCTGCAAATCACCGCGGGCAAAGTCGCGGCAGTAATAAATCTGCTGGCGCGATTCGCAAAAAAATATAAGGCGATGCCGACGCTTGGTTTTACGCATTATCAGCCCGCGCAACTGACCACCGTGGGAAAACGCGCGACGCTTTGGTGCTATGAATTCACGATGGACCTCAATGAGGTCGAACATCGATTAGATACGCTTCCCTTCAGGGGCATCAAAGGCACAACGGGCACGCAGGCATCGTTTCTCGCCTTATTCGACGGCAACCAGGGCAAGGTTGACCGGCTCGATAAAATGGTCGCCGCAGCATTCGGTTTCAAAAATATATGCGCCGTTACGGGCCAGACGTATCAGCGGAAAATCGATACGCTGGCAATAAACGCACTTGCCTCAATCGCCCAATCTGCCCAGAAGCTCTGCACGGACCTCCGCCTGCTGGCAAACCTGAAAGAAATCGAAGAGCCGTTTGAAAAATCGCAGGTGGGTTCATCCGCTATGGCATACAAACGCAACCCGATGCGATGCGAAAGGGTTACGGCACTTTCGAGATTCGTCCTGTCGTTAGCGACAAGCCCCGCAATGACCGCCTCGCAACAATGGTTCGAACGCACATTAGACGATTCCGCTAACCGCCGACTTGTTATCCCCGAGGCATTTTTGGCGGTCGATGGTATCCTCGAAATTCTGACCAATGTTCTCGATGGCCTCGTTGTTTATCCGCGGGTCATCGCTTCACACGTCGCAGCGGAGCTGCCCTTTATGGCAACCGAAAATATCCTTATGGCGGCGGTCAAGGCGGGCGGCCACAGGCAGGTAATCCACGAAAAAATAAGACAACACTCACACGAGGCGGCCGCACAGGTAAAACAGCTTGGCGAATCTAATGACCTAATCGACCGGCTGAAAGCTGACGTCGCATTTGTTAAAGTCGATTTCCAAAAGGTCCTGAACCCGAAGGATTACGTCGGCCTCGCCCCTCATCAGGTCGATAAATTCGTAAAACAAGTAGCAACACCGGCGATAAGAAAATACCGACAGCAGCTCAACCGGAAAGTTGACCTCCATGTCTAAAGGAATCGCAAAGTGACCAGAAGCGAACTCATCAAGCGTGTAAAAGAAACGGCGTATCTCGAAGGTGATTTTATCCTGCGAAGCGGCAAACGAAGTAAATACTATCTCGATAAATATCTCTTCGAGACCTGCCCGGATATATTAAAGGCCCTCGGCAAGGAATTCGCCAAACACGTCGGCGATGATGTAACTTTAATCGCCGGCGCGGAACTCGGCGGTGTCGCTCTTGCTGCGGCGGCGGCAATGGAAACAGGCAAAAACTGGGTCATTATCCGCAATAGCAAAAAGGACTACGGCACGGGAAAACTCGTCGAGGGAAAACTAAACAAAGGCGACGTTGTGCTGCTTGTTGAAGACATCGCCACAACGGGAGGCCAGGTTCTTGAGGCCGCAAAGGTAATTACCGAGGCGGGGGCAAAGGTGAAAAAAATCGTCGCCGTAATCGACCGCAAGCAGGGCGCAGGCGAGAACATCACATCCGCCGGGTACAAATTCGAGTCGCTATTGACCAAAGACGACCTGGGTATCAAAGATTAGTAATTTGGGGGAGTTGAAATGGCGGGCACTCACCTTGCGGCGAAAACCCGGCTCAAAACGGTCTTCGGAATAAAAACGTAAAGCATTTCTCCGTTTTTATTGCTTAGGCGAACTGCCTTTTCGCACAGCACGGATTTTTCCCAAACCTACCTGGGCATTTTTGTCGGCAGGGTCGATTTTAAGCGCCTGCTCGTATGTAACTATCGCTTCCTCAATCTTACCAGCTTGTATAAGCACTATCGCCAGCATGTCGTATGCCCTGACATAATCCGGCATCACCCGAATTGCCGCTCGGTACTCCGCAATCGCTTTTTCCGGCATATTCTGCGCAAAATACGCATTGCCCAGATTGTAGCGGGCCTTGGCGTTGTCCGGTTTCAACTGAATCGACTTTGCGTAACACTCCATCGCCCTGCTAAACCGGCCCTTTTGTGTCCAGGCGATGCCGAGGTTGCAGTACGTCGTGGAATCCGCTTTGATTTTGACCACCTGCTCCAGCTCCGTTATCGCCTCATCGAGACGGTTCAATTGCAATAAAGCCAACGCAAACTCGCCGCGCAATACTGTATTTTCCGGGTGGTATTTTAATCCCTCTCGATACGAATTTAACGCAAGTTCAGTTTCGCCCTTAATAATCCTTGCCGATGCCAGAGCGATGCAAGTATCGGCATCGCCCGGCTTAGCATCCAAAACGCGGCTGTAATATTCAATCGCCTCGTCAGTCCTGCCAAGCAAAACAAGCATATTGCCGATATTGTAAAACGTTCGAATATCGGCCGGCTCAAACCTCAGGGCCTCCTTAAACTCGCGCAAGGCCGCTTCGGCATTACCCTTTCTCGCAAAACCGATACCCAGGTATTCCCGCACAATAACATTATCAGGGGTCACGGCGGCACAATGCGTAAACAGCGACATTGTGTCCCGCCAGCAGCCGACCTGCACAAACGTCATTACCCCAAACACGCCAAGAATGGCCGCCCCGATAACACCCGCTATGGCTTGCCTTAACCGCTGTTGCACCAGAATGTCACCGGCCAGCCAGGCGAGTATAATGAAGATACCCGTCAGCGGTACATAGGTGTACCTGTCCGCCATCGCCTGAGCGCCCACCTGAACAATCCCAATGACGGGCAGTAATGTCCCCAGGTACCAAAACCAGCCGACGAGCAGATAGCGACGCCGCCTAAGTAATATGACAACGATTATAATCGCCAGCAAAGCCGCAAATGCCGCAGCGACCTTCCAGCCGACAAGCTGGTTTACGGGATAAGGATAAAAAACCGCCAGGTCAACAGGCCAAAACGTTTTTATTAAGTATTGGCAATATGAAACCAGGGCGTTGCCTATTCGCTGGCCCAACGGCACTATGCTCATTTTTGCTACTGACCCACCGCTTTTTTGTGCGATAACGGTGATAATGCATACCACCGCCGACAAAATAAACAGGGGGAACTTCTCAAACAACAAATGACCGGCCGCAAAACCGTTTTTTCCCCCTTCGGGCCAAAGACGTTTCAAAGGCCAGTAATCCATAAGCAAAAGCACAAGGGGCAGTGTCACCAGCATCGACTTTGCCATCAGGCCAAGCGCAAAAGTTACACAGATGATTGTATATCGTTTGGCAGTCGGGTTTTCCACATACCGGACATACGCCAGCATCGTCAGCAACCAAAACAGTGTGCTGAGAACGTCTTTTCGCTCAGTCACCCAGGCGACAGATTCAACGTGCAGGGGATGCAGACCAAATAACGCGGCCACAAAAAAGCTCGGCCACAGCGACTTCGAATATCGTTTCAACACCCAAAACAACAGGACAGTATTGGCGATATGAAGCGCGACGTTGACTAAATGAAAACCCCCCGCCCCAACTCCGAAAATGCTCCTGTCCAGCATCAAGGACAGCCACACGAGCGGAATCCAGTTGCCCGCGTGCATCGTGGTAAAAGCCCATTTAACGCCGTCCCAGGTCAATCCCGCCAGCACCTGTGAATTCCGGGGCACATAAAACGGGTCGTCATAATCGACGAAATCAAAACCGCCGACCCGCACATACACGGCAGCAACGCCGGCAATCAAAAGCAGACAAAGCCCAAAGATAAGCTGTTTTGGGCGGTCATCCCAAATCATTTCGAGCCAGGTCTTTTCCGATTTCACCTAATCTACCCGTATCGATTGTTCAATCAGTCGTATCAGCCGGCTGGCGACGCGTCTTTTCGGCGCCTCAGCAAATCGACGCCATTCCCGGCCGGCTTTTTTTATCCAAACCTCGCACCGCCCGCTACCAATAGCCGCGGGCGTGTTGGCGACAATAATATCCAGCTTTTTCTCCCGCAGTTTTCTCTCGGCGCCGGTTTTGATGTCCCTGTCTTCAAGCGCAAAACCGACGACAACCTGATTTTGCTTCTTGTGAGTTCCGGCCCATTTCAAAATATCCTGTGTGGGCTTTAATTTAAGCGTAATCGCGCCGGGGCTTTTTTTCATTTTATGCCGGGCGGGTTTGACCGGCGTATAATCCGAAACCGCCGCGGTCATAATCAGGCAATCGCACCCGCCAAATTCGTCCTTTACCGCCTCGAACATATCACGGGCCGATTCGACTTTGACTACACCGGCTCTTTTGGGGACACGCAGGTTTGTCGGCGCAGTTATCAGCGTTACGCTGTGTCCAGCCAGAAGCGCCGACCGCGCAAGCTCATAACCCATTG
The DNA here is from genome assembly GCA_050015775.1 of Sedimentisphaerales bacterium. GTDB lineage: Bacteria > Planctomycetota > Phycisphaerae > Sedimentisphaerales > Anaerobacaceae > Fen-1362. Next base: position 10,429 of record JBEKAT010000012.1, on the reverse strand, counting down.
TGCCGGTGCTGGCGTTGGAAATGAATCGCACGGGGTCGATATATTCTCGCGTCCCCCCGGCCGTAATCAAGAACTGAAGTTTTCGCCGTCGAGAATACATTCTGGAGAAGCCTATTTGCGTTTGTGTTTAAGTCCGGCAGCGATTTTCTCAACCGCCTCTAAAATTTCCTGCGGTTCGGCCATCCTGCCGATACCTTCCTCGCCGCAGGCAAGCCGACCCTGCCGCGGCCCTATAAGCTCCGCGCCGATTCGTTCGGCGAATTTGACGTTCTCCTGCACCGCGGGATTGGCCCACATTTTATCGTTCATCGCCGGCGCAAAAAGCATTGGCTTTGCCCAACAGGCACAAAGCGTCGTGCTGAGCAGGTCATCGCAGATACCGTTGGCGAATTTGCCGAGGATATTCGCCGTCGCCGGCGCGACCACAATCACATCCGCCCAGTCGGCGAGATTAATATGCCCGATTCTGAACTCCTCCTGCTCCGCCGTGAGGCATCCTGTGGACCACAGACTCGTATAAACCGGCCCACCTGTAACGGCTTCGAAACTTTTGGCACCCACCAGGTGAAGGGCGTTTTCGGTCAAGACCGTCCTCACCTCGGCGCCGCCAGCCGTCAGCTTGCTGGCAAGGTCAATCGCCTTATACGCGGCGATGCCGCCGCTGACCCCCAGCATAATCTTTACCCCGTCAAGTTTTGCGGTCTGTTTGGCCATATACGTCCGCCTCGGAGCAATTCCACCGGCCGCTTACACGCTACCCGGCTTGTCGATGTCACTGTTCTCGTAGTCGATGGCAATTTTGTCCAGCTTGATTTCCTCGACGACGATTTGAAGCTGGCTCATTCCCTCGGTGTTTTCAATCAAAGGTCGCCCGCCCTGCATCAATTCCATCAGCCGTTTCTGAATCAGGGCCGTCAATTTGAACCGCCCGCCGACTTTTTTCACCAACTCGATATTTTTCAGGTCTTCAATCATTCCTTCGACTCCGCAATTTAACTGTTTTTGCCGCTTAACTCTTTTTCGCTTTCCTTGCCGCGTTAATGATTCCTGTAATTTCACTTACTGCCACGTCGAGCTTGTCGTTTATGACCATATGCTTGTAATCCCGCCAGGCGGCGGCAATCTCGGTTGACGCCTCGTCGAGCCGGCGCTTTGCCGTTTCCTCGTCATCTCTGCCCCTGCCCTGAAGCCGACCGGCAAGCTCCTTCTGTGTCGGAGCAAGTATGAATACCATAACCGCGTCGGGATACATCGTCTTAATCTGCCTGCCTCCCTGGACGTCTATCGCCAGAATGACCGTCTTTCCGGCAGCGAGGGCCTCCTCCACCTTGTCTTTCGGCGTGCCGTATAAATTGCCGAAGACCTCCGCATGCTCGAGCAGCAGGCCCTTTTCTACCCGCCGCTGAAATTCCTCACTGCTGACAAACCAGTAGTCCCTGCCGTCAACTTCCTTATCGCTTTTGGGGCGGGTGGTAACCGAGGTACTCCTATACGCGTTATCCAGCCGTTTCACCAGCTCTTTGCAAATCGTGCTCTTGCCCACGCCGCTGGGGCCGCTTATCACGACAATAATTCCGTTTGACGTCTGTCGTTTGCTCATCGGCAATGTGCTACTCCACGTTCTGGACCTGTTCTTTGATTCGGTCTATCCGGCACTTGATATCCACAACCAAATGCACAACATCGGAGTCGCCAGCCTTGCTGCCGATGGTGTTGGCCTCTCTGAGCATCTCCTGACAGATAAAATCGAGCTTGCGGCCTTCGCCTTGCCCGGCGCCGCCCTTCAAGCTCTTTGTAAACTGCACGAGGTGCGAATCGAGCCGGGCAATTTCTTCCGATATATCAGCCCTGTCGGCAAAAATCGCAACCTCGCGAGCCAATGTCTCATCATTCAATTTTAGTTTGGCAACCGAGAGCAGTTCTTCCACTCTTCTTTTGAGTTTTTCAGCATATTGCTGCGGGCCTGCGGTGCTGCGAACCTGTATCTGCCCAAGCGAGGTCTTTATCGCCCTGCAATGTTTCTCGAGGTCTGCCGTCAGAGCCGCCCCTTCCGCCGCTCGCATCGCCTTAAGCCCCTTCAGTGCTTGGCGCGTAATTGCCAGCACCTTTCGCCGAATACTCGCGGCCGCCTTTGCGCCCGGCACCGCCGGCGACAAAATTCCCGGTAGCGCCAATAGTCCACCCAAATCAAGCTCGCGTTCCAACCCGCCCGACGGCGAGATTTTGCCAAGCCGTTTCAGCAGCGTCGCCAGCGCCTTTTCATTTATATCAAAAAGCGCCTCGGCGGGCGCGCCCTTCTGCCTGAGCATATAGTTTACCGTCCCGCGCGACACCTCCCGGCGAAGCTCCTTCTCCACGTCGCTCTCGAGGAACCCCAGCGTCTCGGGCAGCCGCAGCGTCGGTTTGAAATAGCGGTTGTTCACCGCGCTGATTTCAACGACGTAGGTAACGCCGCTCAGCCGGCCCTCCGCATTTCCGTATCCGGTCATACTATTTATCATAGAGATTCAGCCCTCATTACACATATCGCCCGCAGACAAACACTTTGCCCCAAACGGCAGCAAACATGCCTATTGCTGGGTCTGTCCCGGCTGATCCGTCGGGACCGGCGCAGGGGAACTTGCGGGCCGGCCCTGGCCCCTGCCGGTGTCGGTGCTCGTAATCGGAGCGGTAGTTTGCGACTCCGGCCCGCTTGCCGTCGGACGCCACCACCTGTCCAGCACAAGGGCAACAATTATAAATAAGCTGGCCACGCTGATGGTAATCCACGTCAGGACGTCGCCCGTCTTGCTGCCCAATATACCGCTGGCCATACCGCCGGCAAAAGCGCCGCTAAGTCCGCCGCCTTTGCCTTTTTGAATCAATACCACCAAGATAAGCACCACCGAGCCAATAACAAAAATCGCCGCGAGAATGTTCATTATGAAACCTACCGCCAATACCGGATTCAATGCCATAATATGTCCCCTATTTTGTTAAAATTTTTATAATCAAACCGCCGCTTTAACAATCGCCACAAAATCATCCGCTTTCAAGCTTGCTCCGCCGACTAATAATCCGTCGACATCTTCCTGGGCCATCAGCTCACCCGCGTTATCCGGCTTGGCCGAGCCGCCATACTGAATCCGAATCTCGCCGGCAATTTTCCTGTCGTACATTTCCGCCAGCAGTTTTCTAATCAGCGCGTGCACCTCCTGTGCCTGCTGCGGCGTCGCCGTCAATCCTGTCCCTATCGCCCAGACCGGCTCATACGCAATCGTAACCGCCGACATTTTCTCGGCGCTCAAGCCGGCCAGACCTTTTTTCATCTGCCGCGTCACCACTTCGGCGGTCTTGTTCGCTTTTCGCTCCTCAATCAGTTCGCCTACGCACAATATCGGCAAAAGCCCGCCCAATATGGCGGCGTGGACCTTTTTATTTATCAGCTCATCGGTCTCGCCGATAACGTGCCGGCGCTCGGAGTGCCCGCATATCGCGTAAGCGCACCCGACATCTTTGAGCATCGCCGAGCTTATCTCGCCGGTGAACGCGCCTTTCTGCTCGAAGTAGACGTCCTGCGAGCCAAGCGCGATATGCGACGACTGAAGGGCCTTGCCCACCTGCTGAAGATAAACAAACGGCGGGCACACAGCCACGTCAACACTGCCCACAACATCTTTACAACCCGAAACGATGCCCTGGGCCAGTTTGACGCTGCTGTGAACGTCGGTATTCATTTTCCAGTTGCCGGCCACAAACGATTTTCTCATCTAAAACGCTCCTAAAGTTATCCTAAAACCTCTGTCGCCCGCGGAAAGCTGCCCAGCACCGAAAGCTGCAAGCAGTGCTTGCGTGCCTCGTCGAAGGCCTTCTGAACTTTTTCGTCGCCACGATGCCCTATAAAATCCACAAAAAAGTAATACTCCCATTGTCTTTTCTTGCTGGGCCTCGATTCTATATTAGTCAGGTTGACGTCATACTTCTTGAAGACCTCGAGCACGTCAACCAGGGCGCCTGCCTTGTGTGCCGTGCTGAATATCGCCGCGGTCTTGTCCTCACCCGTCGGCTTGGCGTCTTCCCGCCCGACGACAAAAAATCTCGTTACGTTGTTGGGCGTGTCCTCGATGCTTTCGCACACGATTTTAAGTCCATACAGTTCCGCCGCTACAGCCGAGCCAATTGCCGCCGATTTTGCTTCTTTGGCGGCCTTCTGCGCGGCTTTTGCGGTTGACGGCTCCGCGACGGTCTTTGCCTCCTTGAACGTCGAGGCAAGCCAGTTGCGGCACTGCGTAAAAACTTCCGGCTTCGAGTAAATCTTCTCAATCTGGTCCAGGTTGCAGTTGGCCAAAAGATTATGATGAACCGCCATCAAAATCTCCGAGCAAACCTTCACGTCCGAATCCACCAGGGCATCGAGGGTCTCAACCACGCCGCCGCCTAACGTATTCTCTATCGGCACAATACCCAAATCGCAGTGTCCCTTGCTGACCTCGTCGAAGATGCCGCGAATATCCGCAAGCGGCTCATAGTCCGCGCTTTGCCCGAACTTCAACATCGCCGCGGTATGGCTGAAACTGCCGGCAGGCCCCAGGTAACCAACCCGCAATGGCCTTTCCAGCACAAACGACCCGCTCATCAATTCTCGCCATATCGCCTGCAAACACTTATTCGGCAACGGGCCTTTGTTGACCCCGGTTACTTTTTCAAGCACTTCTTTCTCACGGTCCGGCGCATAAATCGGCTTACCCGTCTTGCTCTTGATACCGCCGATGTCTATCACAACATTGGCACGCTCGTTGAGCAGCTCGACAAGCTTGCGGTCAATCTCGTCTATCCGTTTTCTAAGGTCTTCTAAAGACAACATTTCCACCTGCCCCCGCACTTGTCTTTGATAAAAAGACGCGGGGGCGTCAAACCTTTTGCCCATACAGATTTACAAACACGCCTTTTTATCATAATTACCCCCTTGCGTCAACGACTTTGCCTTGTTTAATATGATTTTTCGCGGTATGGATACGCAAATGAAATATACGATTTTCAATACTGCCTGGGGGTATTTTGGCTTAGTCGCCGACAAGAAAGGGCTTATTTGCACCTGCCTGCCTTGCCCAACCCGCAAAATTGCCGAAAAACACCTCCTTGCCGATGTCGATAACCCCCAATTCGACAAAGACCTCCTGAAGCCCCTGCAAAAACAGATAATCGCCTATTTTAAGGGCCAGCCGGTAAAGTTTGATACCCCCCTCATCCTCACTGGCTTGCCGCCATTCGCCCAAAAGGTTTTAAATGGCTGCCGGAAAATCCCCACCGGCCAAACAGTATCTTATTCCCAGTTAGCCGGTATGATTGGCAAGCCCCGCGCCAGCCGGGCAGTCGGCAGCGCACTGGCGAAAAATCCTATCCCCCTTATTATCCCCTGCCATCGCGTAATCCACTCCGATGGCTCACTCGGCAATTTCAGCGCACCAGGTGGGACCTCCCTCAAAAAAATGTTGATAGACCTTGAGAGATTTTGAAAAAATATCTCTGCGGTGATTAATCTTTTTTCGTCAACTTCTTTATCGCTTCGATTTCCTGTTCGCTGAAAGGCGAACCGTCTTTGCGGAAAATATCGTGATGCCAGACGTTCGGCTCTGGGGCATTCGGCGGTGAACCCCAGGGGAAAATCGTCTGCGTCTTGCCATATACAAGTCCCCAGTTTATCGAGCCGACGTTTTCGGCTTTCATTAAAGGCAGGTGCGTCTCAAATTTGCTGCCCGCGCCCCTCGCTATGTACTCGGTGCAAATAACGGGTCTGCCGAAAGATTTATACTTGGCGATATCCTGCTTCATATTCTCAAGCCCTGAGTAGTTGTGGAACGTAATCACGTCGCTGTTGGCGAGCTGAAAATCATTTAGCTCAACGTAATCCGGCCCGCCTTTCCACACACCTATCGTAACCGGCTGCGAAGGACTGGCCTTGCGAGCCCATTCGACAACTCTTTTCAAAAGCGGCATATTCTGCTTAGGCGTATGACTGTTGCCCGGCTCATTGTATAAATCCCAAACCAACACTCTTTTATCTTTGCCGAAAGACCGGAGTAAATCAATCACGTAGTTTTCAAACACGGGATACTTCGAAACATCGTTTACTTCGGCATAACGGGGACATTGCAGCCAACCCGAATTATGAATCCCCGGCTTCGGCGCCGGCTGTTTGCCCAGCCGGGCGTTGCCGTTCCAGCAGTCATCGAACAAAACAAACATCACCCTGATTTTGTGCTTCTCGCAGATGCCGAGGAAATCGTCCATCCTGCCCTTGAAGCCGTTCGGGTCTTCCTGCCAGACAAGATAATGCAGAAAAACCCTGACGGTATTGAAGCCGATTTGCTGTGCCCAGCCAAGCTCACGGTTGATTGTATTCGGGTCGTAGGTGTCTTTCTGCCACATCTCAAGCTGGTTGATTGCCGTGCTGGGAATGAAGTTACAGCCGACAGGCCAGCCAGCTTGTGCATACCAGGCATTGGCCTGCTCTTTTGACATCGACGGCTCAGCGGCAAAACAGGTCAATGAAAACAGAATGATTACGCAGGCGGCAAATACATTTCTCATACGCAGCGCTCCCTCTCGGTTATTCCATATGAATGACGTTTGTTCTGCGGTCAGCGGATAAGCTGGCTTTTTTGATGGTGTCGTAAAGCTCGCGGGAATTTTTTATTTTTTTGAACTCGAACTCCGGATGGCTTTTGTCCGTCGTCGTCAAGAGCACCGTCCCCACGCCTACCATACAATCAAGGATATTTCTGCGGAGCTTTATATCCACGACGCGGAACATATCGAGATTATCAACCTTGCGGTCAAATACCCCCTCGCCATATTCAATCCGGTCGGGGCTGACTTCGTAATGAGTCATCCTGATTTTCCACGCCTTGTAAAAGAGAATCAAGCCGACGACAATAAACAGGCCAAGACCAAGCAGAACCCGATATTTGCCGACGACTGCTATGCTCGCAGCGGAAAGATGCAGCCAGGAAATGCGTTCGATATGCCAGGCGATTATCAGAACCGCCGCCGACAGTACGCTCGCGCCTTTGACAAAATCCCAGGCAATCGCCCACAAGCTCGGCCTGCCTGAGTAAAATACTGTGTTCGACTGCTCTTTCGACGCATCCTCACCGTCGGCTTGCTGCCCGTCGCCGGAACCACCCTGCCAGCCGGGCTGGGCAACAAGCGCTTTTGCCCGCGCGGTATTGAGGAACTCGCCGCAATGCCGGCACTTAATCGCCGCCGACAGTATCGTCTCGGCACAAAATGGGCACACCTTTGTCTGTGACGTGGTTAGCTGCATACCCCATATATCGGAAAACCACTCTCAAATTGCCCAGTGTTAAATAATCCTAAAATGCTTCTTCTGTTACCCTGTACGAAGAAATTTTGCAAAAAATTGTAAAATTTACTTGACATATAGTAATGTTTATCTTACATTATGTGCGATTAAACATACACTCGTCTCGGCGTAGGGGCCTCGAAGGCCATAGAAAAAATAGAAACGCCGAGCCGTAGCCGGATAAGTAAGTTAGGAGAATCAGGTATGAACAGAATGCAGAAAATAGCGTGGTTCAATCTAATCGTTACTTCGCTGGCTTTGGGGCTGAGCATAGCGGCATTTGGGGTAGCATACTTCATCTTCGGGCTGCCCACCTACCGAGCTGCAGGCGGGTTTGGGTTCATAGGGATTATGGGGTTGTCTGGTTTGAGCCCTGTTTTATTCAGGAAGGATAAAAGCAAGGTGCAGTTCGATGAACGCGACACAGCGATTCAACGCAAAGCCGCGATTGTTGCATACTCTTTCTTCTGGCTGCTGTTCGTTGCGGCAGCGATGACCCCCTGGTTCATCCTTGGGCCGAACGGAAACATCACAGTAAATTATCTGCCCTGGATGGTGTTTGGCGGGATGTTCACTGTTATGTTCCTGCAATCGATAGTTACCCTCAATGAATACGGCTGGAAAGGAAAGGACAATGAATAGATTTCAAAAAATAGCGTGGTTTAATTTGGCCGTCATAACCGCAACAATTCTCATTACCTCAACTGCAATCGCAATAGAAATTCGCATGCGTGGTTATTCAACAATCGGACCTTGTTTTGTGGTGATTCTGGCGCTTTTAAAAGCCACCCCATTTTTGTTTAAAAAACCGCAGGGCCAGAGCGGGGTTGTATGCGATGAACGTGACCATTTTATCCGGAATAGAGCAGCGTCTTTTGCCTATACAGCATTCTGGTATGTCCTTTTTCTATTCTGTTTTCTGTTGTGGTTTATCATCGGGCCGGAGAATTCGGTGCCGACTATAGCATTGCCGCTGACGGCTTTTGGAGGAGCTCTGTTCATCAAAACTGTGGCTTCGGTTGCTATTCTGGTTCAATACGGCTGGAGGGACAAAGGAGAAAAATTATGAACAGACAACAAAAAATCGCATGGTTTCAGTTGGCTGTGATAGCTATGGCTGCAATCGCCAGCGCGGCTATTTCAGAAATCTACGTGTACAAAGACGGCCTCAATTTCTCAAAAGCATGGTGGTTTGGCACTGTATGGCCGGTTATATTAGGAATTATCTTAATGACATCTGCTCCATTGTTATTTCGTAAGAAAAAAGGACAAGTCGATTTTGACGAACGGGACCTTACAATAGACCGGTGGGCGGCACGAATCTCTTACGGAATGTCTTACGCGTTTCTCTTTATTATATGTATGGCTATTGGAACAACCTCCGGCTTCGACAGGTTAATACCGACATATTGGCTTGCTCGCATAGCTCTCGGCGGATTCATAATTATGATTGCGGCCCAAGCTCTCACAATTCTTCTCTGTTATGGACGCCAGGCAAAACATGGATAAGTGCGAATTGAAAAACAACATTCGCCGGCTGCGATTTGAAAAGGGTGAGATGACCCAGCAGCAATTGGCAGACATCGCAGGGGTAACACGCCAGACGATAATCGCGATGGAGCAGGGCAAATACGCACCTTCGCTGCCTTTGGCCTTCCGCATCGCACGCGCATTCGGTGTCCCGCTCGAATCGGTATTCCAATACGAACCAGTCCATCCTTCGCAGTAGCGCTGCCGCGGAGGATGAAAAAGTCCTGCTCAATCTCCGCGTTCGCCGGTATAATGGCGGGCTATGGCAATACCTGTAGTCGCGATAATTGGAAGGCCCAACGTGGGGAAGTCCAGCTTGTTCAACGCCCTGGCGGGCAGGATGATAAGCGTTGTCGAGCCGACGCCGGGCGTTACGCGCGACAGGGTCAGCGCAATCATCGAGAAAAACAACTGCTATTTTGAGCTTGTCGATACGGGCGGTTACGGCATCGTTGACGCAGACCATCTCGAAAAAGACGTCCACCAGCAAATTCAGCGGGCAATCGAATCGGCCGATCTCGTCCTGTTCGTGGTCGATATCCGCGATGGGATAATGTCATTAGACCAGACGATAACGAGGCTTCTTCGAAAGCACAACCTCAAGGTCCTCGGCGTGGCGAACAAGGCCGACGCACAGAGCAAATTCCCCGAGGCGGGTGAGTTCGGCAGACTGGGCTTCGGCGAGTTCCTGTGTGTCTCCGCCAAAAACAACATCAACAAAGATGTGCTGTTGGACACAATCATCGACCGGCTGAAAATTGTCGAATCAGCCAAGCCGGCTGAACCGGTGATGAGAATAGCAATCGTCGGCAAACGAAACGCGGGCAAAAGTTCGATTGTCAACGCCATCGTGGGCGACGACCGCGTAATTGTCAGCGAAACGCCCGGCACCACGCGCGACGCGGTTGACATTCGATTCGAGAAAGACGGCCAAACCATCGTCGTCATCGACACCCCGGGCGTAAAGAAAAAGAGCAAACTCGCCGACAGTATCGAGTTCTACAGTTTCGTCCGCGCGACAAGTTCAGTCCGCCGGGCGGACGTGGTGCTGCTGATGATAGACGCGACCACGCCCGTATCGCAGCCCGACAAGAAGCTTGCGCAACTAATCGCCGAAGAAAACAAGGCCTGCATAATCGTCGTCAACAAATGGGACCTGGCGAAGGATTCCGCGGACACCGGGCAATACGAAGATTACCTGACGAAGTTATTGCCGGGATTAAGACATGCCCCGATTGCCTTCACGACCGCCAGCAAGGGCAAAAACGTCAAAAGCGTTCTCGACCTGGCTGCCGAGCTTTTCAAGCAGGCGACGACGTGGATACCGACGCCGAAACTGAACAGGGCGTTTGAGATTATAAAGGAAACGCAGCCCGGCTCCTCGAAAATCGGCAGGCCGAAAATCTATTACGCCACGCAGGTCGCAATCAATCCCGTTACGATTCTTATGTTCGTCAACAAGGCGGACCTTTTCGACGATAACTATCGCCGATTCGTCGTTGCCCGATTAAGCGATTTATTGCCCGTAGCCGAAGTGCCTATTCGGCTGTTTGT
>JBEKAT010000011.1:0-32862 GCA_050015775.1 Sedimentisphaerales bacterium | reverse complement strand
GCGATTATCGCCATACTCGTCTCGATGGTCGTCGGCATCGCCAAACGCATCGACGACCAGAGCAAGGAACGGCTCTGCCGCAACACCATCGCCCTGGTCGGCAACGCACTCGAACAGTTCCGTGACTTCGGCTATGAATACAAAGACAGTTATTATGACGGCCTTGTTTTTCCGCTTGATTGCACCGGCTTCGGCATTATTACGGGTACTTACCCATATCCGAATATCCCGGATACACTTCACAACGCTTTATATTCATCCAGTTCATTCGATCCGCCTAATATAACCATTTTACCAGTGGCACAACACGCCCCGGATTTCTCGGGTTCCGAGGCGTTATATTTCATCCTGAGCCAGGTTCCCGATTGCCGGGCAACTCTTGATAAGATAGACAAATCGCTTCTGACAAATATCGGAACCGATCATGTTACACCAATAACCATTACCATAAATTTCGGTGCAACTTCCCAGACGCTGCCATTTACAAGAATTGTTGACCCCTGGGGAACAACCCTGCGATACGACTATTATCCTGATTATGCCGATTACACTGGCACAATACCGTACCAGAACTACAGGGACTCCGCCAAGCGAACTTTCCCTGTAATAACTTCGGCCGGGCCGGACAAAATATTTGATACGGCTGATGATATATCGAACGTGAAGTGAAATGAGAAATAAACGTAAACAGCTCGGTTTGACACTTGTTGAGATGACGGTTGTCATCGCGATAGCCGCGTTAATGGTCGGCCTGACTATCCCCGCGGCGAATATGCTCCTCAATTCTTTCGAATCGGAAAGCGGCGCAAAGTCGATAATAAGCTCCGCTTTGGCCTCGGCCCGCGCCATTGCCGCCAAAGAGCAGCGCTATGCCGGAATCCGCTTCCAGAAACGCTATGACCCCAATAACCCCGACCCCCTAAATTGCTCGCAATATATAATATTCATCGTCAATGAAAAAGACAGAAACTTATCGGGCAACCTCGCCAATGGTTTCCGTGCCGTTGAAGGAATCCAGCCAATTAAACTTCCGGATTCGATTGGCGTTATGGACTTGGTAATCCGAACTAATTGGGGATTGACATGGCAAGCAGCAGCAGCTATCGGATCCCAGCCAATCAATGGCAACACTTGGATTAACACACCTGAAGAAGTTAACGATACCACCGCTTTCTCGATTGTCTTTTCGCCTTCGGGCAAACTCGTCATTCACGATGTCCGTGTGAGAAACAAGGATGGTGTGTTCAGAGCAGATAATAGCAACACAGATAAAACTAAGCACTCAATGGATGACATCTTTAATTCTCAATCAAACATTACCGGTTACCAAATCGGTATGTTCCTTCAGGATGATTATGCCTATCTTGGCTATGGTTCTGAACTCAGCCGAAACAACTTTATTATTTACGATACAAAGAAATTCAAACGGGTTCCATATAACAATCGCTGGGACGGTTATCTGAAATTCTTAAAGCCGGTATATATAAATCCTTACACGGGAACAATCATTAACGAAAAATGAGCATCCAAATTAACAATCCGCAATCAGCAATCGGCAATCGACAATCGGCCAGGGGCTTCTCCCTCACCGAGGTTCTTCTTGCCGTCGGGATATTAGCCGTGGGGATGCTGTTTATCGCGGGCGTTTTTCCCGTAAGTATTTATTTTACGACTGTGGCCACCGAGCGCACCATCGCAGCGACCGTCGCCGACGAGGCCTTCGCAACGATAAAGCTATATGGTATTAATCTTGCAGACCTGAGCACCAAAACAAATCCGCTCGGCATTCCCACTGTTCCGCAAGTCCTTGTTGACTGTCAGCTAACGTCCTATGGTTCAATTTTGCCGGAAAATGAGTATGCCTATCCTGCCGGCGGAGATCTTTACCATAAGCCATACTACTGGTCGGCCGTATACAGAATGGTCGGTTCGAATGAAGTACAGGTAACGTTATTTGTCTGCCGGAAAACAGGGTGGGAGCAGCAGTATCGGATTCGCGACTGTAGCTTACCACAAAATCTTGGACAGTGGTATCGACCGGTTGCTTTTCCGCTGAAAATAACTGCCTCACCGTCAGGAAGACCTGATGAGATTGCTATAAGCGACTTTAATCCCGGAGACGGGATAAATGAAATTTCTTTTGTCAACGATGGTTATACGATTCTCGATGGTTTTAGCGGTCGGATTCAAAGAGTATTGCAGCGGCAGATGCCGCCCAATGATAACGTTCTTCGCCTCGATAGTGACTGGCAGGGGGGGAGCCCCGGTTTAATCTGGGTTGTCCCGCCGCCTGTTAATGGCGGTCGATACCCCTGTATCGGTGTCTATCAGAAAGTAATGCGTTTCTAATAGCTGCGAACTATGAACAACGAAATACGAAATACTAAATACGAGCCACGATTCGGCTTCACGCTGATCGAGCTTGTCGTCGCCATTGGTATAATGGCGCTCGTCATTCTTTTTGCCAGCACAGTGTTCAAGACCAGTATCAGCTCATACCGCGTCGCAATGGCCCAGACCGAAATTATGCAGAAACTGCGAGCCATTACCCAGCAGTTGGACAGCGATTTCAGAGGTTTGCGAAAAGATGCACCGATGTTTATCCGTTTTGAGACAAGCTCTGATTACAGTCGCTTCGACCAGATTATGTTTTTCGCCGACGGCGATTTCCAGTCCGCGGGCCAAAAGACAATCGTCGGCAATCTTGCGAGAATCTATTATGGGCACTCACAAAATCCCTCCGGTTCGCAGGCCAAGGACCGTCTTTTCGCCCGGTGTCAACACATACTGACCGTGGATAATACTCTCGAACAATGGCCGAACTTTGTTGTAGGCACTTTTAGCCAAATTGACCCGCTTACTACCAATCCCCCTATGCTTAAAAATGATACTTATGAGTATGACTGGCTTTCTTTATCGCAGTGGCAGGCACTAACAAACGACCTTACAAATGGCCCTGCTAATGTCAACCAGATAATCAACATTTGTTTCGGCGATAATATCCCCGGCTTCAACGATCACCTTCCGTATATCAACACTGCTGATGCCAACACGATTCATAATTTGATGACTCAGGGAATCGGCAGTTTTTGTGTTCAATGGGGTTATTATTGCATCTCTCACGGAGCATATTTCTGGTGGCCGAGCTTAGACCCCAACGGCAGCGGCAACACAGTTTATTCCGATTTTCTTAGCTCTTCTGGTATGGGGTACGATTCATTCGGCCTTTATTTAAACTCGGTTGCTCCTACCGCTCCTGCAAATTCATATTGGTTTCCATATAGCAAAGTGAAAGGATATTATTATCCCGACCCGTCCAATTCAGTTAACCCTGCCGCAAAGCCGACGTATCCGCAGGCGCTGAAGTTTGCTTTTACTATTTTTGATTCACGAGGCGTGTTCAAGGATGGCCAAACATTTACCCATATCGTTTATCTGGGTGACTAAAATGGACTCAAGACAGATATCCAAAATACGAAATACGACACGTAGCGGAGCGCAGGGCCCGCTTAGGAAATACGAAATACGAAACGGTTCCGCTATCATTCTCGCCATTGTTCTTACAACGCTGTTGGCAATCCTCGGTGTTCTCTTTCTTCTTTCCTCGCGTGTCGATTCAGTCGCCACCTCAGCCGTCGGGGATAACCAGGACCTCAAATTAGCCGTCGATACGGTAGTCGCGCAAATATCGGAAGTTCTTATTCGTAACGTCCCCGGCGTTGACCCAAACGGCACATATTACAATTACCCCGATGGCAACAATCCCTGGCTGGCCTCATTAGAGCCGAACTATTTGGGCGTATGGCCTCACGTTACCGATTTATATTATCCTCAGCTCGGTCTCAGTGCCTACAACCTTGTGGCCGACGTCAACTATGAACATAGCGACCATGCCGCTAACGGCATACAGGCCGATGCCGATGGTGACGGCGCAAGTGATTCTATGTGGGTACAGATTCCCGGTAAAATGTCTGCCAAAGGCAAACCCATCTACGCAGCTATTCGCATAATCGACAATGGTGGTATGCTTAATGTCAACACCGGCTACCAATTCGCCCCAAATCACTCTGTCGGCTCAACTCAGCTTGATATCAACCTTATGGCCCTGTCTTGGCGGCCAAATACTTCTCCCTATGACCCTAATGCCGAGAATACCCTTCGCCTGATGAGAGACCCGTCTGGTCTTGCCAATTACGAGAACAATGTTATCTGGCAATACGGTCTTCCTAATGGCGCTTATACGCCTTTCGATATCTCCGATGAACTTGAAATGCGATACCGTTTTGTGATAGACCAGAAGAATATACATACAAGGTTGGAATCATGGGGCAACCAATTCAGCAACTTATTGCACCCATCAGTCCTCTGGACCCCATTCGATGACGACGACCGTCCCTCCAATGTGCCTAAGAATTGGATTACACACACCTACGACAGTGGTTCCCTCGACCCCAACTATTCGTATCGCCACATCGCCACGACTTACAATATGGACCGCATTATCAACTCCGCAGGCCATAAAATGCTCAATATAAATAATCCTAACATAACCGCCGGAGACGTTTGCGATGTTGTTAAGACCGCTCTTTTGGAAACCGGGACGCCGGATGCCGACTGGCTTGCGGCTCAAATAGCGGTGAATCTGATTGACTCTCTTGATACTGACTCAAACGTGACTACCCTCGTTGACGCAAATGGTCAGACCCATTACGGATTCGAAACACCCTGCATTTATATATCCCAAATCGCTCAGAGTTTCTTCAAAGACCCCTGCACTACTGGAAGATCTTATGCGATAGAGCTTTACAAGCCATACGCAAGCGATCCGTTCCCCGATTCTAATAATAAATGGCAGCTCGTTATCAACCGTGACCCCTGTAACCCCATTCCTGTCTATTGGCCCGCAAACAGTCCTTTCTTCGTGATAGCAAATAGAGACGTGAATGCAGCCCCCCTGGATATTAATCATGTTGACGCCAACGATGTCAACGACTTAAGAGTAGTTTTTGATGGAGGCGACACCATATTGTTACAACGAGCGATTGATACTAATGGCACCTCACCATTTTTCTCTGTTGACTGGGTTTCCATCCCCGCACTCGACCCCTGCACCGGCTGGCTGGTTGAAAGCAATGATATTGCAAAGTCCACGCACAGTATTAAAAGAGATATTACGCTTCATAAATGCATCAGGCGCTTGTGGGAAGATCCAAGGGCGGGGTTTCTTCTGCCGCCGGCTCTCGGCAGCTTTAGTTATCGCTACATTTATCCTGATTCATTTACGATTCAGGCACACCCACAAAATGGTAAATTTACAAACATCGGCGAAATCGGCCAACTCTTCCGCACAGATGCCTATCTGACCGGGCCGAATGATACGGAAGCATCAGTCCGCCTAAACATTGCTGACCGGAACTTCCAGAATATTTTCAAATACCTGACGGTGATGGACCCGAACACATACACAGGCGACCCAAATGAAACCCGAATCAAAGGCAGAATCAATATCAACACCGCCCCGTGGTTTGTTTTGGCGCAACTGCCGTGGGTGTCTTACCATACTCAACCGAATTATAACCTTGCCCAATCAATCGTAAATTACCGTGATACTATTCACGGCCCCTTCAAAAGTATCGGCGAACTTATGACAGATGCTAATAGCAGTATCAATAGCATAGGTTATTACGAAGGCGAAACTATGCCTATTCCTACCGCTTTGTTGACGCCGCCGGATGGCGTGGGTGATGCATTTGAAGAACGGGATGTTATATTCGACCGTATCAGCAATCTCATAACGGTCCGCAGCGACGTATTTACCGCCTATATCCTCGTCCGCATCGGCACAGACGGCCCGCAAAAACGCGTTGTAGCTATTTTCGATAGAAGCGGCGTTACTCCCACAAGCGGAAAGGTAAAAATTGTCGCGATACAGCAGGTGCCAGACCCCAGGTAATTTTCGCCACCGATACGAACCGATGATACTACTTCAGTAGGTCAAGCATCTCTGAGTAAACCTTCTTATTTGCCCCGACCGTCGCGAGTTCCTGCCCCGCGTAATTGTCGAGGTTCATCGGGAAGAGTTTGTTTCCTTTCCAGTCGCTGACAACCGCTCCGGCGGATTCGGCAATCAATACTCCAGCAGCGACGTCCCAGATTTTCGGCCTGACGAACACCACCCCAATCAAACTGCCCTTTGCCAGATACGCCAATTGCAGACACGAACTGCCCAGGGTGCGAGACCTCGCCTTTTCCATAAACGCGATTACCCATTTCGGCACGCCGTTATCAAAAAAGCTGTCGGTGCCGACGCTGGAGAAATTGTCGAAGCCGTCGTCGCCGGCGTTGATTCGTCTGTTATTGAGTCGGGCCTCGCCGCCTTTTACAGCCGTGAACATCGAATCCGTCGCCGGGTCATAAATCACTCCCACCACCGGCTCACCCTCATACATCGCCGCCACCGATACCGTAAACAATAGCATACCTTTCGCGAAGTTGGTTGTTCCGTCTATTGGGTCGATTACCCACCAAACCTTTTTGCTGCCCCTCGGCGGCTGTTTGAGCATCTCGCCTTTCGGGCCTTCCTCGCCGATAAATCCGTCATCAGGATACGTTTCCTTTATCCGGTCGATGATTATCTGCTGACAAATCGTATCCGCCTGCGTTACGAGCTGGTCCGGCCCTTTGACCGACACCTTGATATAGCTTGATTCCTCCATCGCCCTTTGACCTGCCAACCGGGCCGCCACCTCCGCGGTTTCCAACATCATGCTCAAATCCTTCTGTTCAAGCACCATATATTTTCCTTTCTTGACGCAATTTGAGAATGCAGGTATTGTAACGCCCTTATGGAATCAGGCCAACAACCAATCTCGTCAAAGTTATTTTCACGTGCTTCCGCCACTCAGCGGCTGATTGCGGCCGGTATCTTTCTTTTCATCGCCGGCGGCTTTCTGCTTGGCTGGCTGATGGGGCAGTTTCATTTCGCGATATATCCTTTTCCCTGCGGTTTTAAGCAGCGTTACAACCTGCCTTGCCCGACTTGTGGTATGACCACGGCCGTCATCGCCTTTGCGCGGGGCGATATAGCCGGTGCCTTTTACACCCAGCCCGCCGCGGGATTTTTCTGCTGTCTCGCGGTTGTAATCGCATTTTTTGCTTTTCTTATTGCCGTCTTTGGAGTATATTCACCGTTAATTGAGCGGCGGCTTGCATCGTTGAAATTGCGATACATTTTCGCCGCGTTGTTGTTGATTTTTGCCGCCGGCTGGGCTGTAACCCTTGCAAGGGCGATAGCACAGAACGGCGGCAATTAAAATGCTGGGGTGAAGTGAAACCGAAAAAGACAAAATCTGGTATCACGATACGTTCGTTTTGGCCGGTCATATTAGTTTACGCGGGCCTGCCGGTGATTCTGTTTTACGCCGGCTGTCAGGTCGTTAGCATGGTATCTCTTCTCGGCACCCCGACGCCATCCGAAACGAAAAGCTCCGCCCAATATAATCTCACCAAGGACAAAGACCAGAAAATCCTCGTCTTGGTTGACCAACCTGCATCTTTCAGCGAGTATGCCAACCTGCGATTCTACCTCACCGATACGATAATCAAAATGCTCCAGGTCAAGGCCAAGATAAAACCCTCGCTTTTCATCGATTATAAAACGCTTGCTGATTTGCGCGCCGGCACGCCCGATTTCTATATGCTTTCGCCGGTGCAGGTCGGCGAGAAACTCGGGGCTGATTTGGTCCTGATAGTTACTATTGTCGATTGCAGGATTACCAATATAGGCGAGGCGGGCTACAACGGTTCTCTTGACGCCAACGCCGCTCTTTACAAGGTTGCGACAGGCGAAAAACTCTGGCCGACTGTGGAACAGTCACAGCTCGTTCAGGTCGGGTGCGAGTCAGAGCGGCGGGGCCGGGACGCCGCGTGCGTCCGTCTGGCTGCCGCCGCCGCTCACTGCATAACAAGATATCTCTATGATTGTCCCAAAGCCGGTTTCAAAATATCGGATGAGCGAACCGTCTCAGGGTGGGAAAAGTAAAAACGAAATTTTACCTGAAACTTTTTTTTATAAAGGATGATTCGATGATAAAGGTTCTAATTACAGACAAACTCGCACAGGAAGGCATCAACCTGCTTAAAGCAATGTCCGACGTTGAAGTAACAGTCAAGACAGGCATAAGCGAAGACGAGCTGGCAGGTATAATCGGCGGCTACGACGGCTTGATTATCCGCAGCGCAACCAAAGTTACCGCCAAGGTCCTTGCCAATCCGGGCAGATTCAAGGCCGTCGCCCGAGCCGGCGTCGGTATCGATAATGTTGACGTAAAAGAAGCAACCCGCAAGGGCGTTCTGGTTATGAATACGCCCGGCGGCAATACCCTCAGCGCAGCCGAACACACTATGGCGCTGATGCTGGCGATGAGCCGGCACGTTGTCCCCGCCTGTAATTCCCTTAAAGCCGGCGCATGGGACAGGAAACTATACGAGGGCAATCAACTCAACAACAAAACTCTCGGCGTTATAGGCCTGGGCAGAATCGGTATGGCTGTCGCCAAAATGGCCAAAGGTTTCGATATGAAGATTCTCGGCTATGACCCGCTCGCCGTCCCCGCAGAGGCCGACCAGTTGGGCGTAGAAATCACCGACAAGCTCGAAAGAATTTTCAAAGAGGCCGATTACATCACCGTTCACGTCCCCAAGAACGAGCAGACGCTCAATATGATTAACACTGACCAGATTAAAATGATGAAGCCGACCGTTCGCCTGGTTAACTGTTCTCGCGGCGGCATCATTAATGAAGACGCGCTTTACACGGCGCTGGCTGAAAAACGCATCGCAGGCGCGGCCCTTGATGTTTTCCCGAAAGAGCCGCCGGAAAACACGCGGTTCAAGGAATTCGCTAATTGCCTCGTTACCCCTCACCTCGGCGCAAGCACCGAAGAGGCGCAAATCGAGGTCGCGGTCGAAGCGGCTCAAATCTTGGTAAACGCACTGCGGGGCGACTCCATCAGGAACGCTATAAACGCACCATCTACCGCCGGGGCCGTTCCCCCGCTGGTTCTCAAGTATGCCGAGCTTGCTCGCCGCATAGGTGTCGTGCTCAGCACTATCGCTCCGGGACAAATCAAACAGGTCCAGGTTGAGTATCGCGGCGCAATAGCCGAAATGCCTCTCCAGGCCGTAACGCTCAATTTCGCCATCGGCCTGCTGCAAAAGCATTTTGAAATGCCGCTGAATTTGGTCAACACGCCGGTTCTGGCGAAGGAACGAGGCATCAGTATCGACGAAACCAAAAACCCGACGCCCAAAGACGTCGCTTCCAGCTTCTCCGCGAAGGTTGTCACCGACAAAGTTACTCGCACCATTACCGGCTCGGTCTTCGGCGAAAAACTGCTGCGTATTATCGAAATCGACGGCTTCAACGCCGAGATAACCCCTCAGGGAGCGGTCGTCATTATCTTCAACGAAGACCGTCCCGGCGTTATCGGTCATCTTGGCACGGTGCTGGGCAAACACAAAATCAACATCGCAACTATGGGTGTCGGGCAAAAGCTCGACCTGCAGAAAGCTGTCCTGGCCGTCTCGCTCGATAAGACCCCCGATGAGGATACAATCGCTGACCTTCGCAAGCTTGACTTTGTCAACGAAATCCATGTTTGTCAGCTTGACTAACTTCGCAGACGTAAAAATTAAAGGCGAATCGGCAGCGACGCAACGGGTGTATAAATAATGGCCGGCGAACTGATTATTACTGTTAGTGGTCTCAGGGGTATTGTCGGCGAAAACCTCACCCTGCAAGTCGCTGCCGATTATGGCTGCGCTTTTGGTTCTTTCCTCCGCTCAAAATTTTCTGACGCGGATAGGTTGACCGTTTGTATGGGCCGGGACTCGCGGCCAAGCGGGCAATCACTGGCTTCTGCCGTTACGTCCGGCTTGACGACCGTAGGTATTGACGTAATCGACCTCGGCATTGTTACAACACCAACCGTCGGCATTATGGTCAGGCATCTCGCCTGTGCAGGAGGTGTTGTCATTACCGCCTCTCATAATCCGCTCCCTTATAACGGCATTAAACTCCTGCTCGATAACGCTATGGCCCCGCCTCCCGATGTAGCAGAGCAAATTAAAATTTGTTTTGAAATTAGAGATTTCTTTTCAGACGACCGGCTCAAATCAGGCATCGTCGCTTCCAACAACGAAGCCGATGACATTCACATTGCCAAAGTCCTTCGCATTGTTGACCCAAAAGCAATCGCCAAAAAACAATTCAAAGTCGTTCTCGACAGCGTTAATGGGGCAGGGGGGCGACCGGGCGTAAAACTGCTTACGGCTCTCGGCTGTAAAATTATCCCCGTGAATATCGAACCAACCGGCTTATTCGCTCATCCGCCCGAACCGACCGCTGAAAATCTTGCTTCGCTTTGCGACGCCGTCAAAAACGCACACGCCGATATCGGTTTCGCCCAGGACCCAGACGCCGACCGTCTTGCGATAGTCGATGAGACAGGCACATACATTGGCGAGGAATATACCCTCGCGCTCGCCGCCAAACTCATATTCAGCAGACAAACCGGCTCCGCCGCTGCCAATCTCTCAACCTCCCGCATGATTGACGATATCGCAAAATCGGCAGGGGGGCACGTCATCCGCACACCCGTCGGCGAAGCAAATGTCGCCTCCGCGATGCTCCAAAATAATTGCGTCATCGGCGGCGAAGGCAACGGCGGCGTCATCGACCTCCGAATCGGCCCCATCCGCGATTCCCTCGTCGCTATGGCATTCACGCTCCAGTTGCTTGCCCAGACAGGCAAAACCGTTAGTCAGCTTGTAGGTGAAATACCTCGTTATTGTATGACCAAACACAAATTACCCGCCGACAAGGCAAAAGTAAAAATCATTCTTGACACCGTTAGAAAACTGTTTCCTGATGCGAAAATTGATTCCTCAGATGGCTTCAGATTCGATTTCCCCGACGCCTGGATTCACATCCGCTCAAGCAACACCGAACCGATTGTTCGGGTTATCGCAGAAGCCAAAGATAAAGCCGCCGCCGCAAAATATATCGACGCCGTTCTGAAAATTGCCCAAAATCAGGGTTAAAAACCAATTATTTCCCACCTGTCGCTTTCAATCAGGCAAAATTTAAATTTCCCCTTGAGCAGTTTGCCTGTAAACGAAAGTTGTCGTTGTTCCTCATTTTGCGTCAGGAGACAATACGTTCCAGCGTCAGCTATTTCCACCCGGCCTTTGCCCTTATTGACGCTGCCTTCGTAACTCAAAAACTTAAGCGGATGGTCGAAAATCCTCACCGCCTCCATCGGCTTGTAGCCCCAATCTTCAGGCGGCAAACACACACGATACGTCTCCAGAACCGTGCCTCGCTCCAGCATCAAATCCCAGTGCGGTCGTTCCCCGTCTCTTGTATGTCGTTGTATCACAAATCTCAGCGGTTCATCCTTTCTCATCCCGCTCATTATATACTCCTTCACATTTACAAATCATCGCAATTTTTTTTTGCAATTAGCCCGCTAATCGGATACAATCACCGCCTTCTTGAATGTTGCTCTGCTGAACGTTTCGCCCGCTCGGCAGCAGCGGGTGGGGTCTTGAAAGGTAGCCCGCCACTGGCGGGTAAATTTGGATTGCTATGCTTGATAAATTTTTTAATCCTAAATCAGTTGCTATTGTTGGCGCTTCACGACAAAAGGGCAAGGTTGGCTACGAAATTCTCAGGTCGATGCTCGATGCCGGCTTCCCAGGCAAAATCTTCCCCGTCAATCCTCAGGCCGATTCAATCGAGAATCTCAAGTGTTACCCTGACCTGCCTTCCATTAGCCAGGTGCCAGACCTTGTTGTAATAGTCGTCCCCGCAAAGTCCGTCGCACCGGTAATGCAGCAGTGCGCCACACTTGGCATCAAAGCCGTCGTTGTAATCACCGCCGGCTTCAAAGAGGTCGGCGAGGAAGGTCGCAAGCTCGAACAGCAGGTCCTCCAGATTGCTAAGCAGGCCGGCATACGCGTAATTGGCCCCAACTGCCTCGGACTCATCGTCCCAGCCAAAAAGCTCAACGCCAGCTTTGGCGGAACGCTTCCGGTTATCGGCTCGACCGGCTATCTGTCTCAATCCGGCGCACTTTTGGCCGCTATCCTCGATATGGCCAACTCCAACGGTATCGGCTTCAGCAAGCTCGTCAGCATCGGCAACAAAGCCGACGTCGATGAGCTTGATATCATCGAGGCATTTGCGGATGACCCGGATACCAAAGTCATCGCCGGTTATCTTGAGAGCATCACCGACGGCAACGCCTTTGTTAATATAGCCGAACAAATATCCCTGAAGAAACCCATCCTGCTTATGAAGGCGGGCGTCACCGCCGCGGGCGCAAAAGCCGCTTCCTCGCATACCGGCTCCCTTGCCGGCAGCGAAACCGCTTACGAAGCCGTCTTCGAAAGGGCGGGCGTCATAAGGTGCTTCTCTATCAAATCACAGTTCGATTTTGCCCAGGGCTTTGCTTATCAGCCCCTTCCCAAAGGCCCTTCTGTCGCCGTCATCACCAACGCGGGCGGCGCAGGCATTATGGCCGCCGACGCTATTGAAAAACTTCACCTCACCTTTGCCAAACTCAGCGAAGGAACCATTCGACGGCTCGCCGAAAAACTCCCCGCCGCCGCCAATCTGCATAACCCCATCGACGTCCTCGGCGATGCGCTCCCTGACCGTTATAAATTTGCGATAGAAGTCGCTCTCGAAGACCCCAACGTTGATGCGATACTGATTTTGCTTACACCCCAGGCAATGACGGACGCTACCGGAACCGCCAAAGCCATCGTCGATGCCTTGAAGAAAAAACCCGGTAAACCGGTGTTTGCCTGCTTCCTCGGCGTAAACAAGGTCGCCGAAGGAAACGCCATTCTTAAAGACAACAAGATTCCGCAATACGATTCTCCCGAGGCCGCCGTCCTTACCCTCAAGGTTATGGTTGATTACGTCCGCTGGAAGGCAAGACCCAAACGCGTCGTTAAACTCTTCTCGGTCAATCGCCACAAGGCCGAAACCATCATCGAAAGACATCTTCGTCAGGGTGTCAGCCAGATTGGCGAGGCGGAATCAAAAGAAATACTCGAGGCTTATGGCTTCGTAACGCCCAAAGACGCCGTTGCCAACACCGCCGAACAGGCCGCAAACATCGCAGAGCAGCTTGGTTATCCCGTTGTTCTGAAAATCTGGTCGCCCGACATCATCCATAAATCAGACGTCGGCGGCGTCAGGGTCGGCCTCGAAACTCCTCAGGAGGTTATGGATGCCTTCGACCTTATGATGTTTAGAATCCCCAAAAAGCTTCCCAACGCCAAAATTCTCGGCGTTCTCGTCCAGAAAATGTGCTCGGGCGGCAAAGAGCTTATCCTCGGTATGCACCGCGACACCCATTTCGGCCCGCTGATGATGTTCGGCATGGGCGGCACAATGGTCGAAGTTATGCAGGATGTCTCCTTCTACCTGGCGCCTCTGACCGCCGAAGAGGCCAAACAAATGCTTGTCAACACTCGAACTTATAAAATGCTTATCGGCGCTCGGGGCCAGCAGGGCATTGATATCGAGGCCGTCGCCGAAGGTTTGCAGCGACTTTCTCAGCTCGTTACCGAATTCCCCGAAATCCAGGAAATGGACATCAACCCCTTTATGGTCGGGCCGCAGGGTACAACTCCCATCGCCGTTGACGCTCGCATAAGAGTAGAAAAAAAATAATTCAGGACTTATATCTATGCCTCAGTTTGACTGGAAAGAAAAATACAAATCAAAAATCACTACCGCCGAAGAGGCAATGAAGCTCGTCAAATCGGGCGACCATATCTTCATCGGCACCGCCTGCGCACAGCCCCAGCATCTCGTGGAAGCGCTCGTCGAGCATTCCACGCACATCTACGATGCGCATATAGTCCACATGCTCACTATGGGCGCAGCTCCCTACGCCACCGAAAAATTCCGCGAAAAATTCAAAATGAACTCGTTTTTCATCGCCGACAACGTTCGCGACGCCCTCGGCAAAGGTATCGGTGACTACACTCCCATTTTCCTCTCTGAAATCCCCGGCGAATTCGAAAGCGGCAGGATTCCTCTCGACGTCGCCCTTATTACCGTAACCCCGCCCGACGTCAACGGCCTCTGCTCACTCGGCGTCTCCGTCGATATCGTCAAGTCCGCCGCTGCCAACGCCAAATACGTCATTGCCCAGGTTAATTCCTGTATGCCGAGAACCTTCGGCGACAGCTTCGTCAACGTCAATTCCATCGATTGTCTCGTCCCCTTTGACAAGGAAATCTTCGAAATCGCCATCCCTGAAACCGACGACGTTATGCGACGCATCGGCGAAAACATCGCCCGGCTCGTCGAAGACGGCTCCACCATCGAGTGTGGCATCGGTCGAATCCCCCAAACCCTCGCCGAATACCTCAAAGATAAAAAAGACCTCGGCATCCACACTGAAATGTTCAGTGACTGGATTATCGACCTCATCGAATGCGGCGCCATCACCTGCGCAAAGAAAAACATCAATCACGGCAAAGTCGTCGCAAGCTTCTGTATGGGTACAAAACGCCTCTACGACTACATCAACAATAACCCCTTCTTCGAATTCTACCCGACGGAATATGTCAACGACTCCTACCTGATTAGCCAGCACGAAAAAATGATCGCCATCAACGTCGGCCTCGAAATCGACCTCACAGGACAGGTCTGCTCCGATTCCCTCGGCTATCGTTTCTACAGCGGCATCGGCGGCCAAATCGACTTTATACGCGGCGCAGCCAAAAGCAGGGGTGGCAAGGCAATCATCGCTATGCCCTCAACCGCACGCTCAGGTCAGGTCAGCAGAATCGTCCCGCACCTTACCGAAGGCGCAGGCGTCGTCACCACCCGCGGCGACGTCCATTACGTCGTTACCGAATACGGCATCGCGTATCTCCACGGCAAATCAATCCGCGAAAGGGTCCTCGACCTCATCAATATCGCTCATCCCAAATTCAGAACTTCGCTTATCCAGGCCGCCAAGGCGCAGAAATATATCTATGAAGACCAGATAGAACTGGACTGGGCCAAAGTCAGGTACCCGGTCGAACTCGAACGCTACGACACCCTCCGCGACAGCACCGAAATTTTCTTCAGACCCGTCAAACCAAATGATGAGCACGAACTGGCGGAAATGCTCTACTCCCTCAGCGAAAAATCCGTCCAGACAAGATATATGACCCACACGATGACTTTCCCCCACAAGGACGTCCAGCAACTCACCAATATCAATTACCAGCAGGATATCGCCATCGTCGGCGTCGTCCCGGGCCCTTCAGGCGACGAACACATTGTCGCTATGGCCCAATACTTCTTTGACCCCAAAATCCAGGCCGCCGAAGTCGCATTCGTGGTTCACGACGAATGGCAGCAAAAAGGTATGGGGACATACCTGTTGGATTATATTACCAAGATAGCCAAACAAAGAGGCGTCAAACGATTCTTCGCCAAAGTCCTCCCCGGCAACAAACCTATGCTCGCCATATTCCACAACTCCGGCTTCAAGGTTAATACCACGTTCGACGGAGAGGTTTATAATATATCTTATGACCTGACTGATAAATAAAGAGAGACCGTTGTGATCACAAAACCCGCTGCCTTCATTTATTCGCCCCGGCTCGAAGAAATTTCATATCCGCCGGGACATCCTTTCAATACCATACGCGCAAAAAAAACACGCGACATCATAAATTCAATGGGACTCCTCGCCGCTCCGGATAGAATCGAAGTTCCCCCTGAACCGGCCGATAGAGTCGTACTGAAAAAATTCCACACCGCCCGCTACCTGCACAACCTCCAGAACGCCTCAAGAGGCCAATGGGATTACGACGCCCTCAGTATGGGGCTTGGCACTTCCGATTGCCCCGTCTTCAAGGGTATGTATGAGTATGCGCTTCTGGCCGTGGGAGCAACCATTACCGCCGCACAACTCATCCTCGACGGCAAAGTCGGTGCTGCGTTCAATCCTTCGGGCGGCTTTCACCACGCCCACCCCGAGTTTGCCGCGGGCTTTTGCTACATAAACGACGTTGCCCTTGGCTGCGAAGTCCTCGCCGAGCAGGGTAAAAAAGTCCTCTACCTGGACGTCGATGTTCATTGCGGCGACGGCGTCGCTGCCTTTTTCTACGAACGCTCCGACGTTATGACTATTTCGCTTCACCAGAACCCCAAAACCCTCTTCCCCGGCACCGGTTTCGAAAATGAAATAGGCAGGGGCATTGGTAAGGGCTACTGCGTAAATATCCCGCTGCCCATCGGCACTTATGACGAGGCCTATATGCTCGCAATCAAAACCGTCGTCCTGCCGCTAATCCACGCCTTCAAACCCGATGTTTTTGTCTTCGAGCTTGGTGCTGATGCCCTGGCCGGCGACCCGCTGGCGAATCTTCGCCTGACAAACAACGTTTACTCGGACATAATTCATCAGTTGCTCGCCTTCGGAAAACCCATCCTTATGACCGGAGGAGGCGGCTACAACGTCGAGAACACCGTTCGCGCCTGGGCGCTCGGCTGGTCTGCCCTCTGCGGGGCGGATAGTGAGCTTGACGCCAATATGCTCCTCGGCGGAATTATGCTCCAGACCACCGAATGGCAGGGCGGCCTGCGCGACAGGGTTCTCCCCGTTAACTCCCAGCAGCGTGACGCCGTTATGCCCGCCCTCACCGCCACCCTCGACACCCTCAAATCAACCCTTTTCCCCATCCACGGGTTGTAGTTCCTTATCCACACAGGGGGTTCGTTTTCCTTATCCGCAATTTTCTGGATTTTGGCCTTGACAGAACAGGCCGTTTATGGTACAAGCAATTTACTTCTAAGGGGAGAAGAGATGAGAGGTTTATTTTCTGAGTAGTAAGCAATGCGTGTGTGCATGCGCGTGCGCAGTGTCGAGATGTAAGTTTATCGAGAGGGTAAGTGATGAAAAAGCGATTAATCACAGCATTAATGGGGGTCGGTTGTTTATTGTTGAGTAATATGTCGAAGGCCGGTACGCTTCAACTATGGCCTACTAATGATGCCTATGTAAACAATGCGGAGCCAACCGCAGTCCACAACAGCGGTACTTTGTATGTCGGATATAATCCCGAGATTACAAGGTCATATCTTAAGTTTGACCTTTCCGCCATCCCTGCCGGCCAATCGATTGTGTCTGCCGTGCTTCGTCTCGATACTATCTCTCTCATTGATTCACCGGTAATAGGCGCTTATTACCTTGACAATGACAGTTGGTCTGAGAGCACACTTACATGGAATAATGCTCCCACTAATTTTAGCATCTTACCCACTAACACACAATCAACCGTTACCGGCTATGTCTTCTGGACGGTAACGAGTGACGTTAGTCAGGTTTACGGAGACGATAATATATACAGCGTGGTTATGAAACTTACACATGAGGTGATTCCTGGAGCGAAGGCAGGTTTCTCGTCCAAGGATGTGGGTGGTACTATCGGGCCGCAGCCATACCTGACAATCGAATACCAGCCAATCCCTGAGCCGGCCACGCTTTTGCTTCTCGGCCTGGGCGGATTGATTTTGAGAAAACTAAAAGCTTAGTTTTTAATTTAGCATTGATAATACGGCCGTGAGATTTGGTTTATACCATTCCTCACGGCCTTTTTATTCATCTTTGCGAGGCACGTCAAACCGGCAATAAAAGCAAGCGTTTTTCCGCATCCTAAAATTAGCAATCGGCATTTATCCGCTAATCAGTTTGGCGTGATTTATCCGCCTGTGGCGGAATCAGTGTCTAAGAAAAATTCTAAATCCACTTTTTTCTTGACATTCCGACTATCCATCCGGTAGTATCAATGTATGCCGAATGGCGGGGGGGCCAAATCGGCTAAAGAAGAAGGAGAAGATGTATGAGAAGAATTTCTTTGCTCGCCATTATGGGAATTACACTCATCAATTACGCCAAAGGCGATGTCACAATAACCGCAACCGATGCCGGCGGCGGCAAACTGCTAATCGGCTATCAGACAACCGGAACGCTTGCGCCTGTTGCTTTCGCTTTGGATATACAACTGAGTAATGGCGCCACCTTCAGCAACGTTACATCTCTTGCCCAGCCTTTCTACTACTATCCCTCAAGATTCAGAGATTTCATAGTCACGACAAGTCCTGATTGGGAAGACCCTTCTTATCTTCCAACAACTGCCTGGAATGAACCCGCTGCGCTGGGCGGCTTAGGCACTTCGGGCATAACAATCGAAATGGCATCGATGCTCGACCCCTATCTCACGGCCGGTTCCAACGCCGACTTCGACCACAACGGTTCAGTAGGCATCTATGATTTAACGATGTTCAGCGACAATTGGCTAATAGACGGAGGAATGGCCGATCTTTACCCCGATGGCTTAGTAAATTTCCGTGATTACGCTGTTTTTCTCGACGGTCACTTCGATCCCATCCCTATGTCAGGAGATCTCCTCTTGTTGCAGTTAAATGGCAACGGTGCCGAGATAACAACAGCAAACATCTCGCTTAATTTGATTCGAGGTGGTATTGTTCTCGAAGATGCATCACTTGGAAATGCAATCCTGCCAACCCAAGTCACCGTAATTATTCCCGAACCCGCCACGTTATTCCTTCTCACCTTCGGCGGCCTCGTTTTGCGAAAACGAAAAGCGTAAACCGAATTTAGAATTAAGAATATAGAATTGCGAATTGGCTGTGGATGGTTCAACCAATCTCCACAGCCGGTTTTATTTCCAATTCCCTAAAACAAAAACAGCGTCACTCCGCGCAATCAGCGTCTAAAAAAATCCGTTTATTATTCTCATCATATCTTCTAATTTGTGTTTATTAAGCGATGGTCCGGTCGGCAGATGCACTAATCGTTCAATAATGCCTTCGGCTCTTGGGCAGCTACCCTGGTGGTAATCAACTTTGGCAAGGTCACTGCCGCCAAGCGGATGGACGGGGCTAATATACCAGCCGGCGATATCCAGACCTCGAACGCCTCCCCTGTGAACTTTTTCCCACTTCTTATATACTCGTAAGGGGTATCTCATCAGTGTGATATTTGCCTGCGGCTGTTTTGGCCAAAGGGACAAGCCGGCGTCGCTGAAGGACTCCTCTATCATCGCGGTATTTTGAAGCCGAATCTGCTGCAATTTGTGCCAGTTTTCCAACTGTTTCAATGCCGCTTTTGCCTTCATTTCCCCGGCCAGACGGACATATCCTTCGCAGGAAGGTATGCCATTTTTCAGAAAAGATTTTCCCCTGAAATGCAACATACTACGAAGCCGGGAGTATTGATATCCGAGGTAACAATCGAGCCGCGACTGACTGAATGGGCGATATGCTCGCCGAAGGCAGGCCAGAATAAAATCTGATTTTACGGACGCAGGCGCCGCAAACCGCTCGATTTGACGGTCAACTTTTTCGAGTAAGCCGCTTGAATTGACGGTTAACATCCCTCCCTGGCCGACGGCTCCTTGGCCCCATTTGCCTAATTTTTGATTGTTCCACCTGCAATCCAGCGAGTGGGCACAATCTTCGATAACTTTTGCGCCGATTTTGTTGCAGGCCGCAAGAAGCTGCTCCAATCGGCCGGGGTTGCCAAAGGTATGCTGTAAAATCACTACTTTGAGAGAGCCGGTATCCTGCATTAGGATTTCCCCCGGGTCTATACACAGGTATTCATCGATATCGAGATAAACGGGAATTGCTTGGCAAACTTTGACGGCTTCCACGACAGCCAGGCAGGTAAACGCGCAAACGCCAACTTTATCGCCGGGATTGACATCGAGCGCCTTAAGCAATATCGCCAGCGCGTGCCGGCCGAGTCCAAAGGCCCTCGCCCCATACGCCCCGGCAAACTGTGCAAATTCCTCCTCATATTTTTTCCGACAGCATTCAGCAGAATTCATCAAATTAGCTGACCTTCTACTTCTTAAAATTTTTTTTAAATGCTCCTACAATCCAGACCGCGCCGAGAGCTATTATAAAAGCTGGTATAAAAAATCGGTTTTTGGGAGTTTGAGGCAGCCAATGAATCGGATTATAAAGCAAATAAATTCCCGCAGCTATCAAAAGAATCCCTAAGAGAATTATCACACAGCGTACTATAATGTTCATATACGAAATCCGATTGGCAAATTATCGCGAAGCGATTCCGCAATTTTACTTTTTGATATTTACTTTTTGAATTATTTTTTCACCGGCCCCAAGGGCAGAACTACTTTACCGTAACATTCGTTCAAAACCTGGGCAAGGCCTGTGTATATGGCTGAGAATCCGCAGAATATGCCCTCATAGCCCGCTGCTGTGCCAAGTTCGGCACTGCCGTTAAGGTACTTGAGTGCGAGCATCCAAAATAGCACTGCCAGCGACAAAAACACCACCTGCAAGGCCCTGTTCAATTTCAAAGTGCCGATGAACATTACAAAAGTGAATAAACCCCACATAAACAGATACGCCGCCATTCCTTCTTTTGTCGTGGCTTCCGCGATTCCGAGTTTGGGCGCGATTATGAGCCAAACTAACGTGAGCCAGAAAAGGCCGTAAGAGCAGAACGCCGTCGTCGCGAACGTGTTGCCTTTCTTCCACTCCATTATGCCTGCGATAATCTGGGCGAGTCCGCCGTAAAATATTCCCATCGCCAGAATCATACTGCCCAGCCCGAAAAACCCGGCGTTGTGCAGGTTCAGCAGTACCGTTGTCATTCCGAATCCCAGAAGCCCCAGCGGCGCAGGATTCCCCGTCTTGTCCCTGACCTCAATTACGTTTACATCCATATTCTCTTCCTTTCCTGAATATGTAAAATCCGCGTTTGGCAACTAAACTGTCCGCTGTCCGCTAATCTGACTACTTTCCTCGTCCTTTTACCAGCGATTCCACAACGGTCGGGTCTGCGAGCGTGGTAATATCGCCGAGGTTTGATACGTCGCCTTCTGCTATCTTTCGCAGGATTCTCCGCATAATCTTGCCCGAACGGGTTTTGGGCAGGCCGTGAGCAAACTGGATTGCCTCAGGCACCGCGATGGGTCCAATCTCCTTGCGAACGTGCAGAAGCAACTCTTTTTTCAACTCTTCGCTTTCCGGGATACCTTCCTTGAGCGTTACGAAGGCATACAGTCCCTGTCCTTTTATATCGTGCGGAATGGGCGTTACGGCGGCTTCGGCGACCTTCTCGTGACTCACCAATGCGCTTTCAACTTCAGCCGTGCCAATTCTGTGCCCCGACACGTTCACAACGTCGTCGATTCTGCCCATCAGCCAGTAATCCCCATCCTGGTCCTTCCGACAGCCGTCTCCGGTGAAATACAAATTAGGGAACATCGTAAAATACGTGTCAATGAATCTGTCGTGGTCCCCCCACATCGTCCTCATCATCCCAGGCCAGGGCTTGCGGATGCAGAGTTTCCCGCCCTCGTTCACCGCGCAGATACTCCCGTCGTCGCGCAGAATCACGGGGTCAACGCCGAAGAACGGCTTGCACGCGCTTCCCGGCTTTATCGTATGCGCCCCCGGCAGGGGAGTTATCAGTATGCTGCCCGTCTCCGTCTGCCACCACGTATCGACTATTGGGCATTTACTATGTCCGATTTTTTCGTAATACCAAATCCAGGCCTCCGGGTTGATAGGTTCGCCGACGGAGCCGAGGATTCTCAGGGTGTTGAGCTTGTATTTGGCGGGCCATTCCTCGCCGAGACGCATCAGAGAGCGAATAGCGGTGGGGGCGGTGTAGAAAATGGTTACGCCGAACTTATCGCAGACCTGCCAGAAGCGTCCGGCGTCAGGATACGTCGGCACACCCTCGAACATCAGGGACGTTGCGCCATTGGCAAGGGGGCCGTAAACGATATAAGTGTGCCCGGTTACCCAGCCGATATCCGCGGTGCACCAGAAAATGTCGTTATCGTGAACGTCGAAAATCAACTTATGGCTCATCGCGGCGTGCAGCAGGTATCCGGCTGTCGTATGCACCACGCCCTTGGGTTTGCCCGTTGAGCCGGAGGTGTAAAGAATGAACAGGGGGTCTTCGGCGTTCATTTTCTCGGGTTCGCAAACGTCCTTGGCTTTTGCAATTTCGTCGGCGTACCAGGTGTCCCTGCCCGCCTTCATATTGCAGGGTTCTTCGCCGACCTTCACAACTATCGCGCCTTCAATACTCGGCGTATTGGCAAGGGCGGCATCGGCGATATCTTTGAGCTTGATATGTTTGCCCGCCCGCATCGACACGTTGCTCGTTATCAGCAGTTTGCATTTCGAATCGTTAATCCTGTCTTTGAGCGAATCGGCGCTGAAACCGCCGAAAACCACCGAGTGAATCGCCCCGATTCTCGCACAACCCAGCATCACAATCGGCAATTCCGGGACCATCGGCAGATAAATCGCTATTCGGTCGCCTTTTTTTACGCCTTTAGATTTCAGCACGTTGGCAAATTTGCACACTTCTTTGTGCAGTTGCTCATAGGTGTATTTCCTGACCGCTTTATCTTCCTCACCCTGCCATATAATCGCGGTCTTTTTCGCGGCGGCTGTTTTCAAATGCCTGTCTAAGCAGTTATAAGAAACATTTAATTGCCCATCCGCGAACCAGGTATGCTCGATTTTGCGATTTTGGGTGTCCCAGGTATATTCGAGGCTCTTCGTAGGATTTTTAAACCAGGTGAGCGATTTGGCCTGTTCGAGCCAGAACTTGTCGGGCTCATTGATGGATTGCTCCCACATCTGCTGATATTGTTTCATACTGCCGATGTACGCCTTGGCGGCGATTGACGCCGGCGGCGGAAATTTCCGATCTTCCGTCATAAGAGATGTCATCGATTTCTTCTCGTTGCCCATACCGCTTCTCCTTGTTTCTGAGGGGGGTTTGAAATTGTCAATTGGTTCTATTGAACCCATTACGCATAAAACGGCATATTCTTCACGTTAGCCGCAAAATGTCAATAGAAACTTATTATTGAACGATAAAAAAGGCCAAAGGCGATTCTGCTGCGAAAAATTTCACAACAGAATCGTTTTCGAGCTGTTCTTTCCCTCGCTGGCTGCATGTAAAAAAGCGTTGCTTACGGGGACGAGGTTTCTACGGAAGCATTTGGAAAATCGCCCTTGATATTGCGTTGGCGTTCTGATATTAACAACCGCTTATGAAAACAGGTTTGAAAAAATTATTGGTTTGTTGTGTTCTTGTTTGCGTATCAGCCGGCATAAGCAAAGCCGACCTGGCGGGGCGGGTCGAGACAATCGTCGCCTCGCAAACACAGGGCAAGGTGCGCATCGCGGTGAAGATTGTTAATCCCGCCACCGGTGCCGTCATTTACAGTCACAACGCCTCTGTGCCTATGACGCCCGCCTCGAATATGAAGCTTGTTACGACCGCCGCAGCGTTACATTACCTCGGTCCGGACTTTACTTACCTGACGGGCGTCGGCCTGATCGGCGATTCAATCGCGGTCATTGGCAGCGGGGACCCGCTTCTCGGCGACAAGCCCACTTTGCAAAAAAACAACCTTGATGTTCACTGGGTGTTAAAAAACGTTGCCGAGATTCTCCGCAAAAACAACGTAACGACAATTTCCGATGTAATTATTGACAGCACCATTTTCGATAACGAACTCGTTCAGCCGAACTGGCCGAAAAAAGAGCTGAATCGATGGTATGCCGCCGAGGTCGCGGGCCTTAACTACAACGATAATTGCATCGATATTATTGCCGAAACCGTTGGTCCAAAAGTCGAGCTGACTCTTGACCCGCCGACCAGCTATGTAAAGATAATCAATAATTGCAAGGTAGCCCCCAAGCCGCCTGATACTGTCTGGGGCGCAAGACCATCCGCCTCAAACGTCATAACTGTCTCAGGCGTCTGCTATAAGAAATGTCAGCCGGTTAGCGTTACAATCGACCGGCCTCCGGCTTTCTTTGGCTTCCTTCTTGCCGAAGAGCTTAAACGTTCAGGTGTTGCCATCAGGGGACAACTTGTCGAAAGAGAAATCCTGCCGCAGGAGCAGTTCAAGCTCCTCGCTGTTTATCGCACCCCTATATGGGATGTTTTTGACCGCTGCAACAAAAACAGTTTGGAAGTCGCCGCGGAGTCACTGCTGAAAACAATTGCCGCCTATCGCCAGCCATCCGGCAAGGGCGGTTCCTGGGCACAGGGCAGGCAGTTTGTATCGGATTACTTAGTTTCGCTGGGGATATCCTCCGACCAGTTCGTTCTCGACGACGGCTGCGGGCTGAGCGAGAATAATCGCCTCAGCGCAAACCTGCTTACTGCTGTTCTTCTGGACATTTATAAAAAACCCGAGTGGCAGAAGTTTAAGGAGACCCTGGCGGTAGGGGGGGAAGAGGGCACGGCAGGTAAATGGTTCGACGAGCCGAAATACAGGAGCAAAATCTTCGCCAAGACCGGCTACATCGGCGGCGTTAAATCGTTATCAGGCGTCTGCACCACTGAAGCAGGCGACCGCGTATTTTCAATAATCACCAACAAAACAAACGGCAAAAGCCGGCAGGCCATTTTAGACATCGTCAAAGCAATTATTGACGAATCGCGATAGTATTGCCGGTTATCCCACTGAAAAATATGCTTTACATAATCCTCACTAAAGCGCAAAATAGATAATACTTGGAGATACATGATACGTCGTCGTTGGCCAGAATGGTGGGATTGGGAGTTGGAGTTTAGCCCGCACCTGTTCAAGCGTATGCTTGACCGTGACTTTACGGAACTGGACCTGCGAACGATGCTTGAGCATGCCCGGGGCTATCGGCCAGACATTGTTGAAGGTCGATGGGTAGTCATAACTTTGTATCGCAGACAAACATGGGAAGTAATAGTGGAACCAGATTTTGGTGCTAAATGTTTATTAATAATAACTGCTTATCCGTATTGGGAATCCTGATATGAATGAATCCTATTTGGAAGTGACATTTCGACATGGCAGGCCGATAGCGGGGTATTACTATTTGCCTCGCAGCGCAAAGGACAAGAGCCAACGAACGAAAAGAATTGAGCCGGGGCTTGTGATTGATTTTACCCGTGAAGGAAAACCTATCGGTATTGAAATCCTCGCCCCTGATAAAATTACATTGGCCGTGCTCAACAAAGTGCTTCGTGACCTTGGCCTTCACCCGGTAAAACGCGCCGATTTAGCGCCGTTGAAAGCGGCATAACAGGAGTTACGCACCTTTAACCTAAAAGCCGATTTGATTGACCAGCCGAAAGGCAGAGAACTCGAATCTGACGATTAATGCTAAAAATCGGCAATATAATTCTTGATGTTCCCTTTTTTCAGGCGTCGCTTAGCGGATACAGCGATTACGCTATGCGGGCAATTGCGCGTGACCTTGGAGCGCCTCTTGTATTTGCCGGCGTATTCCTCGCGAAAAGCGTCCTCCACCCGCGAATCTATAATGACCCGTCATTTAAACCCGGCGATGATGAACATCCGATAGGGGCCCAGCTTTTAGGCGAGGACCCCGAAATAATGGCAAAGGCTGCCAAAGTAGTATGGAAGGCGGGTTACGATTTAATAGACCTGAATTTTGCCTGTCCTGCGCCCAAAGTTATTCGCCGAAAACGAGGGGGTTTTCTTCTCAATGACCCTGATAAAGCAATAGAAATCTATAATGCCGTAAAAGAATCCGTCGATTGCCCTGTAACTATTAAATTACGGACGAGTTTCGATAATAAGTCCTATGATAATTTCTGGGACATCTGTTCCAGGGCCGCGGCTGGAAAGGTCGATGCGTTAATTGTGCATCCTCGCGCTGTTTGCCAGAGATTCACCGGCTCGGCAGATTGGCAGTTTTTATCAGGGGTTAAAAAACAATTCCCCCGCACAATAATTATAGGCAGCGGTGATTTGTTTTCCGCTGATACAATTAAAAATAATATGAAAAATACCGGGGTAGATGGTGCGGTGATTGCTCGCGGCGCGATTGGCAATCCCTGGATTTTCAGTCAGCTTCGCGAGGGAAACGATTGTTTAGCCCCGACCCTTGGCGAGCAGGGCCGGGTAATTTCAAAACATTTCTCTTTGTTTTGTGAAATCTATGGGCACAAAAATGCCGTCAGGTATTTTCGAAAATTCGCGATTGCCTATTGCAAACTTCATCCCCTGCGCAGAAAAGCCCAAAAAGCCCTTGTTCCAGCAAAAACGGCTGAAGAATTCCTCGCCATCGTAAAACATTGGTATGGCCTGTAACAACAATATTTTTTAGTTGTTGGTATGTCCGACACATATTATTATTTTAATTGCGGCATTTTTGTCACTGGGACGGCATGGTGCGATAGTTAAGTGTGAAAGCAACTGGCCTATGAACTCTCAATGGTTCGGTGACTCATTCGATATCGTTAAGCGATTTTTTATCGGTAACATTCGCGAAATGGGTTATCAGGTATTTGTTGACCCCATGTTCACAGGTGAATGGAATGGGTTGGAAAATAAATTCTATGATTTTCTTGGAGCAGCGCCGTTAGAGAGTTTGGCTACATCCAGTGGTAAAACAGCCCTTTTGCTCGATCCAGATACGGGAATTGGACTAAAACCAACAAAACAACACGTTACCGTCAGAATGATCGTTAAATACCTACAAGAACATGAGATTGTTTTTTCCTTTGATCAATCATTTTCTCATAGTAGCGATGCGATCAAGCTTGAGAAAATGCGCGAAAAGCTTAGTTTACTGAAAAAGGAAGGCGCGGCAGGTTTTTACTACGATTTTCATGCTTGTTTTCTCTTTTCGGCTACATCGCCAGAAGTTCTCGCGAATCTTAAACACCATCTTGTGACGGCTGGCTTTCCAGAAAAGAGGTTTATTAGCCAATGAACACAATTAATCCCGTTGAAAGGCACGGAACTCGAATATTGCGTTTTTGTAAAAAAAAGGTATTAAAAAAAATTGGAGAACAACAATGCATCCAGTAAAACACGACGAATTCCTCATCAATGAATTCGTGCAGTTTAGCATTCAGGCGGGCTTTGCCACCCGCAATGAGGATTTCCCAATTTACGATTTCGAGTCACTCAAATTTACTTTACAGAATGCGAAAGCCATGAAAGGAGAGATAAGAAGCCAGTTGATCTCTTACTATAAAAAGTTGTGCGCGGCATCTGTCTCCGAGAAAGAGCATAAAAAGAGGATAAAATCTCTGTCCTATGTAATCACTAGCAGATATAAAGCGATGCTCCACAATGGCCGATTCCGAATAGGTGTATCGCAGAAAATATTGAATCTATTCCTGAAATATCTGTGGTCAGCCGATTTGACCATGGAACCGCATCACTGCCCATTCGACAACGTCATAAAAAGGAAGATTCAGAAGTATGCTGGAGGCGACGGTCTCACCGATTGGACAGAATTAACGACAATGAAAGAGTATGATGCATATGTGTCGTCAGTAAGAGAAGCGGCAAATAGAGAGCAGATGTCTATAGCAGAATGGGAAATGAAGCATTGGAAGGGAAGGTAATTTCCAACCATCGGTTGCAATTTGCGTTTTGTGTGCGGTGAGCAAAACGAAACTAAAGCGTAACGTTTCGGTGAAATCTGAATCGCGGGAATGACAACTAAAAAACAGCAATCATTTTTTCGGCAGGGTGATTGTAAAGGTTGTATCTTTGCCGGGGTGGGATTCGACGGTTATCGTTCCGCCGTGAGTGTCGATGACCTTTTTGCAAAGCGCAAGACCGAGGCCTGTGCCGGAGCCGGCGATTTTTTTGTGCTTTGTTGTGAAAAACGTGTCGAATACCCGTGATATTTCCGATTGCTCTATTCCGCAGCCAGTGTCGCTGATTTTTATTAGAGTTCCGTCGTTGTCCGCCTGTGCTGAAATCGTCAGTTTTCCGCCATGAGGTATCATCGCCTCACGCGCGTTCAATACCAGGTTCATAATCGCCTGCTGCAACTGAACAGGCGAGGCGTAAACCTGCAAGTCCGCGCTGAGTAATATCTCAACCGTTATTCCGTCTTTTGTGAAGTCCCTGCAAAGGCAATCGAATACGGCGTTGACCATTGGCAGCAGGGGGGTCGAAACCTTTTCACCGCACCCGGCTTTTGCCAGCGAGAGGATGCTTTCCATTACCTTGCCCGCCTGCCGGCAGTTTTTGGCGGTCCTGCGAAGGGTGCGCTCGGCCAGCCCCCTGTCGTCCAAATGTTTAAGCGATAACTCCGCGTAATTGGTCAGGGGTGTGAGGAGATTATTGATTTCGTGGGCTATCATCGCGGTCGCCGAGCCAAGATTCGCCAGCGCCTCGAGCTGCACCATGTCCTTTTCGAGCGCCTCATTGCGACGTTGCTGCTGCACTAATTGGCCGTGCACAGCTTTGCGTTTTGCGATAATACTTGTCAACGCCATTCCTCTGCTGTAAAATTCCTTTTGAACCGTAAACTTATGATATATCGACTTTTTTCTTGCTCTTTCTTGAACCTCCTATGAACGAACAGAGAATACTTGAAGAGCTTGTGATGCTGCTTGAGGCCAATGGCGTCGAAATTCGCCGGGAACCCCTTGCCGGCGGGGCGGGGGGGTTGTGCACCGTCAACGGCAGGCACTTGTTCTTTCTCGATACGCAGGCATCTTCCGTTGAGGTTGCCTCAGTCGCCGCGGAAGCCGTCGCCAAGCTCATTGATATCGAGAGCATTTATCTTCGTCCGGAAATCCGCCAGTTTATCGAGTCGCATGGTTCCTCCGTTAAGGAGCGATGAATATGCCGAAATTTAAAAAAGTCGCCATAATGCTTGCTGAACAGTACCAGGTCATTGAGGTCTGGTATCCTTATTACCGTCTGAAAGAATCGGGCATCGACTGCGACTTTATTGCCGTCGAGGCCGACAAGGAATATCCTTCAAAAGAGGGCTATCCCTGCAGGTCAGCAGTGGCCGCTAAAAACGCCAAAATCGAGGACTACTCCTGTATGATTGTCCCCGGCGGATTCGCACCCGATTTTATGAGAAGAAGCGATGATATGATAAAGTTCGCCAATGATATGGTCAACGCCGGCAAAATTATCGCCGCTATATGTCACGGCCCCTGGCTATTGTGCAGCACCAAAATTCTTAAGGGCAAAACAGCGACGTGCTTTATGGCCCTTCGTGACGATATTAAAAACGCCGGCGCAAAATACGTCGATGAGGAATGTGTCGTCGATGGCAACCTGATTACCTCCCGAAAACCCGATGACCTCCCGGCGTTTTGCGAGGCAATACTAAAAGCGATTGGTAAATGAGAAGACGCTGATTAACACGGTTTTTTTAGACACGGATTAACACGGATTTACACTGTTTTTAATTTTTTCTCTGTGACCTCTGTGCTCTCTGTGGCTAAAATACTCTGTGGCTTAAAGGAGCTATTTACTATGACAAAGAAAAAATTCGATAACAACACAGCCAAAACGCCCGTTATTCTCGTTGTTGACGATAACCGTGAGAACCTCGAACTGCTCGAGGCCTACCTTGAGGATATCGACTGCCGGACAATCTCCGCCTGCGACGGCCCCGAAGCCCTTGATATCGTCAGAAAGGACAAGCCCGACCTGGTCCTGCTCGACATTATGATGCCGAAAATGAGCGGCTTTGAGGTCTGCCGAAGGGTGAAAAATGACCCTTCGACCGCCCATATCCCCATCATTATGGTTACTGCGCTCAATGAGTTTGGCGATATGCAGCGGGCGGTCGATTGCGGCACAGACGATTTCGTCTCCAAGCCCGTCAACAAAATCGAGATGCTCACCCGCGTCAAGACAATGCTCAAGCTCAAGCACCTGACCGACAAGCTCGAACGCACACTGGCGTATCTGGCCGAAATCGAAAAACAAACCCAGTCAAGCCGGCTTGACTGACCCGGCAGGGTACTTGTACCGAATATCGGCAGGGGGGCTACGTCCCAAAACAAACCGTCTGTTTTTCTGCCGCAGGTGTGATAGTCGTTACAGCCGACACCCTGACGCATAAATATGTTTCCCGCCGGTCAATTTCCTTTAACCTCACTCAACCGCCCAACATCACCCTGCCGATAATCACTGTGGACGGAGGTTCCAGCCATCTGGTCTGTATAAACAAAGACCGGGCTTATCGAGGGGGATGGCTTCCCATTATAGACATAGACCATTTATGGGCCAGTTACTGGGAATTTTGGGTAGCGGCATCGGGGTCGAAATCACCGACCTTATATGGCATTGTCTTCGCCAGTCCGCGGAATCAATCGCCAAATCAGACCCCGCACATGCGCAAATGCTCGAAGGATTAGCCGATTTGGCAGACGTGAGAAAACCATCGGTTCTTAACCGTCGCCTTGAAGAGTATCGTTCAGCGCATCCCCGTTCCCATTACACCAACCTTGCCGCCGCCGCAATTGCCCTGGCTGACAGTCGTGTCAATGACGCCTTTGACCTGCTAAAATCGGTTTATTCCAAATGTCCCCGAAATGTTATCGCGCTCTACGCCCTCGGCCATTGCTGCGAACGGCTTGGCCGCGAAACCGACGCTATCGCCTTCTACCAGGACTGCCTTAAATTCAAAAAGTATCTCCAGTTCCCACGACAACGCCTCGCCGCTATTTACTTCAAAAATGGCCAAATCGAAAAAACCATTACTGAATATCAGTTCCTCGCCGCAGAATACCCTGACGACCTCACAATTCTGCTTACGCTTGCGCATCTTTATATCGCCGTCTCACGGTACAAGCTCGCCGCGGACACCTTCTCAACTGCCATTCTTATACAGCCCTATAATTTCTCGCCCGAAAACGACGAGATTGATTTGCTTATTGAGGCAGGGGAGCTGGATGACGCGCTCGACCTTATCGAAAACACCCTCGAACAGTATCCAGACAGGCCGGATTTGCTGTTAAGACGTGCCTCCGTCTTCGCTTCGCTCGGCCAGGACGACCAGGCGCTCGCTCATTACAACCACACCGTTGCCGTATGCCCGCACTTCCTCGACGCCAATATCAAGCTCGGCTCTCACTATATGCGGCTCGGCAAACCCGCTTCCGCCGCGATTCAATTCACGCAAGCCGCCTTGATTAACGACCGTCTTGTTGACGCCTACATGGGTCTCGCTACCGCCCAGAAACTCAGCAATAACACATCTGAAGCCCTCATTTCGCTTTCTCTTGCCTCAACCATTGATACCAACGGGCCGATGCTGTTCGCTCAGGCCGCCTGTCTTCAGTGTCATTCGCCATTCTCCGGCCTCGAATCGCATCCCATCGATTCCATATTGGATGCCCAGAGGAATATGCTTCAACTTCGTCCGCAAAACCCCGAATTGCATTATCGTCTCGGCATACTTCTGATGAGCATCGGACGCATTACTCAGGCGGCGGAATTATTCCAAAGGGCTCTCCAGTTAAACCCCACCTTCGCTCCCGCCCGCAATAAGCTCGCCGTCTGCCTCTATGAAACCGACGAAACAGCACTTGCACTCGAAATTCTGACCCCACCCAACTGCCTACAACCAGACACGCTCGACCTCCATTATCGTGTCGCCCTCCTGTATTGCGACAAAATAAAATTCGCCTCCTCGTTACTTGACCTCGAACAATGGCTCCACGAAACCCTCGCCTCCACCGACGCCGTCGTCAATATCTCAATTGTCCTGCAAAACCTCGGCCTGCTCGACCCCGTTAGCTCTACTTGGGCCAATCTTAGCCCGGCTGTCAACTGCCAGACCGTATAAACACCCTTATCCAGGCAATCCCGCTAAATCCGCCCAAACCACCTTAAATACCTGAATGAAACATAACATATATTATGAGACGTTCGATATTGCCTTCAAAGCCCTCCCGAAACCTGTCACACAATTCTCACAAGACCAAATGTGAGCCGAGTTTCTCTCGCAAAGCCAAAGGCGGGCCGAGTATCTCGTAATTCAGAATCGCCTTGCGAAAACCATCCTGTGTCGCATATTGCTCCGCCAGTCCCGCCAGATATGAATGCTGCTGATGAATTACCACTTCGCCTGAAGCTTTTGCATTTTCAGATGTGAGTGCGTCAACCTTGTGTAAATCCGGTCCGACCTTAAGCGTCGGTCCTTCCTGGGAGTACATTGGGGGCGCTATCGGTTTTTTAGCCGGTATTGGCTCAGACCTGCGTGGGATTGCCGGTTTTGGTTGAGGTACCATGGCAGGAGGCTGAAATTGTTTATTTTCCTCCTGCTCTGCCGCCCTTCTCGCCTGTTCTCTCGCCGCCGTGTACCGCTCCCTGATTTTCTTCGCCAACTTGTCAAAGCCGGGTTTCTGTTCCTCCTGGCTTTCTGAAAGCTCTTTTTCTTCGCCCTTTTTGCCGGACCTGGCCTTGGCAATAGCGCCAAACAGCCATATCACAAAAAAGATAACCAGCGGCACAAGCTTGGTAAAATTGTCCGTGTCATTATCGGCACCCAACACTTTGTCTAACCAATAACCCATCATCTCTTAATCTTTTTTACTTCTTGTCAACCTTTGAAATCGAGTCCCTCATCGACGTATCCGCGCTTATATTCTTCATCCGGTAATAATCCATTATCCCGAGATTGCCCTTGATGAACGCCTCGGCCATCGCAAGTGGGACTTTCGCCTCATTCTCAACCACCAGCGCCCTCATCTCCTGCTCGCGGGCGACGGCCATAGCGCGGCGACCTTCCGCTTCGGCTTGACGCATTCGCTTGTCTGCCTCAGCTCTTTCAGTTTCCAGCATGGCTCCGACGTTCGATACCTCCCTGTCTTTAGTGCTCACGCCGGCAACGCTTACGTCGGCGATATCGATAGAGACAATTTCGAATGCCGTCTGAGCATCGAGACCGCTTTCTAATACTTTCCGCGAAATTCGGTCTGGATGTTCCAGAACATCTTTATA
>JBEKAT010000010.1:0-33070 GCA_050015775.1 Sedimentisphaerales bacterium | reverse complement strand
CCCAATACGCATATTAGCCGGGTTTTCAACGAGAACTACGACGAAATCGTGCTTTTGCGAGACATACCCTTTTACAG
The DNA here is from genome assembly GCA_050015775.1 of Sedimentisphaerales bacterium. Lineage (GTDB taxonomy): Bacteria > Planctomycetota > Phycisphaerae > Sedimentisphaerales > Anaerobacaceae > Fen-1362. Next base: position 32,993 of record JBEKAT010000010.1, on the reverse strand, counting down.
CATCTGCGAGCACCATTTGATGCCTTTTATCGGTTCTGCTCACGTCGCGTACCTGCCATCTGGCAAAATCCTCGGTGTGAGCAAGCTGGCGCGAATTGTGGATTGCTTTGCCCGTCGATTACAGACGCAGGAACGATTGACCTATCAGATAGCTGATTGTCTTATGAGCAATCTGAAACCGCTTGGTGTCGCGGTTGTGCTTGAGGCGGCGCATAGCTGTATGACGATTCGCGGGATAAAGAAGCCCGGCTCAGTGATGGTAACAAGCGCGGTTCGCGGGCTGTTCAGAAAAGACCCGAGAAGCAGAAACGAAATTATGAGCTTGATATACAGCCAAAACAAATAACAGACGATTGTAAAAATTTCTTTCAAAAGGCGTCAGCGAATTATGCACAAGCTGTGCCGGTACGTTCGATTTTCAATAAATCCTTTTTTGCCAGCCGATGAGGCGGGGTTCAATTCGTTTGCGTCGAAGCCGGCCGGCGAGGGGCTGTCTGTATTTCTTGAGCTGGGGGTCGAGCTGGCGGGCGAGGCGGACGCGGCAACCGGCCTGATTGTGAACGTCAGCGATATTGACCAGAAGGTTCGGGATTGCGCAGTTGGCGTTTTTGCGGAGAAGATAAAAGCCGACCATCAAGCGGCCCGGCATACGGGTTACGATGAGTTGGTTCGGCTTTTGAAAATTGTATGGGAAAAACTTGCAGGCAGGTTCGGCTCGGCGCGATTATCAAAACTGAGCTTGAAGTTAAGCCCTTTCAGAACGCTGGTAGTGGATGATAAGGATTGCGCGATGGTTTATTACAGTGAAAAATTCGAGTTTGCGGCGGCCCATAAGCTGTGGAACGAAAAATTCAGCGAGAAACGGAATATCGAGGTTTTTGGCAAATGCGCCAATCCCGCCGGCCACGGGCATAACTACATTGTCGAGGTGACAGTAAAATGGCCTTCAGGCCAGGCGATGCGGACAGGAGAATTTGAAAAAGTTGTGAACCAAGAGCTGATAAAGGTCGTGGACCACAAAAATCTCAACGAGGATTTGCCTGAGTTTCAGCGGACAACCCCCACTGTTGAGAATATAGCCGTATTCGCATGGAACAAACTTTTCGGCAGGTTCGGCAAGACAACAGTATTACACTGCGTTACCGTCTGGGAGACAGACAAGACATACAGCTCGTATTACGGATAGCGGTTTTCTGCCGCAACATAGTGCCAGGCCGACTATTTGAATGGGGCAAAGCGTGACGAGAAAGCCGGATTTCGAAAATCTGCTGAAGGTATTGCGGCGGGAGAAGCTGGGCAGGCCGACGCTGTTTGAGTTTTTCCTCAACGGGCCGTTTTATGAGAAACTCGCTGGTCAGCCGCTGGGTGTGGAGGGCAAGGACTGGAAATGGGGGACGTTCAATCCAATAGTAACGGAGGCGTTCAGGGTGGCCGGCTATGATTATGTTACCGTTCTGGGGTCGTCAATGAAATTCGAGACGCCCGATGTCGAGCGCAAGGCAACGATTTCGCTGAACGCGGGCAGCGTAATCACCGACAGGCGAAGCTTTGAGTCATACAAATGGCCTGACCCCGATGCGTTTGATTATTCCAGTTTGGAATTGGCGAAGGATTCACTGCCTGCCGGAATGAAACTGATAGTTTATGGCCCGTGCGGTGTCCTGGAGAACGTGATTTCACTCGTCGGGTTTGAACGGCTGTGTATGCTGCTGTCCGACGACGCGGATTTGGCGAAGGACATATTTGACGCGGTGGGCAGCCGGCTGGTTAGGTATTACGAAATATGCGCCGCATTCGATACTGTGGGCGCTTTGATAGTAAACGATGACTGGGGGTTCAAGACGGCGACGATGTTCTCGCCCGCGGATTTGAGGCGGTATGTGTTTGGATGGACCAAAAAAATAGTTGAAGTCATCCACAAAGCGGGAAAACCAGCGATTCTTCATTCTTGCGGCGATCTTGACAGGGTTATGGACGACATCATCGACGATATGAAATTCGACGCCAAGCACTCTTTTGAAGACGTTATTATTCCCGTTGAACAGGCATACAAGAAATGGGGCGGCAGAATCGCGATATTGGGCGGCATAGATATAGATTTTATGTGCAGGTCAACGCCTAAGCAGATAAGGCAACGGTGCGAAGCAATGCTGGCGAAGGCCGCAACAAGGGGTGGATATGCCCTGGGCACAGGCAACAGCGTCCCAGAATATGTCCCATTTGACAACTATATCGCGATGATTGACTGCGTCAGGACAAAAGACCCAGCCAAATAGGATAGCGGTGAACTTGGGGCATGATTTTTGCGTATAGTTCGGGTCTTATAATGTAGGGTTTTTGGCTATGGAGGAGCTAAAGCTATCTTCTTGATACGCCGATACTTATGTTATGAATTGAGGGGGCAGTTTTGCTTCTTGGCCGAAGTATCGCCGGTTGCTATAACTGCCCGTTTATCAGAATTTTGAGGGTTTAGTATATTGAGTCCCTCGCAGGGATGCGATGGGTGTCTTTTTGCGCCCGCCATCTGGCCCAGCCTCGCTGAGGCCCGCTTCGCCCGCGAAGTGAAGCGAGCGAGTCGAGGCGGACACCCGACGGGGACGGAGTCTGGACGGAGTTCCTCGGTTTACTGTTTTTTGCCTGTTTTGAGAGAGGATTAATGAAGGCGTTGGTTACGGGTGGAGCCGGTTTTATAGGTTCCCATTTGGCGCAACGATTGGTCGCAGACGGCAACGAAGTGATTGTCGTCGATAACCTCAGCACGGGCAGTTTGACGAATATCGCGGCCCTTGTTGGTAAACCGGGATTTGAATTTGTAAAAGGGGATATTCGCGACTCAGCGGTAATCGAGTCGGCTGTAATGAAGTGCGACAAGATATTCCACTTGGCGGCAGCGGTCGGCGTCCAGTTGATAGCTGACAGTCCCGTGCATACCATTGAGACGAACATTGCCGGGACACAGGTCGTTCTTGAATCCGCGAATAAATACAATCGCCCGATTTTCATCGCCTCAAGCAGCGAGGTTTACGGCAAGAGCGAGTCGGTGCCGTTCCGCGAGAATGACGACATAGTTCTGGGTAGCACGAGTATGCCTCGATGGGCTTACGCGTGCAGCAAGGCGGTAGATGAGTTTCTGGGATTCGCGTTTCATCAGCAATACGGACTTGATGTGGTGATAGGGAGGTTTTTCAATACGATAGGCCCCAGGCAGACGGGCAGGTACGGGATGGTTGTGCCGAGGTTTATCGAGTCGGCCCTCAAAAACGAACCCATACGCATATACGGCACCGGCAAACAAAGCCGGTGCTTTTGTTATGTCGGGGACATCGTGGACGCGGTCATTCGGCTGATGGATTGCAGTGAGGCGATGGGCGAGGTGTTCAATATTGGCTCGGATGAGGAGATTACCATTGAGGTCCTTGCCGACAAGATAATTGAAATAACAGGCAGCAAAAGCAAAAAGGAATTCGTCCCATACGAAATTGCTTATGGCAGACCGATTGAGGATATGATGCGCCGCGTGCCCTGCCTTGAACGCATTAAAAAAGAAATCGACTGGCAGCCCAAAACAGGTCTTAAAGAGACTCTGTCGAAGGTTATAAATGATTTCAGAAAGCAAACGGATTGAGCGGGAAATAACGAGTTTGAACGGGGAAAATCCGTTTTAAGCGGGAATACGAGGATATGATAAAGATTATTTGTGTATGCGGCGGAGTCCCGGGAGAGAGCGTCGAGGCGAATGAAGAATGCAAAAAACGGTCGCCACTGACCTATCTATCCCAACACAAACGTGCGACTCGATATAAATGCCGGTATAAGAGACGGTCATGAAGGGTCAGTGCCGGTAAGTCATTCGTTGGAGGCATTTAATGCTCTTGTGGATTCAAAAGACAGGATAAGCGAGGCAGACATCACTTATATTGTCAAAAATGCCACGCTTCCGTCCCATTTGCAGATGACCATCAACGATCCTGCATATGGCTCCAAACACGTGATATTTCGAAAGCAATCCGGAAAGACCAGAATTACACTTTTTGATGGTGGCCACGAAATCATCTATGAAGCCGCCATAGACTGGCTTAGACCGCAGAGTAGGTCAAAAGGAGTTCTATAAAAGAGCGGTTTCAACAATTGGACTCACTTCGCGGCCTTGCTGCATTATCGGTTGTATTCAACCATTTTCTAAATTTGCTTCCGTCGATAGCGGAAAAACCTAAAGAAATGTGGTTAATGAAGTATACACCCCTTCATATTTTTTGGGCTGGTCATGAAGCAGTCATATTTTTCTTTATTTTAAGTGGGTTTGTATTGTCGTTACAGTTTTTCAATAAAAAAGTAGATTATAGAAGTTTTTTTGTTAAACGTGTATGCAGAATTTATCTTCCGTATATCACTTGTGTAATTATTGCAATAATTGCCTCTCAGATATTCTATACGGGATACAAACAAGGCCTTAGTGCATGGTTCAACAGTGTCTGGACAGTAAAACCCTCTTGGGGACTTGTGGCACAACATTTTTTGCTTATAACGTATTTTGATAATAAAGCCTTTGATCCAGTGTTGTGGTCACTTGTGCATGAAATGCGTATTTCGATCATGTTCCCATTGATAATGCTGTGTATCTTGAAATTCAATTGGAAAATTAATATTGGATTTGCAGTTCTGGCAACTGGGATATGTATGGTGCTAACTTTTATCGGAAATCGGTTGCAATATTATACTGATTATTTTGTAACAATACACTATATTGCGATGTTTATTTTTGGAGCGCTTTTGGCCAAGCATCGTAAAGAAATACTGGCATGGTACACTAGTAAGTCAAAGCCGCTTAAAATTGGACTTATCTTAACAGGTGTGCCACTTTATCTTTTTCCTTGGCTTCTTAAGATAGTATTGACGACTAAACTCTGGTTTGTGGAAGAGTGGGTCATTTCACTCGGTGTTGCTATTTTTATTATAAGCGCACTTGGCTCACAGAAGGTTTCGCTATTTTTGTTATCACGTTCAGTGCATTTTTTGGGACAGATCTCATATAGTATGTATTTGCTTCATGCAGTAATTCTCATTTCAGTAACACAAATTCTTTATAAAAGTGTCGGTTTATTGCCAATATGGCCGATAGCGATGGTTAGTACGCTTTTCTTTTCATGGTTGTCGTATAAGTATATTGAAATTCCTTCCATAAATATTGGGAAGTTATTGGCGGATAGGATGCTCAAGGTAAAACAAGATTGATTAATTATAGGATGAAGTCATCAGTATAAAATTCAATGACTTCTGATTAAATCTGATAGCTGATTATGTGCTAAAGAAAAAATGAGAAAATTTATACTATTTTTACTATTTGTTGTTTCCCCTGTTCTTGGCAATGCTAAGGCTGATACGAACCTTGCTTTACACAAAACTTATACACTCAGACCTAATCCTAATTATCCGTTATGCACGGATGAACTTGATTCAAATCAACTTACCGATGGGGAAAAATATGGCAGCGCATGGGGCAATAAATCAACGGTCGGCTGGCAGTATGGCGAAAACCCGCCAGAGATTACTATCGATCTCGAAAAGATATGCGCATTAGATGAAGTGCGGATATACACCATAGGTGGCGGCAGAGCGGGAGTGCATTATCCCGACTCTATTATCGTGATGGCCAGCAGTGACAACAGGAATTATAAACTTGCCGGATTTGCCGATCTCCGCGATAAGCTTAAAAAATCCCTCAAAAGCGAAGACAAAGAGCCTCTTACCGTATCTATCAAAACAACCAATGCCTATGGGCGATACGTGAAGGTGGTGATCCAATCTTCAACGACGTTTGTGTTCATTGATGAAATAGAAGTTTTCGGTCGTTCATCAAAAGAGACGGCAGGCAGGCAAATGGGCGATACGGCCTTGACCATAAAAGATTCCCTTATGCTGGTCGATAATCTATTGGAACTAAAGCAGTCTATCACCTCCGCCAAAGAAAGCATTTCAAGGCTGAATATAGACCCGAATGCAAAACTGCTATTGATCGGCAAGCTCCAGAAAGCGGCGAATGATGTCAGTGAGTGTGAACAACAAGAACTTTCAAGAGCATCTTTTGCAACCCAAAAAGCCGCGATTGCAAAAATAAAGGCCGAAATATACAAGGCGTATTACAAAAGCGATTTTATCGTATCTGCGGCAAATCCTATGAAGCCGCTGCTGTCAAGCGATACGATACTTGAGCCAGCCAAAACTTCAATCGAACTATCGGCATGGCAGGGCGAGTATGAGTCGGCGGCGGTCAATATAATAAACTGCTCGGAAAATAAAATAAGCGCTCGGGCAGCCATTGAAGCAGTAAAATTGAATGGGACAGTGGCGAGTGAGGCCGAAAAATGTTTTACGCTTAGAAGAGCGGTGTATGTTAAAGCCAAACAGGTTGGCGGTACCGCGGATGCACTGGTGCTTCAGGGTAATAACGAATTTACAATAGAGCCGGGAGAAACAAGTCAGTTATGGTTTACTTACTTTAACCCTACCCTTAAAGCCGGTAAATACAATTCCAACCTTGCCATCACAGCTATGACCAACGATGGCAACAGCCTGCCCACACAAAACATTAATATCAATTTAACAGTGGAACCGATAGTATTTGATCAAAATATCGCCCTAAATACCTATAACTGGGCATATCCGACAATCTGCAGTGTAACTGAAAAATATTTATCAGAAACGGCATTTGATCTCCAGAGCCACCGTACCAATGTCATGGTAATACCCTCAAACCTGCTGTCGTTCTCTAAACACGGCAGCGATGGCTTTCCCGAACTGAACAACTACTTTAATAATTTTGGTTTTGCACGAACATATCTTTTCTTTCTTGCATTCAATAATACTTCTGTGCGGGATATGTTCGGCAGCTTTATGTCAATTGAATGGCAAACCAATTTTACACAGTGGCTAAAAAACCTTACGGCTTACCTTAAGAACAGGGGCATCGACTATGCAGGTTTTGCTATATATCCTTATGACGAGACACTTGGCGATGATTTTCTAAAGGTTGCCAAATTAATCAAAGCCATCGATCCTAAAATCCGTATTTTTGCAAACAATATGGGCAGCGGAACGGCAGAATTAAACTCATTTAAGAACCTTATAGATATCTGGTGCCCGGCGGTGGAGACATGTCAGGAACATCCCGACTGGCTAAAATACCTACAGAAATTCGGCAAGCCCATTTGGACATATAGCGGACTCGCACCAGCCAAAGCGATCAGTCCAAGCGAATTTTATAGAATGCTGCCGTGGCTTGCATTTAAACGTAAACAAGCAGGTGCCGGTTTCTGGGTCTATACCGACCAGGGCCAGACTAATCCGTGGGATGAATTGATGAAACCCATGGGGTATTATGGTGTAATATATTCATCCACAGGTTCGCCCGTACCCACTAGTGGCGAAAATATTATTCCATCTCGCAGGTGGGAAGCATGGCGTGAAGGGGTGGAAGATTACCAATATCTTTATGAAGCTCAAGTTAGAATTAACCGCCTTAAGACATCCGATACCAAGAGAGCCAGCGAGATGCAAAAAACCCTTGATAATCAAATAAATAATGTTTTGAGTAATCCCCAAGATACTGCCCGCGTATATTGTGCCAGAGCAACTATCACCGCTATGCTAAGATAACGTTGCTGGCGTGAGATTCATAGAAATAAGATTATGTGATATTTGCTTTCTGGCAAAATCTATGATAATTATAGCAAATCAAATTTAAGTTGATTCAAGGACCATTGTACAATGGACAACGTATTTTCAAGTTTGAAACGAGTGACTCTGTGGGGTCTGTATCACTATTTTGCCCGCCACCTCCCAATCAGTTACATGCCGGGGGGTAAAGTGGGAAAATGGGTACGATATTCAATTTGCAAGCACCTTTTTGCGGAATGTGGTCTCGGTGTAAATGTTGAAAAAGGCGCCTCTTTTGGGACCGGTAAGCACATACGAATTGGTGAGAAAAGCGGCATCGGTGTAAATTGCTGGATTAATGGGCAGGTCACAATTGGTAGATATGTAATGATGGGGCCAGAGGTTATTATTCTTTGTCATAACCATAATTTTTCCGATATATCCAGGCCTATGCAAGAACAGGGCGGAACCACCAAGCCGGTAGTGATTGGCGACGATGTCTTGATAGGAACCAGAGCAATCATTCTGCCCGGCGTCAAGATCGGCAGCGGCACCATCATCGGGGCTGGAGCAGTAGTGACTAAAGACGTTCCAGATTACGCCATCGTTGGCGGATGTCCGGCCAAGATCCTCAAATATCGAAACGAGCAAAGTGTGGGCAATTCCGCTTTGAAAGAGAGTCCGCCAGATGTGCAGTCTGCGCAGGTCGGAGCAGCGGAAAAATTAAAAGAAAGACTTAGGCATCCTCATTGAGCATTAGAGAACAATCTATATTTCTTACCATCGGCAATGTTTTTACGCAGGGCGCACTGATGGTTCAAAGTATTATCCTGGCACGGATACTGACCAGCGCTGATTTTGGCAGCTTTCGACAGATACTGCTGATCACAGCCTTAAGTTATGCGTTCTGGTATCTCAGCCTCCCAGAGAGCAGCTCTTATTTTCTGGCACGGCTGTCACCCGACGATAGAAAGAAGTTTGCATTCCAGACTACGATTTCTTTGATCATTTTAGGCATTCTGGCAAGCGCTAGTATAGTAATTTTGCGTACCAGTATCGCAAAGCTATTCGACAATGCTGAGCTGGCCGACCAGTTATGGCCAGCAGCGTTTATCCCGATTGGAATGATGCTTTCGGTATTTTTGACAATTTCACTGGTAAGCGTCGGCAGGGCGAAACTGAGCAGTCTTATATCCGTAATTAATGCCTTAATCACAGTCATATCGATATGTCTGCCATTGTATCTAGGAGTGAACCTGCAACAGGCGCTCAGGTGGTACTCCGCGGCGTTTGTGGGCATGGGGATAATTGCCTTTTTTCTGCTTTGGATACACATCGGGTTTAAGCCAAATCTTGATAGAAAGCTGCTCGGAGACACTTTAAATTTCTCATTGCCATACTGGCTTGGTTATTTCATTTTTTTCGCCTACAGCCAAGGACATCGGTTTCTCGTATCCTGCTTCTTTTCGCCGAATGATTTCGCAATGTTTTCGGTCGGCGCAACGGAACTGCCGATCATGGGACAATTGTCTATATTCATCTCATTGGTGCTGGTGCCCGTATGCGCCAAAGAGTGGCAGGCAGGCAATTACGGCGAAATTTCGCGGCTTTTGCAGCGATCTGCCCAGAAAATCTCCTTGGTAGTTCTTCCTGTCTTTATGATAATTATATTCTCCCCCAAACAAATATTGACACTGCTGTTCGGTTCGCGCTATGGTGGCGCTTGGCCGATTTTTGTTGTAACATCTTGCCTAATGTTGCTTAAAATCTGCGAAATACAGTCTCTTTTCAAAATCATTGGCAAGACCAGACCTATTATACTGCTAAGCTTAGTGGCCCTCATTGTTGGAATTGCAAGCGGGTGGGCGCTAATGTATCCCTTTGGAATTGTCGGGCCCGCAGTAGGCGTGCTCCTTGGCAGAATTGTACAAATATACCTAAGCATCCTTTACCTCAAAAAAGATCTCCCGATAACGGTGGGTACCCTGTTTGCGTTATCGACATCCTGGAAAGTCGCCCTGGTTGCTTTCATTTCGTGCGTGATCGGCAAATTGTTGACATTTCCCATTAATAGTATATCGGTCTATCTGGCAGTTAACGTCTGTATTACAGGAGCAGTGTTTTGCTTCATTGCCATGAAATTCGAATTGATTGATGTGGAAGATAAAATCCTCGTTAAACGGTGGATCACCCTGAAACCATTTTACGAAAGCAGAGCCAAATGACAATCTCTATGGAGCCAGATATCGAAGTTTTTTCTGAGCCTGCGACTGACAATGTCAGTTACGGCCGCACCAAACGATGCGTGTTAGTTGCGCTGGCGGTTGCGCTGCTGGCAGGATTGATATATGCCGCAACGCAAAATGTTATGGTGGCAGGTGCAATGCTACTTACTGCAGTGGTGCCGCTAAGCTTGTTTCATCCACCCTTTGGGCTCTGCGTCATGTATTTTCTTCTGCCCGTGGAAAGCGCGATAACGCTGAGCCCCTACTTCACCATCAGCAAAGCGATGGGGATTATAGTCTTTTTGAGTTTTCTTCTTCATTTTGCACGTGGAAGATCCGGGTTCCCATCAGCCATGAAGGCGATGCTTGTATTCATGATGTGGGCATTGCTAAGCCTTCTGTGGGCTGAATCCACTCTTGTCGGAGCAATAATGGCAATCCCTCTGGTTTTGAATATTGGTTTGACGGTGATCCTGTTGAGCTTTATTCATGATCGAAAAGACTTCAATCTCCTCATGGGTAGCCTTTTTCTTGGTGCATGTGTGGCAACAGCCCTCATTGTTGTAGGCAGGGTCTCCTATGCAGCCGGAGTAAAAAGGGTCATTTTAAGTGAAGAAACCAGTCCAGTTATCTTGGCGGACGATTTATGTCTTGGTCTTCTAGCCGGCGTCTACCTGATGCTCCAGAAAGGCTTTTTCAAGAAGATTATAATAGTGGGGGCATTACCTTTGATTCTCCTTGCGATATTCAAGACTCAAAGTCGCACGGCCCTCGGCACCGCAATCATCGCCCCGACGGTAGCATTTATCTTGTCCGCAAAAGGCAAAAAGAGGATTACCTACACACTCATTGCAGTAGGTTTTGTTACTATGTGCGCCATCAGCCTCAAAATAGCGTTCGAAAACGATATGCTGTCTTCCGCAGCAATGGCTCGACTCAGAAATACGAGCTTTGATATCGAAAAAAGCGGCAGAACTGATGTATGGCGTTTTAGTGCAAGATTATTAATGGAGCGGCCTCTAAACGGATGGGGCTGGGGGAATTTTCCGGTCAAGTCACCTGGAAGCATAGGGTTGGCTCATAACAATATCTTCAACCTTGCTGCCGAACTGGGTATTATAGGGATTATACTTGCTGCGATACTTTATTTCTTATTAATTAAGAGCACATTCCAACTCCGTCTGGTACCGCTACGGTGGATAGGGATAACGATGCTCCTGTATAACCTTATAATAGGCATGACAGCCACAACCTATATGCAAAAAGACTTCTGGTATTCTTTGGCCTTTGCGATGGTATTATGCAACATTGATGAAACGTCTCAGGATGAAAGCCTGCTGGAGCCTGATAACGAATACTATACACATCAACCCGGAATAACGTCTGCTGGAGAATAGGAAAGAGAATTATGCGCATTCTTGTGATATCGCATCTGTTTCCGACTAACAGCAATCGGCATTTTGGCATCTTTTCGGCTCGCCAGTTCATGACTATGCGGGATCAGGGAGCAGAAGTAATAGTTTTCGTTCCGATGGTTTGGATACCAACACCGCTGACGTGGCTGCGCAAGGCCTGGCGGCGGCGTTTTGCTGAACGAGCTCTGGTCAAATATGATGGGATCGAAACGCACCAAGTGCCATACGTTCGGCTAACACGAGGCTTCTGGTCATGCCGATGGGAGGGCCTAAGTGTATATCTCGCAATGAAAAAACAGGTTCTTGCAATGCACCGAAAAAAGCCGTTTGATGCCATCTATGGCAAATGCTTTTTTCCAGGGGCAGATACCGCCGTGCGACTTTCGAAACTGCTTCATATTCCTGCGATAGGCGAAGGTATAGGTAGTGACGTGCATGTGGCGCCTAATTACAGTAAGACAATGTATAATCACTTTGTTAAGGTGGCCAATGCTCTTGACGGGGCGGTTGCTGATGGCAAAAGCGTTGCTGATAAAATCAGTGCTGTCAGCGGCAAGACCGTCCCAACAGTGCATGGGCTGGTTAATCTCGATATTTTCGCACCGGCCGAAGACAAGATGGCTGTCCGTCAGATACTTAATTTGCCGCGATCGGGCTACATTATACTCTTTGTCGGCGGGCTGAAGGATACAAAAGGCGTCTACGAAATGCTTGACGCTTTTTGCCGCGTTCGGCTGACCATACCCCCCTCGATACTGAAAATTTGCGGCACAGGGCAGGAGTACGCATCTCTCAAGGCGATAATCACTGAGCGGAGGCTTGAAACATGTGTAACGCTTGTGGGGGCAGTCGAAGCAGATGAAGTTGCAAAATGGATGCAGGCAAGCGATGTTCTCATTCTCCCCTCTTATTCTGAAGGAATGCCAAACGTTGTTATGGAGGCGATGGCCTGCGGGTTACCAGTCATTTCTACTCGTGTCGGCGGCTTGCCGGAGGCTGTTGGTTCCTGTAAAGGTGCAATATTAATAGAGCCTAAAAATGTGGAACAGTTGGAAGAGGCCATGGTGCGTATTGCCAAAGACCCTGATCTGCAAATCCGGATGAGCATTGCGGCTAGGCAGAAGGCCGTTGCGGAGTTTGGTGCCATACCTAACACACAAAAAATTATAGATTTTGTAGGCTCTGTAATCAGCAATTACAAGCAGTAACCCATGATGAAAAAATCCTGATTATATTTATTGAAAGACGGTGTCGATGGATTCTGTCATGAAAAAAAGAAAGCCTAAGATAATTCATTTTATCTGGTGGATTCCGCATTATAGGGTTCCGATATTCAGACGGCTTTCACAAAACACTAATTTTAATTTTGAAGTTTGTGCAGGTGATAATACTAATATCGGCGGCGGGGCAAAGATCGCATCTGCGAGCGAAATCGGAAAAATTGAAGGTGTCAACTGGCGGCGGCTCGAATCACGCCGCATCAAAGGCCCTCTCTTCAAGGACTTTGAATGGCAGCCCGAAGCTGTCAAAATTGCATTGAAGGAAGATATTGATGTGGTGATAAGCTTCGGATACCAGTCCTTGAGCAATCTGCTGGTCCGAATTATCTGCTTCTTCAGACGAATACCTGTTATCGAGTGGACTCAGGGTGTCAAACGCTCCGAATGCGGTCTTAGATGGCTAGTACGCAAGTTCTACTACAAATGGGCAACCGCTTTTCTGCTTTACGGTGAATTTGCGAGAGATTTTTTCGTCAGTCGTGGATTTAAGAAAGAACAAATTTTTGTGGTGCATAATTCGCTTGATCATGATCGGCAGGTGGCCGTCCGCGAAAGAATCGGCCCCGACCAAATCGAGCAGTGCCGAAGAGATTTTGGAATCATCAGCCCTGATCATAGGCTGATTTTTAACTCTAGCCGACTTGAAAAGGGGAAACAACTGCACCTCCTTATCGAGGCGGTAGCGTTACTTAAGCAGCGAGGATGCTATGTACAATGTATCCTGATCGGTGACGGCCGCGAAGAAGATTCGCTCAAGCGATTGGCTCAGGAATGCGGAGTGGCCGATCAAGTCGTATTTTATGGAGCCTGCTACGATGAGGGAAAACTCGGATTGATTATCACATCAAGCGATTTGTGTGTGGTTCCTGGCGAGGTAGGCCTTGTTGCGATGCACAGCCTTGTTTATGGAACCCCATTGCTGACCTGTGAGAATACACGTGGTATGCACGGCCCTGAAATTGAGACAATAAAGGAAGGCCAGACCGGCGGATACTTCAAAGATGGCGATTTCGCAAGCCTCGCGGAAAAAATGGAAGCAATGCTATATTCTATACCATGCAAGAAAAGGATGTCTGATGCCTGTAAGCAGATTATTGACACCCAATACACTCCTGAATATCAGGAGCGAATAATAATGGAGGCGACTAACTACTGCCTGCCTCCAGAAAAACGGATTCCTATTCCCGATTAGAATTATATTTTTGTAAGTCGAGCCGGTTTTTAGTCGAAAAATATATAATAATGACAGATAAACCATCAAGTTCCGTCAGATTTATATTGTGGCTGAAGTGGCAGAAACGGCTACTCATTCTGCTTATGGGAATACTGCGCGGTTACCGATTCAAATCGGTGGGAAGATATTTTACCGTATCCGATACGACCTCGGTTTTTAAAAAGAATGCGATCAGCGCCGGCAACTACGTTTTTATCGGCAGCCAAGCCTACATAATGGCAAATGTACAAATCGGCAATTTTGTGATGATCGCATCACAGGTATCGATCGTGGGTGGCGACCATCGCTTTGACGTGGTTGGTGTACCGGCACGATTTACCGGCCGTGCAGGAATGGATGAACTGCTTACGATAATCGAAGATGACGTTTGGATTGGTCACGGCTGCATCATAATGGCCGGGGTACGAATTGGCCGAGGAGCTATTGTGGCGGCAGGTGCAGTGGTTACAAAAGATGTGCCGCCTTATGCCATTGTCGGAGGGGTGCCCGCAAAGCTGATTCGTTATCGGTTTACCCCCGAAGAACAACAGCGACACAACGAGTCGCTTGACAGACTTATTAAGTCCAAGAACGCAGAAATAGAGGCGTATATGATGATACAAAAGGCGCTCGTTGCTGAATCAGCAGGAAATCCTGACACCATTGCACAGAAGCGATAATAAGGGTAGAGTTGACATTTTAGACTATATGCGGAGAATCACATGAAGCAGTTGAATGGAAAAACAATTCTAATTACCGGTGGAACGGGATCTTTCGGTCGGGCAATGGTTGATCGGCTTTTGAAGACAGATGCAAAAGAGATCCGAATTTTCAGTCGAGATGAGCTTAAGCAGGAATTGATGAGGATTGAATATAAAGAGCCGCGGCTGAATTTCTATATCGGCGATGTTCGTGAAAGGGACAGTGTTGATAATGTTATGAAAGGCGTCGATTACGTCTTTCATGCTGCTGCGTTAAAACAGGTGCCCTCGTGTGAGTTTTTCCCTATTCAGGCAGTTTATACAAATATTCTCGGCGGTCATAATGTGATCGAATCGGCCATTGCAAATAAGGTGAAGACGATCGTATGTTTGAGTACCGACAAGGCCGCGTATCCCATCAATGCGATGGGAATGACAAAGGCATTATTGGAAAAGGTCGCACAGGCCGCCGCCCGCACAAAAGAGTGCAATGATACTGTAGTGTGCTGTGTTCGATACGGCAACGTGATGTACTCACGCGGTTCGGTAATACCGCTGTTTATCCAGCAGATCAAAAAAGGCAAACCCCTGACGCTCACCGAGCCGGCAATGACACGGTTTCTTATGCCGCTGAGAGATTCAGTGGATCTTGTTCTCTTTGCATTTACCAATGCAAAACCCGGCGATTTGTTTGTTAAAAAAGCGGCGGCAAGTACCATCGGCGATTTAGCTCAGGCGATCAAGAACTTGTTCAAATCAACGGTCGAAATAAAAGTCATCGGTATTCGCCATGGCGAAAAACTGTATGAAACGCTCGTAACAAAAGAAGAGCTTCGCCGATCAGAAGATATGGGTAATTATTATCGCGTCAGCCTTGATGACCGTAATCTAAATTATAATCTGTATTTTACGGAAGGCGATAAAAAAGAAACCCTGCTGGATGATTACCATTCGCATAATACAACACAGCTTAATGTAAAACAGGTCGAGGAACTACTCCTGAGTCTGCCGGAAGTACAGGCGGAGTTAAAGAATTGGAAAATATAAAATTTAGCCACTGATTACACAGATTATGAAGAGAAAAATTATCATTACCGGCGTGGTTGGCTTTATAGGTTCTCACCTTCGGGATAGGTTCAGCCGTGAACAGGATGTAGAAGTGCCATCCTTTGAGGATGCCTGGTTTTCCCAGCCGGAAAAACTGCGAGAGGTTCTGGCGGGCAGCAGCACCGTTGTGCATCTTGCGGCGATGAATCGCGGCGACGATAAGGAAATCTACGCCACCAACATTGAGCTTGTAAATAAACTTATCAAGGCGATTGACAGCCTCAATGCCCGCCCGCATGTGATATTTTCTTCATCCACACAGACGGCCCTCGACAATCCTTACGGCCGTTCCAAAAAAGAGGGGGAGCGGATACTCGAAGGATGGTCTAAAAAAAGCAATGCCCCCGTTACCGTACTGACTATCCCGAACGTTTTCGGCGACAGAGGCCGGCCTTTCTACAATTCTGTTGTCGCGACGTTCTGCCATCTGCTTACTCACGGCGGTCAGCCGCAGATACAGGTTGATAAGGAAATTGGCCTTATTTACATAAACGAGCTGTCAGAAATATTTTGGGATAAGGTCAAAAACCCGCCCGCTGGATTTGAACGCATTGATGTCCTGGCAACCGCAACCGCAAAGGTCACAGACATACTGGCGTTGCTTAATTATTTCAAAGATTGCTTTTACGTTAAAAAAGTAGTTCCGGCCTTTGCCAATAATTTTGAGAAAAATCTTTATAACGCTTTTTTATCTTACGTCGAACCCGCTGATTACGAACAAGCCCTAACCTTGCGCACGGACGAAAGAGGTGGCCTTTTCGAGGTTGTCAAAGAGGACAAAGGCAGCCAGATTTTCTTTTCGACCACGAAGCCCGGAATTGTCAGGGGGAATCACTACCATACCCGTAAGCAGGAAAAATTTTGCGTGGTCAAAGGCGAGGCGATTATTCGTCTTCGGCGTATCGGAACCGATAAAATAATAGAGTACAAAGTTTCCGGCGACAAACCTGTTGTGGTGGAAATGCCAATCTTCTACACGCATAACATAGAGAACGTTGGCTCCGGCGAGCTTTGTACCCTTTTCTGGACAAACGAACTGTTTAATCCTAACGATAGCGATACGTTTTTTGAGAAGGTATAGACACGATGGCAAAGCTAAAAGTGATTACTATTCTGGGGACTCGGCCTGAGATTATCCGGCTGGCCTGCACGATGGCGATGCTGGATAAACATGTTGACCACAAAATTGTCCACACGGGCCAGAACTACGATTACGAACTTAGCGAGGTATTCTTCAAAGAGCTGCAGGTTCACAAGCCCGATTATTTTCTTAACGTCAATACATCCTCTCTTGGCCAGGTCTATGGAAATATTCTCATTGCTATAGAGCCGATACTCAAAAAGGAACGTCCGGATGCCGTATTGATTCTCGGTGATACCAACAGTTCCATTGCGGGTATAATTGCCAGGCGGATGAAAATACCGATTTATCACATGGAAGCCGGCAATCGCTGTTTCGATTTAAACGTGCCCGAGGAAATCAATCGTCGTATAATTGACCATATCAGCGATTACAATCTCGTCTATACCGAGCATGCACGGCGACATCTGCTTTCCGAAGGCATACCGCACCGAAGAATCTATCTCACGGGCTCGCCTATGAAAGAAGTACTTATGACACATCTGGCAAGAATTAAGGCCTCTAACGCCCTGAGCGAGCTTGGTCTGGAAAAAGGGAAATATTTTCTGGTTAGTGCGCACCGTGAAGAAAACGTCGATAACAAAGAAAACCTCCTGAAAATTCTTGCGTCGCTGGAAAAAATATACAATGAGTTTAAATTTCCGGTGATTGTATCCACGCATCCTCGCACCCGCAAACGGCTCGAAACACTCGGCAAAACGAATATCCCTGACGGCATAAAGTTCCTTAAACCTTTCGGATTCCTTGATTACAACTGGCTTCAAATGAATGCCTGTTGTGTTCTAAGCGACAGTGGAACTATCTGTGAGGAATCGGCTATTCTTAATTTCCCGGCTATCACCATACGTAACGCCATTGAACGCCCCGAAGCAATGGACGCCGGGACTATAATAATGACCGGTCTTGAACCTGAGGTTATAGTTTCGGCCATAAGAATACAGATTTCCGAAGACAACAAAAAAATGCCTCGCCGCATTCCCGCCGATTACGAAATCGAAAACACCTCCTATAGAGTGGTCAAACTGATAATAGGAACATCCAGACTAAGCCACATATGGGACAATATCAAATTTAACGACCTTACCTAAGAATGCGGATTCTTTTTATCACTCAATGGTTTCAGCCCGAGCAAATATTTAAAGGGCTGCCTTTTGCCAGGGAATTGTTAAAACTTGGACATGAGGTCGAAGTTTTAACGGGATTCCCAAATTATCCTGAGGGTAAAATTTATAAGGGATATAAAATCCGATTCCTGCAAAGGGAAACCATCGACGGCGTATCGGTAATCCGGGTCCCGCTTTATCCAAGTCATGACAGAAGCGGCTGGCGTCGTTTTCTGAATTACGTTAGCTTTGCATTGTCTGCCGCGATAATCGGTCCATGGGTTGTTAAAAAAGCAGATGTTGCATACGTGTATCATCCGCCAGCGACAATAGGATTTCCTGCCGCGATGATTAAACTGCTGCGAGGGATACCTTTTGTCTATGATATTCAGGATTTGTGGCCTGATACATTGACGGCAACAGGGATGTTTACCAATAAGTTGGGACTTTGGCTTGTTGACAGATGGTGCCGCTTTGTTTATTGGGCGGCTAATAAAATTATAGTTCTTTCGCCTGGATTTAAGAATGCGCTGATTGAACGAGGAGTGCCGGGCGATAAAATTAAGGTTATCTATAACTGGGTTGATGACACCATGGTTAAGCAGGTGCCAAAGAACCCGGATTTGGCGGCAAAGCTTAGGCTTGATGGAAAGTTTAATATCGTGTTCGCCGGCAATATGGGAAAAGCGCAGGCACTTGAAGCTGTGATTGCCGCCGCGAATATTCTAAAAGAAGAATACCCGAATCTCCAGTTTGTGTTTGTAGGGACTGGGGTCGAAGTGGAGAACCTTAAAACGAAAACTCATAACGCCGGGCTTAAAAATATATTGTTTGTGTCTCAGCAGCCCTTGTCCGAGATGGGGGCGATATTGGTTTTAGCGGATGTATTGCTCGTCCATTTAAAAGATGCCCCGTTATTCAGAATAACCATTCCATCAAAAATACAGGCCTATATGGCGGCGGGGCGACCGATTCTTGTTGGAGTGCGGGGAGATGCGGCGGCGTTGGTTGTTAATGCAAAAGCAGGATTTTCCTGCCTTCCGGAAAATGCCGAAAGCATTGCGGATGGCGTGCGAAAATTTCTCAAGATGTCGCGGCGGGAATTAGATGCAATGGGAGAAAACGGGAGAACATTCTATCAGCAGGAGTTGGCTTTGGCGGTTGGAACAAAACAATTTGCAGGAGTATTAGAGTCGGTTGTTCAATAATATGGGAGGGAATCCTTTGGATAAGCCACAACCCAAAAACAAATCGTCGGCGGTCTTCATAGTCGGAGTTTTTGCCGCGGTTGTGATATTAATGTTCATAGCCAGAATGCGCAGTCAAAACGTGCAGAAGATTAATATACCGCTCAATAATGGGATAGTATCGCTTTTGACATACAACAATCTCCTGGCGGCAATTTCTAACGACAACAAGATATATGTATTGCAATGGTCCGACTTATCAAAGAAACCACGAGAGGGTGTGGTGGAATCAGGCGAGGTGGTTTTTGTTGCACCCGACACTATTGTATCTGTGAAACGAACAAATCCTGATTGTCTTGTTGTTTCTGGCTTCGATGCTAACAGCGTAAGCCAGAAAATTCCTCTGTCTTTGACGTCGAACGCTGCGAGTTTGTGTGCCAGCCAGGACGGGAACAAAATAATTCTTTTGTTGGAGCGGGGTGGCGGTGAACGCTTAACATATGAACTGTTTGAGGTGGAGTTTAATACAAAGCAGGTGAGGCCATTAACCGCAATTCCCTCAGAACAGGGCAGGGTGGAGCATTTCTCGGTATCCAATGACGGGCGTTATGTTGTTGCCGTAGGAGAAAAAAAAGAACACGGCTGGCTTTTTGTTGCGGATACCAAAGAAAAGAAAATTGTTTGGCAAAAGGAATTATCGGATTTGAGAAAGTTGTATAAAGGGGTTTTCTCGAACGACGGAGAGATTATCTATATAAGAGGCAGCGACAGTATGCTTACGCTGGTCAAATCGAGTTCCGGAGAAATAATCGACCGCCTGCTGCCGACGGAAGAAAACAAAAGTACCTACAGAACTCAGCCGACCCAGACGGTTACAATCAGCAGTGATGGCGAGCTGGTGGCGGCAACTGTTTTCGGCAATGTATATGTTTGGGACGCCAAAACGCGCAAAAAATATGATATTCCCGGTGCGGGACACAAAGTATTCAGTAGTATGGTTTTTTCCCCGGATGCGAAATTTATCGCAACTTCTGATATGCGTCAGGGAGGCGATATAAAAGTCATCCGCACACCGCGTCATTAATTGTTTGGTAGCAGACAGGCAAAAATTCCGAAATTAACGTGATGCACCATTTCGTAAAACGGTTATTCGATATAATTACCAGCGCTGCAGGGTTGATTGTAATCAGCCCTCTTTTAGTAGTATTGGCTGTGCTGGTTCGTCTTAAACTTGGCTATCCCATTTTGTTTTGTCAGCAGCGACCCGGATTGGGCGGCAAAACATTTGTCATATATAAATTTCGTACTATGACGGACCAGTGTGATGCGTCAGGAAATTTGTTGCCTGATTCGCAGCGTCTGCCTGCGTTCGGGCGTTTCCTGCGAAGCACGAGTTTTGATGAACTGCCTGAATTGCTCAACGTGTTGAAAGGCGATATGAGCATCGTAGGCCCCCGGCCATTGATGATGAGGTACCTGAGCAGATATACTACCGAGCAGGCCAGACGACACGAGGTTAAACCCGGTATCACCGGCTGGGCGCAGATAAACGGGCGAAATGCCATCTCGTGGGAAGATAAATTCAAGCTGGACGTCTGGTACGTTGATAACTGGACACTCTGGCTTGATATGAAAATAATCCTCAAGAGCGTCTGGATGGTGATAACAAGAGAGGGTATAACTCAGCAGGGCAGGGCAACGATGGATGAGTTTATAGGCACGAGGCCAAACGACACCGTCGAACACCCACAGAGGTAATACCGAAAAGACAATATGCTTTCGCGCACAAAAACCAGAAAAATTGAAGCTAAATTCGGGTCGCCGTTTTATATCTTGGACGAAACTTCGTTCCGGAAAAATTACGACGATATAGTCAGAGCTTTTGGAAGCAGATACGAAAAGTTCATATTGGCCTATTCCTACAAGACTAATTACATTCCGTACTTATGCAATATAATCAGGTCAAAGGGCGGCTTCGCGGAGGTGGTTTCCCGGCTGGAATACGACCTCGCGTTGAAAGTGGGTCAGAAGCCAGATAGAATTGTTTTTAATGGTCCCGTTAAGCTTTATGAAGATATTGAACTTGCTCTAAAAAACAACAGCATCGTTAATCTGGATTCATGGTCAGAGATTGACCACGTGGCCAAATACGCGAAAAAAAATCCAAATAGGAAAATCAAAGTGGGGCTGAGGATAAATATCGGCCTGTCGGACAAAAGCGGGCGGTCACACGTCCAGGAGCGTTTGAAGACGGGAAGGTTTGGTTTTGACCCGTCCGATTCAAATATTAATAAAGTTATTTCGCGGCTGTCACGTATCGGCAATGTCACTGTCAACAGCTTGCACGGCCATGCATCTACTACCAACAGAAGCGTGTGGTGTTACCGGATTGTAACCGAAACGCTTTGCCGAATCGCAGCTAGGTTTGCGCCTGACACTGTGAAGTACATAAATATCGGCGGCGGAATTTTTGGTTATATTCCCCCTCAGATGCGATGGGCAAAGACGCCTTCCTTCGACGATTACGCAAAAGCCGTGTGTAAAGTTTTGAAAACCAGTAAATGGGTGCGCCGGCAAAAACCGTGCCTTATGCTTGAGCCCGGCATCGCGATGGTTGCGAATGCCTTGAGTTTTGTGACTAAGGTGATAAGCGTAAAGGACATTCGAGGCAGGGTGTTTGTTACGGTTGACGGCAGCGGCTACAATGTCCAGCCGACGTCCCACAAGATAAACCACCCGTATCAGATAATGAGGAAAAACGACAGGACACAACGTTGCATCTTCGGCGTTGTTGGTTCGACGTGCATGGAAAAGGATTATATCCTCACGGAGATAACTGATACGTTGCCGGATGTCGGCGATTTCATAAAGATTGACAATGTCGGCGCATATACCGTCGTTCTAACGCCGCCCTTTATCAATCCCGCCCCGGCCATTGTCGTCGGAAAAGGCAACATGTTCAGGCGTATCCGTTCTAAGCAGACGCTGAACGATATGTTCAAAAATTACGCATTTTAAAAAAGTGTCTTGTTATGCTCGGAACAGCAATTACAGGCGACCATATTGTTCTTCGTCCACTTAACAAAGCGGATATTGAAAACCGCGTCAGGTGGTTCAATGACCCCGATGTCCGCAAAACCCTTATAATAAGCGATCGGTTCGAGTTGGATAAAACAATTCGCTGGTTTGATAAAACACAGCATGACAACAGCCGCGTCGAATTTGCAATCGAAACTACTGAGAAAATCCCCGTCGGCGTCATCGGTTTGGCGGGTATCGATTCCACGCATCGGACTGCTGAGATATACATTGTTATCGGCCAAAAAGAATTCTGGGGCAAAGGCGTAATGCTCGAAGCCGAATGCCTCCTGATTGACTGGGCGTTTAAGTCTCTTGGACTTGAAAAAATCTGGGCACAAACCCGGCCGGACAATATCGCCAGCTTGATTACAATGAAAAAAATTGGCTTCCAGATAGAGGGCACGCTAAGAAACGAAAAAATAGTAAATGGCCAAAGGACGACCGTCTTGCATCTTGGTTTGCTGCGGGAGGACTTTAAGCCCTCTAATAAGCAAAGTAAAATCTGAACGTTTTCCGCATTATTATGCCGACGATTCAACACCTTCTGGAAAAATGTAAAAATCTGATTTCCAAACCGGATTACAGAAGTGCTTATCTTCTCGATATCCCCCAAAAGTATCATGGAATTACCGGCTGCTTTTCTAACTATATACCG
The DNA here is from genome assembly GCA_050015775.1 of Sedimentisphaerales bacterium. GTDB lineage: Bacteria > Planctomycetota > Phycisphaerae > Sedimentisphaerales > Anaerobacaceae > Fen-1362. Next base: position 10,232 of record JBEKAT010000010.1, on the reverse strand, counting down.
GAAGAAATTATCGTTGCCGCAGGGCTATATCCCCTGAGAATAATAGGTTTTTGGAACGCCTCAAAATCGCCTCAGCGGTCCCTGTTTAATCCGGTGTGCTCTTTTGTTCGGGATGTTTTCCTGGCGGCTTCTTCAGGCGAATTTTCTTTCCTAAGGAATATTGTTTTCCCAAATTCATGCGACTCATTGAAAGTTCTGCGCCAAATGTGGGAATACGAAATAAAGAAACCAAAGGCCTTTACGCTCCTGCATCCGATTAATGCGGATGACAGTTCTGTTCAATACTTCGCGAGTCAGCTCAAAGCGTTTGCGGTAGAAATGGAAAAAGAATCGGGTGTGGATTTTACAGACGCTGAACTAAAGAAAACGATTTATAAGTATAACCAGACGCGAGGTCTGTTAAGGCAGTTGTATGACATAAGGAAAACCAATACTTTTATGACAGGCGCTGATGCCGTCGCGCTTATGACTGCCGGATTGATTCTGGAAAGAGATGAATATAATACGATGCTGCGGCAGATAATTGACGAAGCCCTGCGAAACCATCGCAACGATAAAAATCTGAAAAGAATAATGATTATGGGGCCGCTCACGGATAATTATGCCCTGTTGGACAAAATCGAGCGGTTCGGAGCGAGAATTGTTGATGATGATATAACCAATGGTTCCCGGTATTGCAGCCGCGATGTCGAAACAACCGGCGATTTGTATGAAAATATTGCCCGAAGATACCTGTTCGCTGATCCCAGCCCCACACTGAATAGCAGTATAAAGACAGATGAACAGGCATTTCGGCGCAGAATCGATGGACTTGATTTGCAGGGCGTTATTTATATCAATCAGAAATTCTGTGAACCCCACGTTCACAATTACCTGTCGAAACTGGAAATTCTCAAGCAGGGCGGGATAAATGTTTTGATGCTTGAAATCGAACACGCCGGCCTTGATACAAGCGAACGCGATTTGCTGCGAATAGAGTCGTTCATTGAGATAGCCGGAAGGAACTAAATTGGAATCGAGTAAATCCATACTCGCAAAGATATTCGCGGAATATTATCTTTCCGGCGCCAAGGCCGGTAAAGATAAACAGCCAATTGCTTATGTCACGGCGTTTACACCAGTTGAAATACTTGGAGCGATGGATGTGGTTTGTATGTACCCGGAAAGTTACGCCGTGGTTTGTTCTGCCTCCGGAAAAGCAAAGGAAATGATTAACGCCTCCCGAATGGGTTCATTCGCACAGGACTTGTGCTCGTATTCCCTGATTGATTTTGGCACAGAACATTATGAAAAACTCCCCTTCGGCGGCTTGCCCGAGCCGGATATGCTTATCGCCGCCAATAACCAGTGCTCAACCACTTTTTTGTGGTTCAAACTTCTCGCTCAAAAAAAGAACATACCGTTATTCATAATTGATTACCCAATTGCGGTCGAAGACCAGGTCTCAGTCAGAGAATATATCGCCCGGCAATACGAATCGTTGATTGACTTTGTAAAGCAACACACCGCACACAAATTGAACACACAAAAATTGAGTGAACAGGTAACATATAGCGCAAAATCCTGCGATTTGTGGCTGAAAGTCCACGAATTAAACAAACACACCCCCATCAGAATCGATGCTTATAAAATTGTTGATGCGCTTTTCCCGATGGTTGCCGCGAAAGGCACAAAAATGGCCTGTGATTATTATGAAGCTTTAATCAGTGAGTATCAGCACCCCAATGATGCTTCTTCAATAGATTCGGTTCGCCTGCTTTGGCATGGCTACCCGATGTGGTTTCTTGCGAAAAAATTCCCCGGCGATTTTGACGCGGAGTTTCAGATTGTTCTGGATGACTATACCCTCTGGTGGAACCTGGATTATAAAAACGGAAAGGACGATATCGACAAGCTGATAACCGCTTACAGCAGCACCTATTTGAACTGGCCGATTTATAAAAAAATCGACTGGGTTAGCGAGTTGGTAAAAGATTACTCGATAAAGGGCGTTATTTGCCATGCAAATCGAAGCTGTCGTCGTGCCCTGGCGGATATCGTCCCATTGCGAAAAGAATTGTCGAAATGCGGCATCCCCGCTGTTATTATTGAATCTGACATGGCAAATCCTGACTTTTATTCGAAAGAGCAGGTGGACCTGAGAATCGAATCGTTCAGGGATACGTTGAGGACGTAATGAAGTATTTTCTTGGTATCGATGCCGGTTCGTCATATATCAAGCTGGCGCTGATTGATACGGCCGGCAATATGACAGCCAAAAGCATAATTAAAAGAGGGGCCGATATCGGCGCGTCCTGCCATCAAAGTTACGTTGATTTGCTGAGTGAATTTAAAATTGCAAAAGACCAAATCGCAGGCGTCATCGCCACCGGTTACGGCAGAAAACAGGTTAACTTTTCTGACGAGGTCATCACGGAGATAACGGCTCTCGCCATTGGCGGGTTTGCCGTTGATAATGGCGTAAGGACCATTATCGATATAGGCGGCCAGGACAGCAAAGTTATTGCCATTGATGAATCCGGAAGGGTCGTTGATTTTGTGATGAACCAGAAATGTTCCGCCGGCACAGGCAAGTTTCTTGAAGTGACATCCGCGTCATTGGGTGTTAAAGTGGATGAGCTTGACCGGTTGTCGCAACAGGCCGATAAGGTCCTGAATTTGTCATCGACGTGTACGGTTTTTGCCGAAACGGAAATAATATCATATATCGCCCTGGGTGAAAAAAAAGAAAACATCATCAAATCGCTGCATTCGGCAATATCCGACCAGGTAATCGGCCTGTTTCGACAGGTAGCCGCCGGTGATAAAGGCAAAATTCTTTTCGTTGGCGGGGTCAGTTTGAATAAAGCGATGACAAGGGAGCTTTCAACCCGGCTTAATCGTGAATTGCTCGTCCCGCAGCACTCTCAATATATTGGCGCCTATGGCGCGGCGCTTTGTTTAAAAGGGAAAAAAGAGAATCGTTCGGAGTCGAAATAATTAAACAGCTCAATGAAATAATTTATGATGCCGGAAAAGCCGCAACCTGGCTTGCTTATCGCAAGGCAGCCGGACAAATCAGGGAGCTTTTGAAATCCGGAGCCGCGAAATTACAGGCAAGCGTAAAGACGGCCTTTCTCAGTTCCTTTACTGTTGACCCTTTGGTGGATTTTGCGGTCGTTGAGGCCGCGGCACATTCCATCGAGCTTCAATCATATATCGCTCCCTATGGGCAGTTTAATCAGGAATTGCTCAATCCTCAAAGCGAACTATATCGCGCCTCTCCGCAAATCACGTTTCTGCTGATTGAAATCGAATCGCTTCTTACCAATGATGCCGTTGATGAACAAACACAAGTCGCTTTGTTGTCGCGCCTCAAGGGACTTGTTGACGCATTTTTAAAGAATTCAACTGGCGTCTTGGTTATCAATACTTTCCCTGCGTGTCCCTCTTGGCCGTTGCAGGTTCTGCCTGACCAGCGTCGTATCTTAATTGAAAAGCTTAACGCCGGCATAATCGAACGTTATCAAAGCCATCCTCGCATACAGATTCTCGACCTCGACGCCTTGGTCGCCTATGCCGGCTGTCAAAACGCCCTGTCCCCCCAGATGATGAGTATGGCCCGCATCCCGTTCAGTGAAACGTTTCTTGCGATGCTCGCTCGCAGGGTTATATCTCATATTATTGCGACACTGGGGCTTGCGCGAAAATGTCTTGTCCTTGACTGCGATAACACGCTCTGGGGCGGCATCATAGGCGAAGACGGCCTCGACGGCATTCAAATCGGCCACGATTCCCCCGGCCGAGAATATCTCGAATTTCAAAAAACCATCCTCGAACTGTATGAGCAGGGGGTGATTTTGGCCATCAACAGCAAAAATAATCACGATGATGTTATGCAGGTCCTCAATGAGCACCCTCAAATGCTCCTGCGGGAAAAGCACTTCGCCTCGATTTTGGTCAACTGGGACCCCAAGCCGCAAAATATGCAGAAGATTGCCGAGCAAATAAACATCGGTCTGGATACTATGGTCTTTATTGACGACAACCCCGCCGAGCGACAGTTAATGAGGCAGTCGCTGCCGCAGGTCGAAATGCTTGAGATGCCCGCTGACCCCTCTTTATTTGCTCGAACTTTGCGCGAAACCGGCTTTTTTGCCCGTGCCTATTTGACCGAGGAAGACAAAAATCGCGGGCAGATTTACGCCGCCCAGCGTCAGCGAGAGCAGTTCCAGCAATCCTGCGCGACGCTTGAAGATTTTCTTAAATCACTTGAAATGGCCGTTTCCATTCATCCCGCGAGCAAAGATGATATTAAACGTGTCGCTCAGTTGACTCAGCGAACCAACCAGTTCAATCTGACTGCCCATCGATATACCGAAGCCGATATTGCCGCGATGGCGCAAAACCCTAATTGGCGGATTTACGTCTTGGGTTTGAAAGACAAATTCGGCGACAATGGAACGGTAGGGCTGGCCTTGGTGGAAATCCAGCCGAAGAAATGGCGAATAGATACCTTTTTGATAAGCTGTCGTGTAATTGGCAGGCAGGTCGAGGATGCCCTTGTTGACCGGATATGCCGGGATGCGGCCAAGGCAGGTAGTACGAGCATTTCCGCCGAATACATTCCCACGGCCAAAAATAGTCTGGTAGCAGGTTTTTGGGATAAAATGGGCTTTGAAAAAGAAAACGCGAGTGCTCAGCAGGTTCTATATTCGAAGCAGTTAAAAAATTACCAATCGCCACAATTTGTATATCTTAAAATCGTATGATAAAAGACAGGTTGGAAATCATATTTCGGCAGTCATTCGAAATAGGAAAATTTACCGAAGATTTATCTATTGATAACGTTCCTGGCTGGGATTCTATGGCCCATGTCGGCCTGATTCTCGCCCTCCAAAAAGAATTCGCAATATCCATCTCGTCTGCTGATGCGCTGGAGTTAACCAGCGTAAAAGGGATAACTCAATATATACAGGAGCGCTCGGCGCAAAAAGATTCGCTTCGCTGAACACAGGCACCACCATGACCGCTAACGTGGTATTTGTTGCCGGTATTTGAAAAGCCGTTAGTAAAAGGAGAAACGATGCGACTTCTGTTCATTGGCCATTACTTTCAGCCGGAGCCAATCTTTATGGGCTTGCCATTTGTAAAAGAGCTTGCCCGCCGCGGCCACGAAGTCGAGGTTCTTACTGGATTTCCAAACTATCCGGGCGGCAAGATTTACGATGGCTACCGTGTTCGAATGCTCCAAAGGGAAACCTTAGATGGTATTCCCATAAATCGCGTCCCGCTCTATCCAAGTCACGATAATTCTTCGATTAAACGCATGATGTGCTATACAAGTTTTGCGATGTCAGCCTCAACTATCGGCACGTGGGCGGTAAAATCTGCCGATGTCGCCTATGTTGATCAGGGGCCGATCACGGTCGGTCTGCCCGCCTGTGTTTTGAAGCTGCTCAAAGGTATTCCGTTCGTTCTTCACATTCATGACTTGTGGCCGGATTCGCTTCTGTCAACCGGAATGTGCAATAATCGGCTCGTACTAAAAATGGTGAATGCCTTTTGTAATTTTGTTTATAAGCGCGCTGCAAAGATTATCGTGATTACGCCGGGAATGAAACAGCGATTAATCGAACGGCGCGTGCCGGAAAGCAAAATCGAAATGATCTATAACTGGTGCGATGATTCGCAGATATTCCGAGCCGAACCAGATGAGGAACTGGCTAAATCACTTTCAATGGCAACCCGATTTAATGTTGTCTTTGCCGGAAATATGGGCAAAGCGCAGGCATTAGAGTCGGTACTTTATGCCGCTAAAATAGTAGGTCAATCGCAGCCCGCGGTTCAATTTGTCTTTATCGGCGATGGTGTCGATGTCGAGAGGCTAAAGCAAAAAGTCCCCGGTCTCGGACTCAAAAACGTCCTTTTCCTCGCTCGCCGTCCTCTCTCAGAGATCGGTGCGATCTTGAATCTTGCCGATGTCTTATTTGTGCATTTGAAAAAAGATCCGCTGTTTGAAATTACTATTCCCTCCAAAACGCAGGCATATATGGCGGCCGGGCGTCCTGTTCTTATCGGTGTTCCCGGTGATGCAACGGATCTTGTTATGAAAGCGAACGCAGGCCTGCCCTGTGAGCCGGAGAATCCGCAGAGTATCGCCGAGGCAGTCCTGAAATTTCATGCAATGCCTCGTTCTGAACTCCAAACTATGGGATATAATGGAAAACGTTTTTACGATCAACAGCTTGCGTTTAAAATTGCGGTAGATAAATTAGAAAGCATATTTCAAGGTGTTGCCCGGAGTGCCGGTCGGTTGCGATCATGAAAAAATTATTAACACGTCTAAAATATGTGCAGGCAGGATGATATGACAGCTCCGTGGAAGCTTATCCCAAGATATCACCCACAGTTTAGTCCGCTGGATATATTCTGTTCGCTGGTCTCGAAGCGGTCGAACATATTACCACCATCGCAGGAGCTTTATTTCCTCTCTGATAACGATAATACCTTTTGGCTCAACGGGGCAACCACCGCGTTGTCGATTATGCTTAAGGCCCTTGATTTGCCTGCAGGCAGCGGAATAGGCGTGCCCGTCTATACGTGCGTAGCTGTTTTTGAAGCTATCGCTTCGGCAGGGTTGCGATGCGTTTTCATTGACATCGACCCAGAGACGTTTGGCTTTGATATCAAATCGTTAAAAAGTCGCCGTGAGCAATTCGCCGCTGTAATTATGGTTCACACGTTTGGATTTGCAGGAGACATAAAGGCAATTAAGGAAGTTGTAGGGGATATGCCGATTATCGAGGATTGTTCACATGCTTTGTATTGCTTTAGGAATAATCAGCATGTCGGATTGCAGGGTATTGCGGGCGTATTCAGCTTCAATATTAACAAACCACTTTCTGCGGGTGGAGGGGGATTGCTAATCGTTAATAATCCGGCATATATACCCTCGGTAAAAAAAATACTTGAGCACGTGTCAAATGAATGTATTTTCACGCAAATCAAAAATGCCGTCAAGCTTTTGGTCAAGTCATCTGTTTTTCGTGCGCCGTGGTACGGGTTGCTGGCCAAAATGGGCTTTATTGATCTTTACCGCGAAGGCCTCCGCCATATCGAAGTACATACGAAATTAATGACTCGATGGAACAGAATGCTTATGATTCGTGTTCTAAATAGATCGAGGAACGCATGGGACCGGCGTAAGGCCATTGGTCACGAACTTGCGGCCATGGTGTGCAATAAGCAGCAAGGACATGTGTTTGCTGCTGAAAACACATCATGGAATGGTTACCTTTTACCCCTCCTGCTTAGGGACAGCGTACAAAGAAAAACAAGTCTAAATTATTTTCATCAGCACAATGTTGATGCTTTTGTACTCTGGTCGGAATGTTTTGATGTGGCAGGAAGCTTTGGATATCGCAGAGGGGAGTGCCCTCATTTCGAATATGCGTTTGATCGAATATTGATGTTGCCTTGCTATGCTGAGTTAACTTCAGAACAATTGGCACGGTTGAAAGCTTCGGTAACCGAATGGCCCGGTATCACGCAAATTAAACAAAATACAAAAGGATGACTCTCAGGCTTGTTAAACTTTCCGATACGCTCGATATATGGCGAGCGTTTCAGGACAATGAGGTCGCAAAATGGACAGCACCATTGGGTCACAAAGGGTGATGGGAAAATGCGGATTAAAACTCTGCGGTCCGGATCACAACAAAGATGCTAAATCTGAAAATATACAAGGTGAGCTTTGGTTTAAGATTTTAAAATCCGAATATCACGGGAAATATGGGAAACTTATTCCGGAGAACATCTATGCCTATTGAAGCTGGCTGCATGGCGGAATTCTTTGACCGCCTCGGCCACAAAATAATTCATAGCCCAAATGCCTGCTGGTACGAGGTTCAGCCCGGTGTCCTGCTTTCAATCCCATACTACAAACTGGTTGAACCAACAGAACAGGAATTGCAGGAGTTGGTCAAAATTCATAAATTACAGGCAATTCGTTTTCCAACGACACTTAATAACTATGGCTTTGTCAGTAATATTGTCATCAACACTAACGTCAATTATGACCTGACTTCACTGCACCAAAAAGCGCGCAATCAGACTCGCCGCGCACTGGAAAGCTGCACCGTTGAGCAGGTTGATTTCGATTTTTTACGGGAGCACGGATTGCCTCTTAATATAGATACGGCACAAAGACAAGAAAGAGAAAGCCAGTACACATATTCCGATTATTGGCAAAAATTTTGCGGTGCAGCCAAGGCCGTTGAAGGAGTCAGTGCGTGGGGTTCGTTCGTAGACGGTCAACTTGCAGCATTTCTTGTTGCCGTTGAGGCCGCTGACTGGGTTGAGTGGATCGTAAATCATTCATCAACCGCATTGCGAAACAAATACCCTAATAACGCTTTAGCTTTTACCGCTGCTCAATATTTCTTTCAGACAAAAAAGTGCAACGGTATCTGTTATGGACTTGGTTCGTTAGAACCAACACCCGATCTTGATCATTTCAAACAGCGTATGGGGTGGCGGCTTGAGCCGGTTAAGCAACGGCTCGTTTTTGCAAACAAGCTTGCTTGGGCGGCTGCCATAGCGCAAGAGCCTTTTCTTAAACTGATCGGCAGCTTGTTCCCAAAGAGTTACAAAGTTCGAAAAACATCCGCGATGATCCGGCTGTATCGCCAACAGACTTTTGATGTGCCAAAACAGGCAGATAACCAATCCAATGTTTCAACGGAAGAGTGATACGATGAATTCTGTCAAGACATTCGAACAATCCTTTGCCTGTCATTTTAATGAGTCAAATGCCTTTGCCTTCTGGAAAGGCAGGGTGGCGATGTATGCCATTCTCAAGGCTTGCGGGGTCAAAGAAGGCGATGAGATAATTCTGCCCGGTTATACCTGTGTGATGGATGTTAATCCTATTAAGTATCTCGGAGCAAAACCTGTCTATGTCGATATTGAGCCGGATACTTTTAATATGAACCCCGCTTTGCTAGAAGGCAAAATCACACCCCGAACCAGGGTTATCGTTGCCCAGCATACCTACGGCTATCAATGCGATATGGATGCGATTATGGATATTGCTGCAAAAAATGGAATTACGGTTATAGAAGATTGCTGCCTTGCCTTCGGTTCAACATACAAAGGCAAAATTGCGGGCACGTTCGGTAGGGCCGCCTATTTTTCATTTCAGTGGAATAAGCCCTTTACGACCGGCCTTGGCGGAATGGCGATAACAAACGAGGCCGGCCTTGCCGAAAAGATCAAAGGCCTCTGTGATAGTGATATGTGTATGCCCTCTCCAAAAGAAGTGATAATGCTTGCCGCCCAGCTTGCGGTGTACCGGATGCTCATTTATCCGCGAACAACCGCCCTTGCCCAAGATATATTCCGCTATCTGACCAGAAAGGGCGCGGTGGTCGGATCATCTTCTGCCGCCGAATTCAATCCGCAAATGGCGGCGGACTTTTTTAAGGGTATGAGTTGTGTTCAAGCTCGCTCTGGTCTTCGGCAATTGGCAAAGGTTGAAAACAATATTGCTCATCGCCGACAAATGGCCGAACTTTACGACAAGCTGCTTACAGAAAAAGGCTGGCCGACCCGCAAATATGACAAGTCGATAATGGATCCGGTGATGGTACGGTACCCCGTGCGGGTCAAAGACAAAGCCAAGGCATTGGAACAGGCCACCGCGGCCGGCGTGGAGCTTGGAAGCTGGTTTGAGTGTCCTCTGCATCCTGTTGAAACACCGCTTGAGAGATATGATTACATTCCTGGAATGTGCCCTGTTGCGGAAAAGGCCTCTAAAGAAACCGTGAATCTGCCCCTGCATCCCCGCGTTAGCGAAAAAACAATCCGACGCACTGTCGAATTCATCAGCCGGTTCCATCCCGCCTAATAAACAAACAATTCACAATCACTTCAAATATAACATGTTCTGCATCAGCGGCACGGCGGTTAATAGCGTCATAGTTGTAACAAGGCCGGGGAAACGCATAATAACCTGTGAGCACTTTACTCCCGCGATTACGAAGCGTGCTCGCTGTTGTCGCTTGCATGTTTTTTGTGAATCGCTCCCCGCAAACCCTCCATTTTCAAAAACTTCATTCTCCAGACAACCAGGAACGATATGGCAAAAATTGCCACTAACGGGATTAGGTTATACGGCGTCGGAATCAAAGAGTTTAAAAGGCCGGCTACCACATACAGACTGGCCAGCAGATAGCATATACCAACCGTTC
>JBEKAT010000009.1:0-33261 GCA_050015775.1 Sedimentisphaerales bacterium | reverse complement strand
CGTCTGCCTTCCATTTCCGGCTGATTGGCCGCAACGCTCATATATTCGTCCGCTACCTCATATCCAAAACGCCGAGACCCTGAGTGTATCATCACCACTATCTGGTTTTCGAAAAGTCCGAAAAACTTCGCCAGTCCCTCATCGAAAATTTTCTGCACAAGCTGTATCTCGATAAAATGATTGCCGCCGCCTAATGTTCCCAACTGGTCTGCGCCCTTTTCAATCGCCAGCTTCGGAACCGCCCCCATATCCGCGGGCATTTGGCCGTTATCCTCAATTCTATTTATATCTTCCGCAAACTCCTGCTCATCGAATGCCTCCCAGGTCCTGTGTTTGACTTTTTGTACCAGCTTCGGCAGTCCTGCGACGCCTTCGGTCGCGACAATATCGAGCAGATGTTTGTCCAAAGGCAAATTACTCATCCCCTCGCCGAGCGGGATGTCCCTGGCAATCGAATTTGCAATATCATCGGTATCTATCTCGCCTTTTGTGAAGGGTGTCCGCAGCAGCCGCATTCCGCAGTTTATGTCATAACCCACGGCGGGCGGCATTATCGCGTCCTCAAGGCCCAAAACTGCGCCGATAGGCACGCCGAAGCCGACGTGAATATCCGCCGTCGCCAGTACCTTTCTGGCGGGCGGCAGGCACGCCGAATCGTAAATCTGCCGGATTGCTTCCTGCTCGATGTTTATTTCCTTCGACGCGAATACGGTGGCATCGACGACCATTTGGCCCGTTTTCTCCATCCGCAGCCGAAGCGGGTCTATCCGAACAAGTTTTGCCTCTGTCCCATCCATAAACCAGTCCTGTTTATAAACGCCGGTATTGTACCTTATACGCCCGGCATATAGAACCTGTTGGTGAAAAAGGCCGTTCAAGGCGGGTTTAATTGGCTTGACAAGTCGGTATTTGCGTGTTACCCTATTGCATTGTGTATAAAGAGGTTGTAAACCTTTAGGACGCTTACGGATGACTATGAAATCATTGTCGCTTGTCGTTGCCATCGTATCTGGTTTTTTCGTTTTTTTAGCGTCTGCCGAGGCGGTTGATAGTTTGGCCATTGAGGCCGTTCGAGGCAAGCAGGTTCTCGATGACGCCGATTTCAAGACCATCGACGACTTTGTCGCAAAGGCAGTCGGTGAGATTCTGACTACCCAGGATTTTTCGTCAATTTCAAAGGTCCGCGACATAATTGTAGCCAATAGCGCCAGTACCCAGCCGAATCAGACACAGTTTGCGGAGCAGTTCTCGAAATCGGCCCAAAAGCATATTTCGGCCGCGTTGCAGCAGGCGGAAGGGATGACGCCGGCCGGCCGCAGCTTCAAGATTGTAACAAACCTGCTGATGCTTACGGATGCCCTTACGGACGTTCGCCTGGCGGAGGTGGCGCTCAAATACGTTGACAACAAAAATGAGGTAATTCGATACTGTGCCGTTAATTGCCTGGCAAATTCGGGAATCACCGAAAAACTAAATTCCCCCAAGGCCATCGATACTGCCCGACAAGTAACCCGCCGGCTTGATGAAATCGTCGCGACAAGCGGTCCTGATACGCTGGGGCTTATCGCCTCCTTTGCCGGCTCGATTAAAATATCCGAAGGAGATGCCCTTCTGCTGAAGGTGGCTGACCGCCGAATTGCATCTTATGCGGACTGGTCCGTTGAGCAGGAGTTTCTGGATGGCGATATTTTGCGGATACTCGGCGACAAAATGGCCTCTTCCAACTCCGGTAAAGAAGTGGTCGGGAAAAGATTTGGGCAATTATTGTCATATGTTTTCCAGCGATACATAAAAGGCGCCGATGTTCTTAACGATGTGCAAAAAGAACAGCTCGTTTCCGTCCTTGTCGAGACGGAAAAATCCTGCTTGAGCAAAATTTCAGGTAAGCCCCGATTCGGCATTAAAAAGGCGATTGAGTCCGGGGACACCAACGCTTTACAACAGGAACATAACAACATACTCGGCGACGGAACGAAGGCGGGAGAGCTTAATATTAATTACGGTAAAGACGCTGGCGGAGCTATTATAACACATCCGCTTGTCCTTGCCTCGCCGCCTGCATAATCAAAATAGCCGGTTGGAATTTTAGAACTGAAGGAATGGTAAAGTTTTGCCAGACATTGGAGGTTTGGCCTTATAATGAGCCATCGAGCAAACGTCGCCGGGTTTCTCCTGTTTATTCTTCTTGGCGCGATTATTGTCCTCCAGATTTTATCAATGGTCCGCTCGGACCGCCTTTACGTCGCACTTAATAAAATAGAACAGAGTATCGAAAGCGATAATTCACAGGTAAAACCGCAAACACTGTCGAAGCCCGCTGGAGAGACATATCCCGGCGATGACGGCGACTGGCTAATCTGGGCGTTTAGGATTGAGCCGAAGACGCTGAACCAGATGAGCGCGGAGAACGATATTTACTCCCGCTGGATAACGGTGCTTAGTATATTTGAGCCGTTGATGATATATGATTTTGACGAGGTGAAGTTAAAGCCGCACCTTGCGGAAAGCGTTGATATTTCCAGCGATGGCCTTGAAATAACGTTTCATCTTCGCGATGACATTCACTTTTCCGACGGCGTCCCCATTACGGCCGACGATGTTATATTCACCTACCAAACCGTTATAGACCCCAACGTCGATGCCGCGAATCTCGCGAATATGTATGTTGACGTTGACCGCGTCGAGAAAATCAGCGACCGCGTTGTTAAATTTTATATGAAGCGGCCGTATTTCAAGGCCCTTGAGGTGCTTTCATTCTGGGACATAGGCATTTATCCAAAGCATATTTACCAGTTCAAAGACGCCAAAGAGTTCAACAAGCGAGTTTCCGAACCCGTCGGCAGCGGCCCATACGTTTTTGAACGCTGGGACGTGGGCAAACAGATTGTTCTTCGCAGGAACGAAAATTACTGGGGCCGCAAGCCGCATATTAAAAAGATAGTGTATAAATTCATAAATAATTCGATTGCCGCGGCGCAGGCGCTTAAGGCCCATCAGGTTGACATTATTGTTGCCCATGATTCAGAGTTGTTTGCCAATTTCGACGCGGACGAGGAGTTCAAAAAGGAGTTCTCCTGCCTGGCCTATTGGAACCCCGGCGTTCCTTTTTATTATATCGGCTGGAACGAGGATTTACCCTTCTTTTCGGACGCGCGGATTCGCAGGGCGATGACACTTAATATAAATCGCGAGCAAATCATCTCAAAGCTGCTCAAGGGATACGGCGAGGCAATCACAGGACCATTTTATATTAAGGGGACGCAAAACGACGCGGCCATCAAACCGGTGCCATACGACCCTGAAAAGGCAAAACAGTTGCTCGACGAGGCCGGCTGGATTGACCGCGATGGCGACGGAATCAGGGATAAAAACGGCGTCGCGTTCCGGTTCAGATTTTCATACGCCGCCGGGGACTCTTTGTATGAGCGATTAGCGGTGTTGCTAAAGGATGAAATGGCCAAAATTGGTATTGATGTCATCCCCGAACCCTACGAGTGGTCGGCACTGCTGCCCATAATTATCGAAAGAAAATTCGATGCGATGATTATGGGCTGGGGCGGGGATATCGTCGAGGACGATTACCCGCTTTTCCATTCCTCTCAAATCGGCAAGGGCGGTTATAACTACGTCGGCTTTCGTAATTCCGAAGCTGATGCACTGTTGGAGAAAATCCGTCGCACTATCGATACCGGTCAGCAGGACGTCCTTTGCCATCGGCTGCACAGAATACTTTATGACCAGCAGCCCTATACTTTTCTGCTTGCGCGGCCAACATTCCGCCTTGTTGATAAACGCTTCGAAAACGTTAAGATTCATAAGATGGGGCTGAATTACTTTGAGTGGTATGTGCCGAAGGAAAAGCAAAGGTACAAATAAAGGATGATTTTATGAACGGACGGTCGGGCATATTCAAATTCTTCCTGTTTTTGTTTCTTGGCGTAATTATATTCCTGCAGTTCCTTTCTATGGTTCAGGCCGACCGTCTCTACGACCGGCTGAACACTCTCATCGGCCGGCTGGAAAGCCACGCCTCTGCCCCGACGCGCCCCGTTGAAAAACCGGCTGCCTCCGCAACACCGGCTAAAGAATATCCCGGCGACGAAGGTGATTGGCTGATTCGTAATCTGGAAGGCGAACCAGCCACTTTGTGCGATTTCCTCGCGTCGTCAACCTGGCCTACCAGATGGATAGTTGTGAATAATATTTTTGAGCCGATGATTGACTACGAGCCAGATGATTTCAAATTCAGGGGAGTCCTCGCTGAAAAATTTTCAATCTCCGACGATGGCCTCGTAATCTATTTCAAATTAAGGGATAATATCTGTTTCTCCGATGGTCATCCGATTACCACCAACGATGTAATATTCACCTTCAAGACCATCACAGACCCCAATATCGACGCCCTCCAATATGCTAATTATTTCCGCGATGTTGACCACTACGAGAAAATAAACGACAAGGAAATAAAGTTTTATATGAAAAGAGTTTATTTCCTTTCACTTGGTTATCTCGGAGGCATAACCATTTATCCCGAGCATATTTACAAATATAAGAATGCTCGCGAGTTCAATGAACGCAGGGGCGCTCCCATTGGCAGCGGCCCTTATGTCTTTGAAAAATGGGACGTCGGCCGGCAGCTTGTTCTGCGACGAAACGAAAATTACTGGGGACCAAAGCCAAAGGTAAAAAAAATAGTATTCACGTTCATTACCAACACAACAGCTGAGTTGCAGGCGCTGCTGTCCGGCCAGATTGACTATATAAGGCCCGTTCCCGACCAGTATGCCGAGAAGTCCAATGATGAGAATTTCAAAAAGAAATTCTATTGTCTCTCTTATTGGGACGCGGCCAACACCGGCTACTTCTGGATTGGCTGGAACGAGGCCAGGCCGTTTTTCGCGGATAAAAAAGTTCGCCTTGCGATGACCTATTTGATTGACAGGGAGGCCATTAAAGAGCATATCCTGCGGAATCCCGAGGCACAGATTCCAACGGGCCCTTTTTACATATACGGACTGCAAAATGATCCCAACATAAAGCCTTGGCCATACGACCCGGAAAAGGCAAAACGGTTGTTAGACGAGGCCGGGTGGATTGACCACGACGGTGACGGAATACGCGATAAAAACGGCGTTCCGTTGCGTTTCAAGTATATGATTGCCGCTGATATGGCATTGCACGAGCAGATTGCCAAATTGGTCAAAGATGCCGCCGCCGGCGCGGGTATTGAGGTGCTGCTGGACCCCTTCGAATGGTCGGTTTTTTCCCAGAAGGTTAAAGACAGAGATTTTGACGCTGTCAGTATGTCCTGGGGCGGCGACCTCGAGCAAGACCCCTATCAAATTTGGCATTCATCGCAAATTGAAAATCGCGGCTCGAATTACGTTGGTTTTAGAAATGCTGAAGCCGACGCGTTAATCGAACAGGCCCGCCAGACGCTCGACCCGGATAAACGAAACGCCCTGTACCATAGGTTCCATCGAATTCTGCACGAAGAGCAGCCCTATACCTTTATTTATACCCGGCCCGAGCAGCGATTTCTCGATAAGCGTTTTCAGAATGTGATAGTGCACAAGCTCGGTATCAACGAGCTTGAATGGTATGTCCCTGCCCAGTCCCAGAAATATAAATGACGACATATATCATTAGACGATTGCTGTTGATGATACCCACGCTGCTGGGTATCACGATTGTTGTGTTCGCCATCAGCCGAATGGCGCCGGGTGACCCTGTGAGCTTGTCTATGGGGCCGGGCGGTATGATGGACGCCCAGCGGGCAGCCGACGTTCGCGCGGCAAGAATGAAACTATATGGCCTCGACAAGCCCTTTTACGTCCAGTATGCAGTCTGGCTGGGCCGCGTCGCGCGGCTCGATTTCGCCGATTCAATCAAGCATCATCGTCCCGTAATTGACCTCATCAAAGAACGCCTTCCTGTTACGCTTACCCTGAATCTGATATCTTTCGTTATTATTTACGCTGTTTCAATTCCGATGGGGATTCTCTCGGCGGTAGGGCGCAAAAAGTTTCTCGACCGTGCCGGTTCCGTGATGCTGCTGATGCTCTGGTCGCTGCCTTCTATGTGGGTTGGCCAGATGCTCATCGGCTATCTCTGCGGGCCGCCTCTCAACTGGTTTCCGCCCGCGGGTCTGTCCAGCAATGACGCCGAACAGTTCCCGTTTTTCCAGTGGCTTGCCGACCGCCTATGGCATCTTGTGCTTCCGGTCTTTTGCCTAACATACGCAGGTTTCGCGTATCTGACCAAACAGGTCCGGGCGGGAATGCTCGATAATCTCCGCGCAGATTACGTCCGCACCGCACGGGCAAAAGGACTTTCAAATTGGGCCGTTATATTCCACCACGCCTTCAGGAACAGCGTCATTCCCATCATTACTATTCTGGCGACCTTGTTGCCTGCGATGTTTGGCGGCTCGGTCATCATCGAGCGAATCTTCAGTGTCTCCGGCATGGGGCTGCTTGCTTTCGAGGCGGTTACCACGCGGGATTACAACGTCGTTATGGGAGTCGCCACAATCGCAGGAGTTTTGAATTTGTTTGGCCTGCTGATGGCGGACATTGCATACGCGATGGTTGACCCGCGAATAAGTTTTGAGTCGGCGGCGTAAAGTTTTATGGGTGAAAATAAACAACAAAAAACCTGGGGTACATCATACGGCGAAATGGTCTGGAAAGAGTTCGCCAAGAGCAAGTTCACGCTTTGCTGGCTGGGCTTCATAATCCTGCTGTTCCTGTTCGCTATTTTTGCGCCGTTTCTCGCCAACGACAAGCCCTTCGTCATTAGAATCGCCGGCCAACTGCACTGGCCCATCTTCAAAACCCTTACCGCGAGCGATTACAGCATCTTTCTGGCGGGAATCGTAGCCCTCGTTCAGTTTCTGCTTGTCCTCCGCAACCGAAGAAGCGTTGACCCTTCAATCCGCGCAGGGGTTTTGTGGCGGCAGATTACCATAAGCATTTTTATAGTGCTCGTTGGCATTATACTCCTGTTTATTTTCATACCTCGTCGCCTCGATGCCACTGATTACAAATCGATGGTTGCTTCGGGCAAGGCGACTGGTGCGGTCTTTGCGCCTGTACCTTATGGCTTTGGCAGGACCGATTTGAAGGTTCGCGAGCAGCCGCCTAATCGGCAACACTGGCTCGGCACAGACGACGTCGGCTCCGACGTCCTCTGTCGGCTTATTCATGGCAGCAGAATTTCTTTGTCCGTTGGCTTCGTCGCTGTCGGAATATCGAGCATCATTGGAATCATAATCGGGGCGATACTTGGCTATTCGGGCGGCAAAACCGACTTTCTCGGTATGCGCCTCGTCGAGATTATGATGGCTGTCCCCGTCTTTTTTCTCATCATCACAATCGTCGCGTTTTTCCCCCGCAGTTTGTTCAACATAATGCTGATAATTGGTCTGACTACCTGGACCGACGATGCCCGTTTTGTCCGCGCTGAATTTTTCAAACTTCGCAGGCAGGATTTCGTTCAGGCGGCTGTCTCGCTGGGATTGCCGCTGCGAAGCATACTCTTCAGGCATATGCTGCCCAACGCAATCGCGCCTGTCCTCGTCAACGCCACCTTCGGTATCGCCGGCGCGATATTCATCGAGGCGGCGCTCAGCTTCCTCGGATTCGGCGTTGCGCCTCCGACGCCGAGCTGGGGACAAATACTCAGTTTGGGCGTAAGCACCACGGGCAGGTTCCTCTGGTGGCTTACGCTGTTCCCGGGATTGGCCATATTCTTCACGGTTCTCGCGTATAACCTCGTGGGCGAAACCCTGCGAGACGCTATCGACCCGCGATTAAGGGAGTCAGTGTGAGCGACAACGGCGTATTATTAGACATCAAAGGCCTTTGCGTGAGCTTCTTTACCGAAGATGGTGTTGCCCGTGCTGTTCAGGACGTCAGCTTCTCGGTTAAAAAGGGTGAGACGTTTGCCCTCGTCGGTGAAAGCGGCTGCGGCAAAAGCGTTTCCGCGTTGTCCGTTATGCGTCTTATTGCCGACCCGCCCGGCAAAATCGTCGCGGGCGAGATATATTTCGACGGCCGAAATCTCCTTGAACTGTCCGACCAGCGAATACGCGCCGTTCGCGGAAACCGTATTGCGATGATTTTCCAGGAGCCGATGACCAGCTTGAATCCCGTTTATACCGTCGGCGAGCAGATTGTCGAGGTCATCCGGCTGCATCAGAAAAAAGAAGAAGCCGAGGCCTGGGATATTGCCACCGAAATGCTGCGAAAAGTCGGTATATCCGACCCCGCCCAGCGCGTTACCGAATACCCGCACCAGATGTCAGGCGGAATGCGGCAGCGCGTTATGATTGCTATGGCCATATCCTGCAAACCGGAATTACTCATCGCCGACGAACCCACCACTGCCCTCGATGTTACCATTCAGGCCCAAATCCTCGACCTACTTGACGAACTCCAGGAACAAAGCCAAATGAGCATACTGCTGATAACCCACAATCTCGGCATCGTTGCCGAACGCGCCGAGAATGTTGCCGTGATGTACGCTTCAAGAATCGTTGAGCTGTCCGATTGCCGGTCCTTGTTTGACCAGCCGTTGCACCCTTACACCCAAGGCCTGCTCCAATCCCTGCCTCGCCTTGGTTTTACCGGAAAACGCCTGTACACAATCCCCGGTATCGTTCCTGAGCCGCTTCGTTTCCCCGCGGGCTGTAAATTTCATCCACGCTGTCCCATTGGCTGCAATGATAAAAGATGTCAGACAGTCGAACCGCAATTACGCCGGCTTGATAACGGCAGGGCAGTTGCCTGCTGGTTTGCGCCCGGCTATGAAAGGCCTGATGACCCCAAGATATGAATTCTGACCCCAATACAAATGGTTTCCTGCTCAAGGTTGACGACCTCAAGACCTACTTTCCCGTCAAGAAGGGATTATTGCGGCGCACCGTCGGCTATATAAAGGCCGTCGATGGGGTTTCGCTGGCCATCAAATCAGCGATGTCTTTCGGCCTGGTTGGCGAAAGCGGCTGCGGCAAAACCACCGTCGCTCGCTCCATCCTTCGCCTTATCCCCGTTACCTCAGGCAAGGTAATCTTTGACAATACCAATGTATTTGCCGCGGATGCTTCCCACCTGCGAAGTATCCGCTCCGGCATTACCCTGATATTTCAGGACCCGTTCGGCTCGCTCAATCCCCGTATGACCGTCGGCAACATCGTTGGCGAGCCGCTTAAAGTCCACAAAAAAATAACCGGCCCGGACCTTACTGAACAGGTCCGTTTAATCCTCTCCAAGGTCGGTCTTTCAGCCGATGCTATGAACCGTTACCCGCACGAATTCTCCGGCGGCCAAAGGCAGCGTATCGGCATCGCCCGCGCCTTAGTCCTCCAGCCCAAACTCGTCATTTGCGACGAGCCGGTCAGCGCTTTGGACGTCTCAATTCAGTCCCAGATACTCAACCTTCTCAAAGACCTCCAGCAGGAATTTTCCCTGACGTATCTGTTTATCGCTCACGACCTTGCCGTCGTCCAGTTCTCCTGCGATACTGTCGCCGTGATGTATATGGGCAGAATCGTCGAGCAGGCCTCCGCAGGCGAGCTTTACAATAATCCTCTTCATCCCTATACCGTGGCCCTTATGGCGGCTATTCCCAAAATCAATGCGTCTGGGCAGGCCTCGACGCACCGGCTTAAAGGCGAAATTCCCAGCATCCTCAATCCGCTTCCCGGATGCCCATTCAATCCGAGGTGTCCGTTTGCCGATGACCGTTGTTTTACCCAGAATCCGCTACTTGTGCCCGTTTCCGGCAGACCCGAACATCTCCTCGCCTGCTGGCATATATAAAAAAAAGATTGTTTTGTGTTAGTGGTTGAAAAAGCTGCCGAAATAAAGGAAAATCTGTTATAATAATGCTTTTCGTTTAGGCATATAGTGGGGCTGTTATGGTCGAGGAAACAATTGGCCAGATCTCAATTGAAGGCGACGTTGCCGTCGTTACTTTCAGGAAAGGTTCAATAAGTAACGTTGAAGATATTTCCATCACCGCCGAGCATATTGCCAATTTTATCGACGCCAATCGTCCCAAGCTGGTCATTTTTGATTTCAAAGGCGTCAAATTTTTCTCCTCCAGGGTTCTGGGTCTGTTGCTTGAGACACGCGCCTCGCTTTCCTCTTACAACGGCGAGGTTTTCATCAGCGGGATTAACCCCCAGCTTCACAGGGTATTCAAAATTACCAATCTCGACCAGGTTTTCGATTTCTTTCCTGATATCGAAAGCGCAATAAAAGCGCAGCGTTCCACTTAGGTCTTTTTTGCAGGAGGCAAAACTATGTACGTCACAACTCAGTTTTCCGTTTTTATGGTCAATAAACCCGGTGTTCTTGCTCATATCCTCGGCGAACTCGCCAAAGCCAAGGTCAATATCATCGCTATGACGGTGATGGACTCGGTTGAACACGGCGTGCTGAGGGTCGTTCTTGATAATGCCGACCTGGCCGAACAAATTCTCGGCAAGGCCAATTTCCCTGTTAGCAAAACCGAAGTCCTTTGCGTCAACCTCGACAACAAGTCAGGCGCTCTTGCCGTAATCGCCGAAAAGCTTGCCGTCAACCATATCAACATATCCTACGCCTATTGCACCGCAGGCGCCAAAGGCGGCAGAACCACCGGTGTTCTCAAGGTCGCCGACGTCAAAAAGGCGATGAAAATTCTCCAGGAAAACATTAGGGCGTCCAAATCCCAGCCCCAACTCCGCCGGCCTCAAGCGAACTCAAGAATGTAAAAACCGCCGGGTAAAACGATTGACACTTCTCGTTTTACCCGGTATAGTTATGTTCATTCGGGGCCGTAGCTCAATTGGCTAGAGCATCGGACTGTCGATCCGAAGGTTGAGGGTTCGAGCCCCTTCGGCCTCGTTTTAAGATAAAAAAGGTCACCTTTGTGGTGGCCTTTTTTATTGCCTTGTCAGTGACAATCGCTGACAAGGCGTTTTCTTTTGTACCTAACGTAGTTATTGGCAAGGACTTTATGATGTCCCCATCCTCGGCAGAATCTTCGTTTTTATAGTTCTTGTCTATGCCAATAGCAGACAACTGTTGACTGGCAAGGTAAGCAGTTTTTGTAAGTTTTTTGTAAACTGGTTTGTAAGCAGGGGGGTGTGAGTTTGTAAGCTCTATGTTCTAAACGACTTATGATTTTATACCATCGGACTATATATCCGACCAAGGGAAGTTTATCCCAGCAGGTAGTATCGTGTTTGGAACGTCTATTGAACTTAAACCTGCCAGGGCTGATCGATTCCCTTAACTACTCAACGGAACTCCAACCTACAAATATGATCTTTGCAGGTTAGATTAAGCTTTGTGTTATGTGCCACTGTCCATGTATCCCTAATAGGCTTTTTTATCCTTATCAGGGGATACCTGGCTATCCCAAGAAATGTCAATGAACCTCTTGACAATGGGTAGGGGTATAGAGAGCATTTCTTGCAGAACTTGACCAGCGTGGCCAATTGGATTGGTCTGAAGCGTTTATTGATGGCAGTTTTGCTCCTGCGAAAAAAAGAGCAAATGCGTCAGAAAGATCAAACGCAGCAAGGGAACGAAGTAGATGGTAGTGGTCGACGGCCAATATGAGATTTGATAAGCCAAGTGTCTGGAGTTTTTTTGGCACCTCATACTGTTTTCTTTGATTTTTCAAAGAGCAATAATCAGAACTTCTATATTACTTGCCATAATCCGGATCCATCTGAGGTGTGCGCCAGTCAATCATTTCCAGTACCTGAAGAGCGAACACATTCCAGCAGAATACGCGATGATAACATTTATTCATATTGGCTTGAGTTGTAGCGAGATATTCCTGGCTTGTGGGGAAATCTTTACAGAGGTTTATCTCCGCCCAGAGGCGATTTGCGATTCTCGCATCCGCTTTTTTCCAGCCGTGCATCTTACCGGCAGCATAAGCCAATATCTCAGGACGCAGCCAACTGCCTCCGTTGTAGTACATCCCATCGCAGGCGTGGTTGGCGTACGTCTTACCGAATTCTTCATTCATCACAGGATAGTATTTATCTGTAAAGTAACTCCAGCCGTTCGGGGCGTCTTTATTCAGCCAGATCGAGACCGGGGCGACAACTCCTTTTTTGCCTTCCTCCGCAAATGGCGCATCTTCACGCGGCCAGAACATAGGTATTTTTTCAAGTGTGTTTATAACCATTTCATCGGTAAGTATTTTTCGTCCGAACAGCCATAATGACATATACTCCGGATGAAAGATGTCTAAACATATCACATCATCGATTGAATGTTTAGGACAGAACAGCTTTTTGTCGGTATTATAATAGCTCCTGTAAGCCTCTTCGGCTTTTTCGATGTATTCTTCTGATATAGTTTTGCTGATTTCCGGGATATTCAATTCTTTTATAACCCGCAGAGTTACCGCCCAAACGCCCTGATTGATGGCAAGGTCTTCTGTCCATTTGGGGTAATCAACGATGTCATTCATTCCCATCACAAATTTTGCCCGGCAGATACCATCTCTATCGGGATCGAAAGTGTCCATACAATATTGTGCAGCCTTTTTAACACGTTCCATCGGCAGTATGGTGTTATAACGCCTTTTGTTGAGCAATGCCCACATCAGCCATTCAGGCGTGGCTTCATTCGATTTCTTTTCGATATCGCCCATTTGCGGAGTAATAATGGTGCTGATTGCTCCGTCAGGTCCCTGCGATGCTCCCCACCGCAGAAAAATTTGTTCATTCAATTCACGGTTGTAGCAGGCCCATAAGGAATATGCGCTGTCGCGGTTGTACATATCCGGAGCATAATAAATGCTTGGCACAGAGTGGGGCTGAAAATCAAAAGGCTCAGTAATCCACATCAAGGACATCAGTGTTGCGTATAAAACTTTTTCAGTTTGGCCCCCTTTGAAACCAAGTCCCTCGGCCATATAAATCTGCGAGGCCAAGCGCAAATCGTGCATCGTATTTTTGAGTTTGTCATCAACGAAAATGAAAACTGTTTTTTCGAGTTTCTGGCCGATTGTCAGCCGGTCAAATGGTTTTGAGGCTGTTTTATTACGGCTGATTTCGAGATTTTTGAACTCGAAATCATATTTGCCTATTTTGCTGTTCCAGTCACGGGTTACAAATAATTCAACCGGACAGCCCAGAGCATTTACTATACAAAAATCTTTCTCAAAAACTACCCACTCTTTTGATTCTGGAATCGCATCAAAGGTTAGAGCCAGTTCCTTCAAGACATCTCTATTCTTATCCATCATCCACAACCGTGTGGCCAGTTTGTCGGAAGAACGATACTTAAAACGAATTGTGTAAAATCCCTCTTCATTTATAATTATCGGTAGAGATATTCCGCCGTGGCCTTTCTGTACAGCGACACCGTTTATGTGAAATTTGCCATTTTTTACAGCCGCCTGGCATTGGCCATATATTTTAAAATTTTCTCTAATTTCGGCTGGTTGTCCTTGTGTCGATGTTTCATCCTTGTAAAGAATTTCGCCAAAGGTCTGACTGATATAGTGATTGCCGATAGCTCGCTCTTTTGGCCGGCATATCTCAAATAGTCTGGCATCCGGCAACTCTTTGAGGTCTGTTAAGCCGCCTTCTGTGTTTATTTCCGGCCGTCTGCGGAATACACGAGTATAATGATTTCTGAAACCCGCATCAGCCAAAAGGCCAATGGTCAGGCCGTCAGAGGTTCTATAGCCGATAGCTGGAAAGAGGTCTCGCAAATAACCTCCTTTACAATCAGTCTGGTCAAAACTCCAGTATCCTGCCGGTTCAACTGCCGGTTCGATACGGTTGGTTATCTTCAGGAAAATAACCGGCATATCGGCCTGGTAAAAATTTATTCGTTTGCGAACAACGTGTTCGCTTATAACGTCATAAGTAACAGTTATCCACAAGTCAACAACGTATTTCAGCTCAACTTTGCCGGTCAGTTCGACGTGTGAAGAATTACCTTTCCATTCAGTTGCTTTCCAGTTCTCTACGGCATCCTTTACGCTTGCTTCGGCATTTTGAAACCAGGCGGAAAACTCCCCGCATTTAGACTGATTGTCGATAGCTGTCTCACCGGCGAGGATAGTTACATAAAAACCATAAGTCTTATTGCCGTCAACTCGAAGCGAAACACTTTTTATATCCGATGATTCAGCGGCACTAACCGTATTGAATACATACAAAAATAATATGGATAGTAATAAAATTTTCGTTTTTTTCACTGGTAATATTCCTCTAAGCAAAAATTTTATCCTTTAATAAATTTGTCTTAACCTGGGTTATCGCATTTGATTCTGATAATCAATCACCCTGTCATTAACCATTGTCTTTTTTCCGTTATATTTAATTTTACCATTGGCAGGACATATAATTATGACTGCCGCCGATTTTGGCGCCAAATCAATAAAGGTTTTTCCCGTAACACCTGTACTTATAAATTTATTGCCGATAGATTCATAAATATCTTTTGTTTCTGCCCCGAGTTCGATAATGACTTTCTGCTCTTTCGGAAAAGGATTGTAATACAAATAAGTCGGATAAGACGGGCTGCGATAGAAGTCTGTCGCGAGACAGTCAAGCCGGAGGATACCTTCTATGTTTGTCTTTTTGATAATGCCGCCGAATATCCCCACATAAGATGAGCCGTATATTCCGAGGTTTGTTTTGGCCCAGCCGTTTTTTTGGGCGTCACCTGTCGCGTAAGGGGCTTTGTCGCTAAGCGACTCTATCCAGATATCATCAATATATATCCTGCCAGACTTGCGTATGGGGGCAACTTTATTTATATTGGCAACTTTGAGATAAATCGTATCCGCCTCTGTCTTAACTTCAGCGGCTCTGCGAGAATCAGTTTCGGAGTTGAATTCAAACAGCAGTTTATACGGCCCTGTAATTTGTAAAGAATAGCTGAACTGGAAACTTTCGCCATCTCCGGAATTGTCGGTCCTGCCTACAAAATTCAGGATATGCCTATCCGCTTTGCTTAGTCGTACTTTCCAGATATGTTCGAGATTACCCTGTTCGTCCTTTTCTATACACTCGTAAATTTTGTTTGTCCCGATAGTCGCTGTATAGTCTCCTGACGTTATTTTGCCTTTGACCGTTTCAAGGTCAGCAGCAACCCTGTCGATTTCAAGATACCGCTGACGAAGGCCTTCGTAGGCGATACATGATTCAGGGTCATTATTTTTGGCCCATTGGCTGTCTGTTTGCTGGTCATCATCAATCGCGTCGGGATAAAAGAGTCTTGCGCTGTTTGCGGCGTTAAGCATCCATTTGCCGATAGCTTTGGCGAATCTCTCATCGTATCTAACCAGCGGTACCATCGAGGCTGCGACATCAAAGGTATTCATCGTAAAGCCGTACATATTGTCTTTATCTGTTACGCTTCCAATTAGTCCTGCGCAATCAACACCGCCCCAGTTGCCTGTTGTGGCGCCCCATTTTCTCCAGTTGCTTCCGTCGAAACACCAGTTGACAAATTTTTCCACGTCATAATTTGTGCCGATTTCCGCATTCATTCTTGCGGCTGTATATGTCCCCAGCGGCATAAGAACTTCGTAATAAGGGTTTGTTTTAGACTGTTGAAGATAATCCATGCCCCATTTTGCGGCGTTAAGATATTTTGTTTTTGATTCATTGTCTCCGCTTTTGACATAAGCCATATATTCAATCCATGCCACTGCAGCGGCTGCATCCGCCTCTTTCCAGACGGTATTATCAAATGGCTTCATTGTCGAAAAGTCAAAGGCGGTATAATCAAAATTCGGAACCTGCCATGGGTCTGTCTTACCTCCCATTGCCACACAGGCTTTTTGCCACTGGTCTGCGGTGATGTAGAACTGTTTTTGCATTGTTTCGGATTCAGGATAGAAATAGTATGTTCTGTAAAACAGCACGCTGGGAAATATTTCATACCAGAAAGTTTTGCCGGTTTTTTCGTTAATCCTGTTCAGATAAAGTTTCTGGTCATCCGTAAAATAATTTGTGAAGATTTCCAGATAATTTCTATTGTTCTGGCAAGTTTTGTCAATACCGGCTATCAGAGCGCTGCTGACGGCACCAAAGCAGGTAATGCTTTCGGTTCCGGAATGACTGCCGCCGACATACGAAGGTATTATGAAAATATTTTTATCCGGCGAATTCGGCAGACTCTCGAATCTTATAAGAGGCAGAAAATCCCCTTTTTTTTCAGTGTCAAAGATAAATTTATCAAAATCTTTTGCTGCTTTATTCCAGTCTCTCATACGATAAGGCTGCGGAAAGTCGGGCATCTGGTCTATCCTCGGAATGTTTATCTGCAGAGACACAAAATCTTGCGTCTGTACAGGAGGGGTTGTCTGGGCATAACAAGAACTTAAAAAAATAATAGAGCAGGCAATTGTCAATACCGCAAAAGATTTAGCAGTCATTAAATTATGCCCTTGAAAAGCTAAATTTTTAAAGAGTCAAGAATATCATTTATTGAAAGTTCGGCTTTGCATATTACTTTATCCGAAGCGCCATAGTATATCGTAATGGCATCGCCTTTAACAATATGGCCATTGGTAAAGATAACATTTCCAAAAAAGCCATTCTTTTCATAGTCTGTTATCGGCTCCATAATCGGTTTCTCAGACCGGGCGATAACCTTTGAAGGGTCGTCAAGGTCAAGTAAAAGAGCTCCGAGACAATATCTGTGATTTTTATCGGCACCGTGATAAATCTCAAGCCAACCCTTGTTCGTTTTTATCGGAGAAGCACCGGCTCCAATTCTTTCGCTGTCCCACATACCGTCTCGTGTTCCGGCTACAAATTTGTGTCTGCCCCAGTATTGCAGGTCGTTTGATTCGGCAAGCCAGATATAATTTCCACCTATAACCGTCATATTCGGACGGTGCAGGCAGCAGTATCTGCCGTTTATCTTTTCCTCAAATAAAGCACAGTCTTTATTTGGGCCTGAAATTATCATGCCGTATCTGCTAAAATTCGTCCAGTCAGACGTGCTCATCAATCCGACGCCATATCCGTAATTTGAAACGGCGGTATAAGTCAGATAGTATTTCCCTTCGATTCCGGCAATTCTGCAATCCTCAATGCCATACGATTCAAGGCTGCCTTGTCCGAATAAGGGTTTGTCGTCAACGACGGTGAAGTTATTTCCGTCCTTGCTGTGCGCCAGTCTTAAATGCGACAATGTAGTCAGATACCCATGTCCTTTATATATGATTACTCTTGGGTCGGAACAGTTCAGATGAGGGTCTGCCTTGTCAAATTCGAGAATCCTGATTTCTCCATCATCCATCACAGGAACGCTTATTCTACCTTCTTTCTGCTCCGGCCTCTCAGCAACTCGCATTAAAAGCCATATCCTGCCTTTGTATTCAAAAGCTCCCGGATTTAACAGGCATTCAACCTTAAGCCCCGCATGGCTCGCACGAACTGCAGCGGGAACAAGAATGGGATT
Source organism: Sedimentisphaerales bacterium (assembly GCA_050015775.1). Lineage (GTDB taxonomy): Bacteria > Planctomycetota > Phycisphaerae > Sedimentisphaerales > Anaerobacaceae > Fen-1362. Next base: position 15,811 of record JBEKAT010000009.1, on the reverse strand, counting down.
ATTTTTAAATCTTTTTGCAATATCGGCCACTATTCTGCTCCTGTATTTCTTAATCAATCATCAACGCGCGGATTTTTTACTCCCGAATCGCTCTGTGGCAAATCACCTTGTTGTGCGGTTTCGATATGGTGTTCCCTGAAACCACCCCATTCTTCCAGTTCCCTGACCTCTTTTTTAAACCACCTGTATACCCATATCGCGCCGACTACGGAGCATCCAAAACAAACTGCCGCCTTGCCGAATTTCAACAGGATGCAATAACCAATGCTAAGTGAGAGGCCGTAACATAACAGGATACCGCCGATGACATCTATAAATGTGCCAGCATTCAAGGCTTTGCCGGGCAGATTACGCGCCTCTTTGCTTACAATGCCCCAGAAACCGCCGGGACGTATCTTTCGGTAGAATGCCTCAAGCTTTTCTTTGGACACCGCAGGCGTCAAAAATGTAACTAATATGCTTATAGGTATTATGATGCCGGTTAATAAGGCTATCTTAACTTCAAACGGCATCTCCTGCCACGGATAACCAAATACGACCACAGAGTTGGAAATAAAAGGATTGGACAGCCCAGCAATCAGGCCAAGAGCAAGTGCAGTGATTTCAGTATAGGCATTTACCCGCCACCAGAACCAGCGAGCCACGCATATAATGCCGCTCCCAACCGTCATAAACGCCAGGAACTCCCATGCTGCCGTAACCGACTTCAACAGTGGGACGATGGCTGCGGCGCCGATCATCAGCACAACCACTACGATTCTCGTAACAATCATATATCGGCGATGCGAAGCGTCTTTTCTGATAAATCGCTTATAGACATCGGTCATAATATACGAAGCTCCCCAGTTGAGCTGCGTGGTGATTGTGGACATAAACGCAGCCAGAAAACCGCTTACGAGCAAACCCTTTAGACCGATGCCGAGATATTTATTTGCGACTAAAGGGTAGGCCTGAGTATCTGTTTGTGTGCCTGTCAGACGTGGAAACAGAACAATGGAAACAAGAGCAACGGGTATCCACATCCATGGACGGATGGATTGAAAAATGGCATAGAAAAGAGTCGCAAGCACGGCATGCCGCTCATTCCTGCAGCCGCTTATTCGCTGCATATTATACCCCCCGGCATCAGCCCACCAGAGGACTAAAGCGTAGATCAGCAGTTTGAGCATACCCAAGTCGAAGTGTTTAAAATCGGGAAAAATAGAAAGCGTTTTCTCATAACCGGGGGTTGCGGCGATAGTGGTTAGTACGTTCTGAAGGCCGCCTACTTTATAGACTGCAATAAAGGCCAGTATTATCATCGAGCCTGAAGCGATAAAAAACTGCACAACATCGGTGATTACAACGCCATAAAAGCCGGAGAACGTAGTGTAAATCAGGGCGACAACTATACAGGTACCGACAGCCCATACTTTATTCAGGGGTGTCATAATTGTAATGATGTTGCTCATAGCGAACGTAACCCAAGCGATTACGACAAGGTTTTGTATGATTCCGGAATAAAAGGCACGAAATCCTCTGAGAAAAGCGGCCGATTTGCCGTCGTAACGGAATTCGTAAAATTCTGCGTCGGTAATAATGGCTGCCCTGCGCCAGAGACGAGAAAAAAGAAAGATACCAACTATTAACGTAAGTACCGCGGTAAATACCCACCACATTCTCTGGAGGCCAAACTGTCTGGTGATTTCGGTAACGACCAGCGGGGTGTCAGATGCAAAACTTGTGGCCATCAGTGAGATGCTAATCATCCACCATGGCATAGAACGACCGCCCAGGAAGTAATGTTCCGGGCTTTGAGATGCTTTGCGAGAATAGACTATTCCGATAATTAACGAAAAAAGCAGGTACGCAACGATAATTCCATAATCAAGAATCGTCAAGTTTGAAGCTCCTGTATTTAATCGGTTCTATGACTCAAATTTATGACTTAATATAATCTGTAATAATCGAAAAATCCACTCCGTATTATTTACTCGTCGCAGACGTAGCAGGGACGGGAATCGGAGCGGTTTCTATACGGAGGTCTTCGGACTCATTATTCTCCCGGCTGCCCAGCAAACAATCAGTAAGTTCCTTTTTATTGACTTTGGCCGCCAAAGTGCAGCAATCAGCTCCGCCGTAAAGTATATAGATATCGCCGTTGTATTCATAACTGCCGCAGGTAAAAAGGACATTTGAGACTCCTTCATGGCTTGTAGATTCGCATTCATGCGGAGTTTGTGGTACCATAAGCTGGTTCAGACACCTTTTTATAATATTTGCTGGTTTGGAGGGGTCAAAATTATTAAAATTAAAAAGGTCGGCGTGGAGGTCGTACCACTTGCTGCCGTTGTTCAGGACATGACCTTTGTGATATATCACAATAAATTTTTTATCTCCAATAGAAATTGGTACCGAACCGGCTCCTACCCATATATGTTTTGCCAATTCAGCGTTTTGAGTTGCACGCTTTATTATGCCTAAATCACGCCATGGACCTTCAATGCTGCTGCATATCGCCAATGCAATAGCATATTTTGAGTAATTATCGTCGAAACATGGTCTGTGAAGCATAAAATAATGGCCGTCAATTTTTTCTGGAAATAAAACACCGTTTTTATTGCTGCTTTCCTCTGTGTTGACATTTCCGGCAACAGGGCCAAGTTTCTGCCATGTAAGCAGGTCGTCGGATTTGGCCAGACATATCCGCGTTTTTACCGGCCATTCTGGTCGCGGATTAGATGCAAGACCGACTCCGCAATAAAGATAATAATAGATGCCGCCAAAGCAGTGCAGCCTTCCATCTTCAACACTGACATAATCATAAAGATTTTCATCCTCGCCGGGAAGGATTACCGGATTATTATGCCTGTAAATCGGATGCAGTTCCGGCGTAAAAACTGCTACACCGGAAAAAGACCTGCTAAACGGCCTCTTAGGGTCGGTTTCCTGAGATGGCCTGGCGCGATAGTGCACTACAACTATGCCATCTTTAATTCGAGTCTCGTCAAGGTTGCCGCCACCTATTAATTTGCGGATTATAGGGTCGTTTTTTGGCGACCTCTCGACATAAACAACCGCAGGATTGAATGTTGCGCCACTTTCCCACCAATTTGAGGTAGGGCTTATGATTGGTTTACCATTATTAAGTCTTGTTACCTTTGGTTGCGAAGAACGAGTTGGCATTCTGCCTCCATTCGGTTTTGTATATAGTTGTAATTGTTGTGCATTGAGACATAATGGGGCTCAAGTTGCAGAATGTCAATATAAATAAAATATGTTTATTAAAATTAGTAAACACTTTCGATGCTAATGTACGACTACAATAACAAACGTAACTACTTTTAATACAATTGGTTATGGTGTTTTATATGCAATCAAATCTTGTAGTATATTTATTTTTTAATCGGTAACATTCATAAAAATTTACAAATATTGCATAAAATTGTTATTGACAAGTAAACAAGCTGGCGTTAGTGTGCCAGCCATAATAAGTATCCGAGTCATACAAGGCTATAGGAGGCTAACGATGCCGGTGGACGCCAAGTTGAAAGTAAGGGATGTTGCGACAAAATTATCTGTTTCTCCCGCAACAGTTTCGAGAACTCTCAATGGGGATTATGGCCGTGGAACAATATCTTTGGCCACTGCCTCTCGTATTCTTAATTACTGCTTCAGCAAAGGATATCTCAGCAAAGAAGAGAAGGACAGCATTCTCCTTAAAATGAAAGTTAGGGTATCAGGTAAAAAGATATTTAGTCTTTCATGCTTTGAGGGGCTTTGGAACTACAATGCGATTTTTTCCTCGGTTAGCAATTCGCTGCAGGACAGAGGACAGTATTCAGGCTTTTATACGGTTCGGTCGGCTAATGATTTATTCCGTTTTCCACGAGATGAGGCAAGCGCCATACTGGTTTTCGGACGCATCACACCTAATACTTATGAGGCCTTGCGTGGATTCAAGATACCGGTTGTGATGGGCGACAACTATATACCTAGTTCAAACTGGAGTACTGTTAACAGCGATAATATTGGCGCTGCATCAAGAGCAGTTGAAATTCTTGCTGAATTAGGGCACAAACGCATTGCGTTTATATGCCGCCACGAGGACTATCCACAGCGCACCTACAATTTACACCAGCGTCAAAACGGCTATATAATAGGTATGAATAATGCAGGCCTGAGTTACGATGGCCTGGTTGTCACCAAGGACTGCTCGAGAAATGATTATACGCCAAGCACGCATGAAGAAGTGATGACTGATTTGAGAGAACTCGCCGAACGTGTCATAGCTTTGAAACCTATGCCGACGGCTGTTGTTGCGGGCAATGACCTGATTGCCCATGTTTTGCGTGTAGTCTTGCGGAAACATGGTCTCAAAGTACCCCAGGATATGAGCATTATTGGATATGATGGCCAGCACAGAATCTCCGGCGCGATGGGCTTTGAGCCAATTTCCACGATGGTAGTCAATTGGGATGAAATGGGGCGGGCCATGGTGGACTTAGCCACAGAGTTTGTACTCAATCCTAAAACTCACATTCGCCACGTATTAATTCCGGCAGAGTATGAGGATATGGGTACCGTTGCCCGATTGTGATTTATATAGAGTCTAAACATAATGTTCGTTTGCCGAGTAAGGCAAGCGAAAGGGTGGGAGAAAGGAGCTGTGAAAAAAGAGTGATGAAAAAGGTGAGAGTAGAGTAAAAAAAGAACCGTGTGTTTGTAAATTTTTGTAACTTAGTAATTTAGAAGGAGAGTGAAAATGAAGATGCGAAATGTAGTTTTAATGGTTGTAGCAGTTTTTGTTTTGGCATTGGCACCGGCGGTGCAGGCTACCACCATGGTGTTGGATCCCATGACCCAGGGTAATATATTAGCTCCGCCCGGTGGGTGGCATGACGACCGTGGCTATAACCCCCCTCTTTTGAAGGATTCGGCTTTTAGCCACGATGGTGATGGCTCAATGATGATTGACTACAGTGTTTTCGATGGAAGTCAGTATGATGTTGTGCCGCGTGGATATTTCGGCTGGCAAGGAACTGTGGGAACGGGCAGTAGTCTGCCGGCAATACCCACCCTCGCGCTTACTGATTCGATTACGTTCTGGTGGTACAAGGGTAATACAGACGGTCCCGAATGTGTTAAGCAGATACAGCTCTATTCGAACACCTCGAACCCCGATCCCGATGTACAGGCAACTTTCGATGTGGCCACCGGAGAGCAATCCATTCCGGTCGGCTGGCATGAAGCGGTTTGCCCTCTTAGTCAGTTTAATAACATCGGCAATCTCGACTTGGCCCACGTTGATCTTATCGATTTCTGGGTTACCTGCTGGGGTTATGTAGGACCGTGGGGTGAAGAAGGAAGCTACCAGATTATGCCTACTGGAACACCGGTTTACATCGATGATTTGCAAATAATTCCCGAGCCGGCAACTATGTCGTTGCTTGGACTTGGCGCACTGGCGATGCTGAAGAGACGCAAAGCCTAATGGTAAGTTGAATATTCGGCGGCGGCACGATAAAAACGCCGCCGCCGGATTCTATTAAGTGGAAAGGTTGGTGGTGTATGCAGACAAGGCATTGGAGTTGGAATATTATTAAAGGAGACAGCAAATGAAATTATCGAAGACATTATGTTATATGGCATTTATTGTTATAGCAGCTTTTTTGATGCCTGCGTTTGCGGGAACACCGATAGGTCAGATTAGTTCGATGGATGATATTAATGAGGCGCTAAGTACAACAGTAGAGCCGCCTACGGGATGGCCTACGGGCGCCTGGTACGATGACCGTACAACCGGCTGGATGAAGCAAGAAGTGAACGATGTAAACTATGTGCACGAAGGCGCAGGCTCAATGAGGATGGCACTTTCGCTTTGGGGCAGTGGAAATGTTGATGTTGAGCCAAAGATGGGCTTTAGCCCTGCTTTGGATTTTAGCGATTATAACAACCTGGCTATTACACTCTGGGTTTGGAGCGATCGCACTGATTCAAAGTTCAGGGAGATTATTTTGTATGACAATGACGATACGCCTCATAACGGACGTTTCGTGGTGCATCCTCCGGATAGCAATGGCTGGACGAAGGTGGTAGCTAATCTGAAGGAGTTTTCATGGTACGATGGTACGACTCCTATTTCGCCTGACGATGCCAACTGGAGTTCGATTGGGACGATAGGACTATTTTCGAGCTGTGGTTTACCGGCCAACGAGACCTTACATAACATTCATGACATTTATCTGGATGATCTGCGGCTTGAAAATGCTCAAGTGGCTCTGAGCCAGGCGACAATTGTGAATGCCGCTAGGGTTTTTGGCACGATTACCGTGGACGGTAATGCGGCAGACTGGGCGAACCTTGTTGACAGCGATGTCGTCGATTTCGACCTTGCGACGGTTCCAAACCCGCCTAATGGCAATCTCCATGTTAAGTATCGTCTTGCATGGGACCCCGATTACCTCTATATACTGGTGCAGGAACAGCCCGGCGACCTTGTAGCTACAGAGGCAAATCAGGTTGGAGGGTATGCGGTGCCCTGGAGTCTGGATGACCGTTTCGGCGGCGATGCCTACTATGACGCTCTAACATTGTATTTCGACTTTACTAACGTTCACCCGATACTCGGCGGTCAGCAAGGTATTTCCCTGTGGCTGTTTCTCGGTCTGAACTCAAAAAGCAAACCCGATGTGATGATGGCCTGGACCAACGCCGTGTGGGCTCACCATCAGCCCGCAGCTGTAACTAATGGTATGGCTCGCACGAGCGGCACTCTGGGCAATCGTGTTATAGAGGCAAAAATAAAGTGGAGCGATCTGGACAGCGCGATAGATGAATGGCGTCTGCCTGAGGGCGGCCTTGCCGCCGCTGTTAAACCCGGTTATATCTTTGGCTGCAATCCGCGTCTTGACGATTTTGAGAAAAGCTCCGCATGGTTCGCCCCAACGACTGAGCGCGGCACGGCATGGCTTAACGGTGAGCTGTGGGACTGGGAAGGTACGCCAAGCGCCACGGGCATTTACGCCAAAAATGTTCGGCTGGTGTGTTCGGCCGCAGACCTCACCGGCGATTGTTATGTGAATTTTAAGGATTACGCACAGTTTGCCGAACAGTGGGGCAACAACGACTGTAACAATCTCAACAGTTTCTGCAATGGCGCTGATATTGTGATTGACGGCACGGTAAATATGACAGACCTTGCCAAATTTACCCAGGAATGGTTATCAGAGTAATAAGCCGGTTGGTAAATACTGGCTATTTAAAAATACATTTAATGGCGGCGTCTCTAAAACACCGCTGTTATCTTTCGTAAAGGATATTGCTGTATGAAAAAGACAAATGGGTTTACTCTGGTCGAATTGCTGGTTGTGATTGCGATAATTGCGTTGCTGATGGCGATTCTAATGCCGGCGCTGAACAAGGCACGCGAACAGGCCAGGAGGATTGTCTGTGCGAATCATTTAAAGACGATGGCTTTAGGAGACCAAATGTATGCGGATAGCTCCGCTGACTATCATGTTCCCATAGTTAATGGGCTCAATCTGAATAATTGGCTATGGTTTGAGAATCCGCTGTTTGTGAGGATTGTTGATATGAAAGGGCGAAAAAATACGGAAACGGATCAGGGTTATAATGCTGAGACGCTGCCCAAAGATTTCAAGTGCCCATCAGACAAGCGAACAGTTGCTAATGGCGGTCTTTTAAAAAGCGCTAATAATGTACAAGGTGTCAGTTATGGCATGAACAGTGTAGGTCTTCGTTCCTTAGCGTGCGGCAATAGTAGTTGGTGTTATTATACGCCGCCTAACAAGCCTGGCAAAGCGCATGCACTGAAGACAACGGAGGTGGTAAGACCAAGTGAGAAGTTTTTCTTTATGGATTCAGAGTGGTTTGCAGTGGATTATACGGGCGCTAATTATTTACTTTATTGGGACGTTCAAGGCGACAAGATGGACGCCAGTCAGTGGGATGTGCCGGCATATAGGCACAATGAAGGCGCTATTGTTGCGTTTTATGACGGCCATACGAATTACATGACGAAGCAGCAAATATTCAAAGTGAACGAAGATGACATTGTGCAGTTTAATTTGAATATGCCAACATGGGTTCCGATTGCCAACAGGATGTACATAGATCCGCCATATAACTAATTGTTGGTGGAAGGGTAGATGTGAAGAATTCATATCCGGCGGTTGTCGCTGCAATGCTGGCAGTGGCGTTCTATGCTGGTGTTGCGATAGCAGCACAAATCAATATACCACGAGTCGAGCTGATGCCGAACATGCCTGCGCCGTATCAAATGCGGGACTGGAAGCAGGTGGCGAGGGATTATGATAATTACGTCTTCAGTTTTACCCGCACGACATCGTCATCAGATTCCTGGTGGCAAACGTATCCGATAGTATGGTGGGATACCGGGAGGGTAAATTATCCGTGGAATACTTTTGGGATGCCGTCCTATATAGGGCATCCTTCAATGCACAGCGGCGGGGAGCATGAGTCGATCAATTGTCTTGGAGCTGTTTTGGGCGGGGCGCTGGCGGGTATAAACAAGAGCAACCAGTTCGTCGCAGCGACAGGGCTGTATTATAACTTTGTGCTGATGGAACAGCAGTACTACAACTTGGCAAACGGCGAAAATATGGTGCTCAACTACACTTCGACCCAGTCGGGACAGTCGTTCTGGTATGAGGTGTTTCCCCCTCTTTTGTTTTGTCAGTTGCTGGCAAAGTATCCGAATACAGGTTCAATGGAAACGCTGATGTCCAGCATGGCCGATCGACTGTATAACGCAGAGGTGGCGATGGGCGGCAAGACGAGCCCGTGGACAGTGCCGGATTTTACTCATACGGCTTTTGATTTCGACACGAATCAGCCTTTTGACAACGGCGACTGGAAAGAGCCGGATGCGGCCGCTGGGTATGCGTGGCTGGAGTATATGGCGTATGTGAAATGGGGTGTTTCACAGCATATTACGGGGGCGGACTGGGGTATTCAGTATCTGCTCAATCGTACTCAGAATCCGCTGTATGAGGTGCTTCTGCCGTACGGGGCATATACAGCGGCCAGAATGAACGCCGAACAGGGACGCAGCTATGATGTTACCAAACTGATCAACTGGTGCTTTGAGCCAAGCACGGCGAGCGATGCTCGCTACGGCTGGGGTGTTATAGCGGACAGCCCATGGGGCGGATATGACTGCGACGGTTTGGTCGGCAGTGCGACGGACGGCGATGGGTATGCGTTTGCGATGAACACATTCCAGTGGGCGGCGGCACTTACGCCTATACCAAGGTATAATCAGGATTATGCCCGCGCAATCGGCAAGTGGATGCTCAATGCGGCAAACGCTTCGCGCCTATTTTACACAAATGGCCTTGATGCGGCGCATCAGTCGAGCGAAAGCTGGTCGTACATCTATGACCCGTGCAACTGTATCAGTTATGAGGGATTGCGAAAAACGCCGCGGATCGTCGATAAGGCCGTATCCGACTATAGTAATACCTATGGCACTGTTACCGGCACGTATGCCAATACTCAGGTAAAAGACAGCAAATATGAAGTGTTGAAAGAGCAAACGGTCGGGCAGTATGATAAACTTGACCATGTGTGGCAGCTTAATATTACGGCCAGTGGAAGCCACACGCTCCATTTTTATGGCCACTATGTTGATGCCGGCGATGCCGATACCGGTTTTATAATTGCGTATGCCACATCGCCCGAAGGAGCGTATACTGATATGTTCACGGTCAGTAACACTGGCGGCGATCAGGATTACACATATAGCTTACCATCAGAGTTGAGCGGTCCAATATATATAAAGGCACGAGATACCAATCCTAACACACCCGGCACTGCCAACGACAAGTTATATGTCAATTGGATGATGGTGATTACCGAAACGACGGCATTTGCGCCGTATGCGATGGGCGATGGGTTGATGTGGGGTATGGGGACGGATTTTGCATTGTATGGTGCGTCGCATGTGGGAATGCTGGCGGCGGTGGTAAATACAACGAATGTCGAGGAGATACTCCAGCTTGATTTGCTGGCGACGGATTACTACCATGCGCCGGCGTATCCGACGTTTTTGTATTATAACTCCTATGGAACACCGCAAACTGTAGATGTGAATGTCGGCTCCGTTCCTACTGACGTTTATGATACCGTATCGCAGGAGATAGTTAAAATCAATGTTAGCGGTATTGTGGAAGTCAATATACCGGCTGATTCTGCAATGGTGCTGGTGTTTGCACCGGCCGGCGGGCAGGTTACGATCGATGGTACGAAAAAGCTGATCAATGGCGTAGTAGTGGATTACAAGACCAATACAGCGTATCTAAACTGTGCGCAGGTGCAGGCATCGCCGCAACGGCTCGCTGGCGACATCAACGGCGACTGCATGGTTGATATATATGATCTGAGTATTCTGGCGCAAAGCTGGCTGCTGGCAGGTACTTCGCTGGGCAGGGCTAATATCAACGATGACAACAGCATCAATCTGCTTGATTTTAGTGCCCTTGCCGGTCAGTGGCTTATGTCAAATGTTCTGGCGGATGTACAAATTGAGTCGTTTGATAATTTCGCGGCTAATGGTTGGGTTGACGGATATAACACCGGGCTGATGATGCAGGCGACCGATCCGAATTTTGTTCATGAGGGCACGGGATCTCTGCGAGTGAAATATGAGGCGATGACGCCGACGCAATGGGATGTAAAACCCTCTCATGTCTTTAGCCCAGAGCTGAACATGGCCGGTGCGACACTGAGTTTCTGGTTGTGGACGGATCTGGTCAATGATTCAAAACTTAATCAGGTGATTGTGTATGACTATGCTAATCGGTTAGCAAGATTTTCTGTACCACGGCCGACCAGTGTTGGCTGGACGAAGATCACGACGCCGCAATCTGCATTTATACCTGACGCTTCGCCGCTTGACTACAATCGTATCAAACAGATGGAGTTCTGGTTCAGCACATGGGATACACCGGGTAACTCTGTGTATCTCGATGATTTGCGGATGGCTGCGGGCAATCCGTGACCAAAGGCGACAAGATAATAGCGGAGCTGGCCGGCGAGTAAGAGGTTCGCCCTACCCCATACTGTAAAAATATTCATCTGACGTTAAGTATTTAGGAAAGCTGATCTTACAAGCAGCTTATTTTGCTGAAATTGGTCGGCATTCATTTGGTTCTGCGGTATAATTCCTATGTCGGAAACGTCGTGGTGGGCTTATGAAATCATACAGAAGGGCGACCTGATGGGTGAGACGAATGTTTTTACAGTATGGGATGACCGAAGCAGCATTGGCCTTAATAATCAGCGAACGCTTGCTGTGGGAATGGACAGACAGGAAACAGGTTCCGTATGTCCGTATTGGCAAAGCCATCTTCTACCCCGTCGACTCACTTCGGGAATGGTTAAAGCAGGAGGTACAAAAAACCATGGCTGCAAATTCAGAGCCGTGAGCAAATAAAGCTCCAATACCATTCTCTGCCTTTTGAAAAACGTTGTTTGTTTTGTTGCAATTATGGATTACATGAGCACAAGCGTTGCACCAAAATTTGCACCAACGACATACGGTTAGGCTACGGTTGGGCTTCGGTTACGCTACGGCCAGCATCACAAGTCTTTATTTGACAAGTATAAACCGTTTATTGACAAACACTTACAAGCCCTGATTTCGGACTGTCGATCCGAAGGTTGAGGGTTCGAGCCCCTTCGGCCTCGTTTACCGCCTTGTCAGTGACAATCGCTGACAAGGCGTTTTCTTTTGTGCCTAATGTAGCCATTGGCAAGGACTTACTGATGTCCCCATCCTCGGCATAATCTTCCTTTGTATGGTTCTTGTCTGTGCCAATTGCGGACAACGGTTGACTGGCAAAGTAAGCAGTTTTTGTAAGCAGGGGGGCTGTGAGTTTGCAATTTCAATGTTTTAACGACTTATGGCTTTATGCAATCGGATTATACATCCTATTTTCATGTGAAAATTTTTAAAAATCTTTGTTTCCAAGCTAATATTAGGGATGTTTTCCCTTGGCACAGATGAAATTTTGTATGCGTGGAGACATAATAGAGACATGATTATGAATCGCTTGATCCATAAAAGCCCGGCTGATTATAGTTACCGCAGGATGCTGTCATGGTTCTAGATCAGAGGTTATAACCTCTTAAAAATGCGCGGCGGGTTGTAAAATCAGTCATAACATCAAGTTTACATGACATTCAAAAAACGCATGGTTTTTACCATGTTAAGTTGCTAAAATATGCTCGCCAAAAAATAATCCAGGAAAGATAACAACTTACATCACATTCATGATGCCATGAGTCCCTCGCGGGAGTATTTCGTGTATGTTTTCAGATTAAATGAGAAAGGGATCGAAGGCTCGGTAGTTTAAAAGAAGGCGGTTATAATCCCGCCCCCTCTGTTAATTCTTTACGAGAATTACGTAAGTGCTTAGAATTGCGTGAGTTGAGGAAGTGACTATTGGCGACATGGTCGCTGAGAGCGATGGTTACTGTTTTAATTTAAGTTACTTTTCGATTGTTAATTTAAATACGTTAGCCATTTCATTTCCATCGGCGGGCATTTTCAAATCCTTTAAAGTAAAAACAATTACACTTCTAATTGCTTTCATTCTTTTCATTTTCTTAACCCATACTATACAATATTCATCTGTCCCCTTAATTCAGGTTCCCAAAAACTGAGCCACTAGTGCTGATTTCAGACAATATGTGTCCTCTGTTAGTTGTCCCGAAGCCCGATGGCTGGCAACACAGAGATTTCGGCAGCGCTCGTCCAGCCGTTTTTATTGATTTCCTGCAAGGCCGTGAAGCGGAAGAATCGGGCGTTGACGGGAGCGAAGCTGACTTGCTGGAGCGACGGGTTATTCCGAATGTTGGCGAACGTGCCCGAAGCGACATTGGTCGTCCAGGTGACTCCATCCATGCTGGTTTCGAAACGGTAATTTTCGGCGGTGCCATTGAGATTCCCATCCTGGCGCGGCAGGTAGGTGAAGCCTGCAATCCGATGTGAAGTTCCCATGTCAATCGTAATGAAATGAGGCAGCTTCAGATCCTCATTCCAGCGGGTGTGCCAGAATGTGGACGAGTTGCCGTCAATCGCATTGGCGGCAGAGTTGTCGGCTCCGGCGGTTTCCTGGCTGTCCACGGCGACGACTTTCCAACCGGTGGGCGGCAGTCCGGCGAAAGTTTTAGAAGTCACGATGCCAAGCTGTCCGTTCGGCATGACACAGGCAGCCTGCACAGTGCCGGTCAACGGCAGGGAGATTGGTGAACTGTAAACTGCAGAATTGGCTGTCGGCGTGTTACCATCAATGGTATAAACCATCTTTAAACCGCTGGTGTTGCCAATCGTCACCTGGCCGTTGGTGTCACGATCTGAAATGACGGGAGACTGGCCGTAAACGGATTGCTTGAAGAGTCCGATTTCTGCCAGCGTCGGTTCCAGGCGTGAACCGGTAATGCGAATGCGCACCTGGCTTGTGGTCACCGGGGATTTGAGCCGTATCAGCCGTTTGTGCCCGACGGTTGTCAGTTCATCTGACGCTATTTTTTCTGCCGTAACCCAAGCCGTCCCATTCAAGGCTTCGATGACAAAGGATTCAATTCTTTGACCACGATGATCCACCGCTTCCTGTAACGAAACGACATCAAAGGTGATCGCCGCCGGCAACGTCAACGTCAAGGCGGCTGTGGTGTGTCCCGGTGCGGCTTCCCACCAGGTGTCGAGGTTTCCGTCGAGCGCCAGCGACGGGCTATTGGCGGCATTGGAGGTATCAGCAGTCATTTTGCCGCCGATAGCAAGGTCTTTAGCGAATGTATCCTTAATAACCTGTGCCATCCGGCTCAAGGCTTCAAGCTGGTCGTCTGGAATCAGACCACGCTTGTCGGGAGAAAGGTTCAAAATGAGATTCCCATTACGACCGATTGATGTGTAATAGATATCCACCAACTGCGGCAGGCTTCTGGGATGCTTTCTGGGCCCCCAAAACCATTGCCCGTTGGCGAGAATGGTGACATTGGTTTCCGTAGAATACCACCACAGATACGAACCGGGCTTAAGTTTGGCGCGGCTGCCGAGATCACCGGCCTGCATGTCCGGCCAAAGGAAGTTGTCGGGCGACACAGGCAGAGGAATGACACTCCATTCCGTAGTGCGTCCGATGCCACCCTCATTGCCCACCCAGCGCCCGTCCGGCCCTTTGCCGAAGATGATCGCCCCGGGCTGCAAATGGCGGATCAGGTCAAACCACGCGTTATAATTGTAGGTCTCTTTGACGCTTGGATCCGGGTTAGCTCCGTCAAACCAGACTTCCTGGATGGGGCCATACTCGGTCAGCAATTCGTAAAGCTGATTCAGAAAATAGCGATTGTAATCGTCCACCACATATTTGTAACTCGTGAAACCGGCCGGTGGTGTGCGGCCTAAGGCGGGATTGTTCTTGAAACTGGCCGGATCGGTAGGAATAACAGAAAGGACACTGTTACTGTCATTGCCATAGTAACCGGCAGGATTTTTCGGATTTGTCTTCAGTTGATAAAGGTCGGCGGGTGAAAGATAAACACCCAGCTTGAGACCATGCTTACGGGCGGCGTCGGCAACAGCTCGGACAACATCGCCTTTGCCGTCAAGCCAGGAACTCGATGCGACCGAATGCGAAGTGTAGCGGGTGGGCCACAGACACAATCCATCGTGGTGCTTGCAAACGAGCACAATCATTTTGCCTCCGGCATCTTTCATCGCGCTGACCCATTGGTTTGCATCAAACGCTGAAGGATTGAACTGCGAGGGATCTTCACGGCCATTACCCCACTCAACGCCTCTGAATGTGTTCACGCCGTAATGAAGGAAAAAGGTCCACTCCAGCCGCATCCAGTTTGACTGATTGGGGCGAGGCAGAACCTTTGCCGCTTTTTCAACAATAACAGAATCGGAATCGTTGCTGAAGATCACCTGTTGCGTGGCATACGCAATCGAATTGTTCGCTGCGGCTATTTCCCCGTTCACATCTACCGGCCCAGGCCCGGCAATCGAAACAGGAGCTTCCGCCTGGGCCGCTGTGTCAAAAAAACATGGAACAATCACCAGAGACGCGAGGATTATTGATAAGCTTGCAAGTATCTTTTTCTGCGAATCTGTCATTGTTTTGAAATCCTTTCTCTTATACCTCTTTTTTATTTGCTTTGAACAGTAACTTCAGCCGGCGTCAGGCCGTCACTTTCGGCAATAATTTTTATAATTCCTCCCTGTCCTTCTGCGGGACGGATAATTAAAGTTTCTTTGCCATAGAACAATTTATGTTCGGCGTCCTGGAACAATTCAAATGAACGAGGATTGCCGTTATCGGTGGCTGCGATTTCGGCAGGACCTTCGATTTTGAATTTAACCAGGTTATCCGCCAAAGGACAAAGCGTGCCGTTGGCATCAATTGCTTCGATTAGTAGATAGCAAAGGTCATCGCCTGTCGCAGCAAGTTCTTTTCTATCGGGAGTCATTCGAAGCGACGCAGGTTCGCCGGCTGTCTTCATTATGGCCTGACCAATTTCTTTTCCGTCTTTATAGGCAACCGCCTTAAGCTCTCCGGGTTCATAATTTACGTCGTTGAAGCAGATACGGTATTTGTCTATAATGCCGTAATAACCGGGTCCCGCCTCTTTTGCTTTTGACTTTTTTCCTTGAGACCGACCATTAAGGAAAAGTTCTGCGGTATCACCATTGGTGTAAATATAAACGGGGACATTTTGCCCGATTCGGTCCGGCCAGTTCCAGTGAGGCAGGATGTGGACGGTAGTCTTATCAGGCGCC
>JBEKAT010000008.1:0-46651 GCA_050015775.1 Sedimentisphaerales bacterium | reverse complement strand
GCCAATCTCTCCCAGGAGCCGTTCGGGTCATCGCTTGAGCCTCCGGGGTAGCCCGCGTATGTGGTAATCCAGGGCGAAGAATAAACTCCGACTTTCAGGCCCAGCGAGTGAACATAGTCGCAAAGTCCCTTCATATCCGGGAATTTTTGATTGCCCTGGAGGGCGTTAAAAGACCCGCCGCGTTTACCCTGCCAGGTATCGTCGATATTGATATAGGTCCAGCCGTGGTTGATGAGTCCGCTGTCAATCATTGCCTTTGCGGATGCGCGGACGTTTTTATCAGAGACCTGGGCGGCCCAGCAGTTCCAGCTGTTCCAGCCCATAGGGGGGGTGAGGGCGATTTTGTCGCCGACGACAATTTTGAATTCCCTTGTTGCGATGCCGCGGGCGTTTTGTGCCTTGAGCGTTACGTTATAAGTTCCCGGTGTTGTCAGCGTGCCGGTTATCAGGCCGGTGCTGCTGTCGATTGTCAGTCCCTGCGGCAGGTTATCCGCAGAAAATACAATCGGCCTTTGGCCGGTAGCGGGAACGATAAACAGGAAAGGACTTCCGGGCCTGACGCCAAAAACCTTTGCGCCGTTTATTCGCGGCTCGTCGGGGGCCTTAGGCGTAAGGATATATCGTTCTGTTGCGGGCAGTTTTAATTCCTTCGGCGAGTATGTTTTCTGCTGGCCGACCATATCGCATCCGGAAATCAGGATAAGAGCTGCCAGAACGCCGATTATCGCGATTTGTTTGCTCATAAGACCCGTCCTTTCCTATTCTCAAACGACAATAAGCATTTGTTACTTTTCACATCATTGACTCTAAACTCTAACTTATTGCAGGCCTGTTATCAAGCGCGGGAAAATAGCGGCAGGGCGGCAAAAATTTTCGACTTTCATTGTTCGCTGTTTGATGATATAAAAGTACCCGCGAGCATAGCGGCGAAATTTAAAATATCGAGAAAGACGGTATATCTGGAGAGCATTTGCGACTCTTGCGGAAGCAAATCCAGGTCATAAGCACGCGATGGACATCAAGCAGGCGTTTGGAAAATAAGGTTTTGGGATTATTCGGAATGTAAGGAGGTCATAAATGAAACTGAAAGGGTCACAGACAGAAAAAAATCTGCTGATTGCCTTTGCCGGCGAATCGCAGGCGAGAAACCGTTATACTTATTTCGCGAGTCAGGCCAAAAAAGAGGGCTATGAGCAGATAGCGGCAATTTTTGAAGAGACGGCCAACCAGGAAAAGGAGCACGCGAAAAGAGAGTTCAAGTTTCTTGAGGGCGGCGAGGTCGAAATTACCGCAGCCTATCCGGCCGGAGTCATAGGCAACACACTGGAGAACCTCAAAGAGGCGGCCGGCGGCGAGCATTATGAGAATACGATTATGTACCCGGAATTCGCGAAGACCGCGGAAAAGGAAGGTTTACCGGTGATAGCGAATGTCTTCAGGAACATTGCTATTGCAGAAAAAAGACATGAACAGCGTTACGTGGCACTTGCCAAAAACATAACCGAAGGAGTTGTGTTCAAGAGGTCAAAGCCCGTCAGATGGGTTTGCAGAAATTGCGGATATGTTCACGAGGGGACTGAGCCGCCTGATTCCTGCCCCGCCTGTGCGCATCCGAAGGCGCACTTTGAGCTTGAAGCGGTTAATTATTGAGGGGATATAGGCAACCTCCCATCATAAAATAGGGGATTTGCTTATAGTAACGTTTTTCTCGTTACTATATTCTGATGGTGGCGAGGGGCAAAGAAGCGAGGCCAGGTTTGGTCCCCGAAACCGGGATCAAACCCGGCCGTATCCCAGTTGTTGTTGGAGAAGTTAATTATGAGTAAAAGATGGATAAAAATATGTGTTTTTGGATTTACTGCATCGATGGCGTTATTGTTTACAGGATGCAAGGAGAACATTATGGAAGAACGGACAGGTTTGGTTACGATGAAGGGTAAGCCGGTTACCCTTGTCGGTCAGGCGGTAAAAGTAGGACAAAAGGCGCCTGATTTTGAAGTTACGGCAAACGATTTGTCGCCGGTTAAGTTGTCGTCTTTTGCCGGCAAGGTCTGTATCATCGCGTCTGTGCCGTCGTTAGATACATCGGTCTGCGATTTGGAGACCCGCAAGTTTAATGAGAAAGCGGCCCAGCTCGGTAGTGATGTAGTCGTGCTGACAATCAGTATGGATTTGCCGTTTGCGCAGAAGCGGTGGTGCGGAGCGGCAGGCATAAAAAATGTTCAGACGCTGTCGGACCATCGCGACGCCTCGTTCGGCAGGGCGTATGGAGTGTTGATAAAGGACTTGCGGCTGCTGGCCAGGGCTGTATTCGTTGTTGATAAGAAGGGCGTTGTACGTTACCTTCAAATAGTGCCTGAGATCGCCACTGAGCCGGATTACGACGCGGTATTGAAGGCAGTCAAAGAGTTGTAAGGACAAAGCTAAAAGGAGTTTGACTTATGACCAACGAGATTAAACCCAATGTATATTCGGTAGGGGCTATTGACTGGGACAGACGGCTGTTCGATGAATTGATTCCGCTGCCCGACGGCACCAGCTACAACGCCTACCTGATAAAGGGCAGCGAAAAAACAGCTCTGCTGGACACGGTTGACCCGAAAAAGACGCACGTTTTACTGGATAATATCGTTAGTACGGGAGTCGAGCGAATTGATTATGTTGTCGCCCATCACGCCGAGCAGGACCATTCCGGCTCACTGCCGGATGTGCTGCTGCTTTACCCGAACGCGAAAGTTGTTACCAACGCAAAGTGCAAGGCTATGCTGATGGAGCTTTTGCGCATAGAGGACGACAAATTTATCGTTGTCGAGGATGGGCAGGAATTGTCGCTGGGCGATAAGACGCTTAAGTTTGTTTTTATCCCCTGGGTGCACTGGCCCGAAACGATGAGCACTTATCTCGCGGAGGACAAAATCCTCTTCCCCTGTGATTTCTTCGGCTCGCACCTGGCGACAAGCAGCTTGTTTGTGGAAGAGGAATCGATGGTTTATGAAGGCGCGAAGCGGTATTACGCTGAGATTATGATGCCGTTCAGGACCCCGATAAAAAACAATCTCAAGAAGCTGGAATCGCTTGATATTCAGATAATTGCGCCAAGCCACGGCCCGGTTTATCAAAGACCGAAGTTTATAATCGACGCCTACAAGAACTGGGTCAGCGACGAGGTGAAAAATGAAGTGGTAGTGGCGTATGTGTCGATGCACGACAGCACTCGTGAGATGGTTGAGCATTTAGTTGACGCGCTGGCTGAACGAGGTATAAAGGTCAGGCAGTTCAACCTGACGGGTGTGGATATTGGGTCGCTGGCGATGGCGCTTGTGGATGCGGCGACCGTAGTCATCGGCTCGCCGACGGTGCTTATTGGTGCGCATCCTTCAGCGGCGTATGTAGCGTTTCTGGCCAATGCGCTGAAGCCCAAGACGAGGTTTGTTTCGATTATCGGCTCCTTCGGCTGGGGCGGCAAAATGGTCGAACAACTGTCGGGTATGCTGGGCAATCTGAAAGTTGAGGTCATAGAGCCGGTGATAGCGAAAGGTGTGGCGACGGACAAAGATTTCGTCGCGCTGGACCTTCTGGCGGAGAAAATAGCGGCCAAACACCGGGAAATCGGAGTGCTTAAATAGTTAATGATAGCGGGATAAAGAAACGGAAGAAGCCAACTCGATTTTATGTAAAAGGGGATTATAATGGCTGAAAGATTGGAAGTTTACGAGTGCAAGACGTGCGGCGATATAGTTGAGGTACTGCGAGGGGGCTCGGGCGATCTGGTTTGCTGCGAACAGCCGATGGTAAAACTGGTTGTCAATACAGTTGACGCCTCGAAGGAAAAACACGTGCCGGTAATCGAGGAACTCCCCGACGGCTTCAAGGTCAAGGTCGGCAGTATTCCTCACCCGATGGAAGAAAAGCATTATATTGAATGGATTGAGCTTCTCGCGGACGGTAAAGTATATCGCCAGTTCCTCAAACCGGGCGTCGCGCCCGAGGCGATTTTTAACATAAAAGCAACCAATGTGACGGCTCGTGAACATTGCAACATTCACGGCCTGTGGGAAGGAAAGTAACCGGCTCGATGTTTATGCTCGACAGAGAACTTGGCAAACGCGGGGCCGCAAAGTAAGGAGATTGATAATGGCGATAGGTTTCAACCTGGATGAAATTTTTGAAATGGCCGAGCAAATAGAGAAAAATGGCGCAAATTTCTACCGTGAGGCGGCCAAAAAAGTTTCAGACAGGAAGACGCGGGATATGTTCATCTCCCTGGCTGGGATGGAAGACGGCCATTTCAAAATATTCCAGGAAATGAGAAAACAGCTTGATGCCTCTGGTAAAGAGCCGACAAGCTTTGACCCCGACAACGAAGCAGCTTTTTATTTGCAGGCGATGGCTGCCAGCCACGGTGTCGAAGGCAAAAAGGACCGGACAACCAAATTTACCGGCAAAGAGACGATAAAAGAGGTCTTCGAGACAGCGGTCAACGCGGAGAAGCTCTCGATAGTTTTTTACTCCGGCTTAAAAAAGTTTGTTTCTTCGGACGGGAAGGGAAAAATTGATGCGATTATCTCTGAAGAATTCAATCACCTGTCCATTCTGTATATGCAACTGGAGAAAATGCCGTAACGCTGGTCGAGGTCGGCTTAACTTACGCCGGAGAGGCAGGATGCCGAACGATGCTTGATTTGGAATCGTTATTCAAACTTAGCTATGGAATGTGTATTATCGCTTCGAAAGAGGAAGATAAACTCAACGGGTGTATCGTCAATACGGTGTTCCAGTTGACGCCCGATCCACCTGTGGTGGCGGTAAGCGTCAATAAACAGTGTCTGACGCACCAGCTCATCGGTGCAAGCAGGGTCTTTGCCGTTTCAATCCTTTCCGAGGCGGCGCCGATGCCCTTTATCGGCAAATTCGGCTTCAGGACCGGCAGGGACATAAACAAGCTTGAACAGGTGAAATATCGCCTCGGCACGACGGGTTCGCCGATTATCCTTGATAATACCGTCGGGTTTCTTGAAGCGGAGTTGATGCAAAGTGTTGATGTCGGAAGCCACACGCTTTTTATAGGCAAAGTAGTTGCCTGCGAATCGCTCGAAGGCAAAGGTTATCCAATGACCTATGCCTATTATCGCGATGTCAAGCACGGCAAGACGCCCAAGTCGGCGGCGACGTATATTGAACATAAACCTCAGGCAGCTGAAGGAGTAAAAACGATGAAGAAATACAGATGTATTATGTGCAGTTATATCTATGACCCGGCAGTGGGCGACCCGGATAACGGCGTCAAACCGGGGACAAGTTTTGAGAATTTGCCCGCCGACTGGGTTTGCCCGGACTGCGGCGCAGGAAAAGACGAGTTTGAACCGGTCAATGATTGATTTTTCGGCCGGGCAGCTGTCATCGTGGTTTTGATGGATGTCTTTTATGAGCGATATTTGTCCGACAGTTTTACCGCAGGAAATCGCCTGTGCGGAGGTTAATGCCCCTCCCTGCGGCTTGATTGTGTTTGGGGCCTCCGGCGACCTGGTCCGTCGCAAATTGCTCAGCAGTGTCTTTGAGCTTTTAAGGCGTGGTTTGCTCAATGAGAATTTTTATCTTGTGGGTTGTGGCAGAAGCAATTTTTCCGATGAGCAGTACAGGACCGATGTTGGCGATTGCCTACGGGGATCCCTTGGAGATGTCCCATCAGATTTGCTGAGGCGTTTTACAGACAAGGTTTATTATATTGTCGGTGATTACGAACAGGAGTCATTTTACAAATCTATCGCCGCGAGAATATCTCAACTCGACGGCGAGCACAACGTCGAAGGCGGCCGTATCTTTTATCTCGCCGTGCCGCCGTTGCTGTATGGGACAATAGTGGAAGGACTCGATAAAGCGGGGCTTTCCTGTCCAGGCAAACCGGGATGCGAACGGATTCGCGTGGTTGTCGAAAAACCATTCGGCAGGGATTTAAAAAGCGCCGAAGACCTTAACCAGACCATTCACAGGCATTTCAGCGAACGGCAAATATACCGCATTGACCATTACCTGGGAAAAGAGACGATCCAGAATATTCTGATGTTCAGGTTTGCCAACACAATTTTTGAGCCGGTGTGGAATCGCAATTTTATCGACCATGTTCAGATTACCATAGCCGAATCGGTTGGCGTTGAGCATCGCGGCGGATATTACGATAAGGCGGGCGCTTTGCGTGATATGTTTCAGAACCATATGCTCGGGATGCTTGCCTTGGTGGCGATGGAGCCGCCCCCCTCGTTTGAGGCCGACCACGTTCGTGACGAAAAAGTCAAACTTCTGCGGTGTATCAGGCCTTTGATCGCACAAAGCGTAAACACTGATTTTGTGAGGGGACAATACACAGCCGGTAAGATTGACGGCCAAAATGTTGCGGGCTATCGCCAGGAGCCGAAGGTCGATGCCGCTTCCACGACAGAGACGTATGTTGCCGCGAGATTATTCGTGGATAACTGGCGGTGGCAGGATGTGCCTTTTTATCTCAGGACTGGCAAACGTCTGGCGAGAAAAGACACGGAGATTGCCATCACGTTCAGGAGGATTCCTCATTCTATGCTCGTTTCCGCGGGGCTGCCTGATTTGCCCGCCAATACGCTGGTGATGCATATTCAGCCGGAGGAAGGAATCTCGCTGAACTTCCAGGCCAAGCGTCCCGGCTCGAAGGTCTGTATTGGGACACTCAGAATGAAATTCAGTTATGCCGAGGTCTTCGGCGGCGAGCCACCTGACGCATATCAGCGATTGCTCCTGGATTGTATGCTCGGCGACCAGACGCTTTTTACCAGGCAGGATGATGTGAAGATTTCCTGGAGTTTGCTTGAGCCGGTCCTGAAAGTGTGGGAAGATAAGTCGTCGATGCCTTATGAATACCGTGCGGGTTCCGAAAGCTTTTTACAGGCTGACCAGCTTATCGAATCAGACGGCAGGAAATGGCGGCCCCTGTGTGAGGTATGAACGATTCTGTTTGGAGAAATAAACGATGAACATATTTGAATTCGCTATAGAAAAAGAACAGTTGTCCGAACAGTACTATCGCCAGTTGGCGCAGCAGGCGCCGCATAAGGGGCTTGTCAGTATCCTTACTATGCTTGCCGACGAGGAGCACGGCCACATTGAGGTTGTCTCGAAAATGAAGGAGGGGATTCCCGTCGGAGTCGCGGATACCATATTGCTGACCAATGCCAAGACGATTTTCGCGAAGATGAGGCAGAGCAAAGAAAAGTTCAAGTTTGGCGACAGCCAGATTGACCTTTACAAAAAGGCGCAGGACATAGAGAAAGAGAGCCGCTCTTTCTACCGCCAGAAGGCTAAGGAATCGGAAAACCCCAGTCATAAGGCGATTTTTAACACGCTGGCGGAAGAGGAAAACAAACATTACTTCCTTCTCGAAAATATAATCGAGTTCGTTTCCAGGCCTAAGACGTGGCTGGAAAACGCGGAGTTCCATCATCTCGAAAAATATTGATTGGCGATAGTCGAAGATGGGCGGATGTGGATATGGCAAAGGGGAAATCTGTCGGGGCTGATGGTATTTCAATAGTTTTGTGTGGCCAGGCAGGTATGGGCATACAAACGGTCGAGGGCATTCTGACCGGGATGCTGAAACTCGCCGGCTATAACGTCTTCGCTACAAAGGAGTATATGTCCCGTGTCCGCGGAGGCAACAACTCCACCGAAATTCGCGTCAGCTCCAGGCCGGTGTCCGCTTATGTTGACCGCATAGATATCCTTGTGCCATTGAACAAAGGCGCTATATCGCATCTGCGGGATAGAATCTCCGATGATACTGTGGTCATCGGCGAGGCGGAATTGCTCGGCGATGAGGTCTCCGGGGAGAAATTTAAATTCGTCGAGACGCCGTTTACCAAAATCGCCAGCGACCTCGGCAACAAGATTTACTCCAACGTAGTCGCTACGGGAACATTGGCCGGCTTGCTCGGAATGAAGCTCGACGATATTTGCGAATATGTAAAGCGGTCGTTTTCCACAAAGGCCGCGGATATTGTTTCGAACAATGTTAAAGCCGCCCAGGCCGGCTTTCGGCTTGCTGAGGACGTGGCGGCCAGGGCCGATATCAAAATAAATATAAGTCCGGACGCAGGCGTTAAAGACCAGATTATACCGAGCGGCGGCGACGCCATCGGGCTTGGGGCTATGGCGGGGGGATGCAATTTCGTTTCCTCGTATCCGATGACGCCCTCGACGTCCGTGCTGAACTTTCTGGCAAAACACGGGCGTGATTCAGGTATAATCGTCGAACAGGCAGAAGATGAAATCGCCGCGATAAATATGGCGATTGGCGCCTGGTATTCCGGCGCTCGTGGAATGGTTACGACGTCGGGAGGGGGCTTTGCTCTTATGGTCGAGGGCGTTAGTTTGGCTGGTATGCTCGAATCCCCTGTGGTTATTCATCTTGGTCAAAGGCCCGCTCCTGCTACCGGGTTACCTACTCGCACCGAACAGGCCGATATAGAGTTTGCGCTTTACGCGGGCCACGGCGAGTTTCCCAGAATTATTTTTGCGCCGGGCACGCTTGAGCAGGCATTTTATCTTACCGCCCGCGCGTTTAATCTTGCCGACAAATTCCAGATGCCGGTATTTATTCTGAGCGACCAGTATCTTGTTGATTCTTATTACAATACCGCTGCCTTTGATGTGTCGAAGGTCAAAGTCGAAAAATATATTGTCAAAACCGCAGCCGATTACAAACGCTATGAGATAACCCCCAACGGCATATCGCCTCGCGGCATTCCTGGTTTCGGCGATGGTTTGGTCTGCGTTGACAGCGACGAGCACAATGCCGAAGGGCATATAACGGAAGATTTGAAACTTAGAACCAGGATGGTTGATAAACGCCTGCGAAAGTTCGAATCCGCCAAGGCGGAGATTGTCGAGCCGCAGCTTTATCCCAATTGCAAATACAAGAATCTCGTTGTCTGCTGGGGTTCGACTTATCCCGTCGTCAAAGAGGCGATTGAGCTTTTAGGTAAATCCGATACTTCTCTTTTGCATTACAGCCAGGTTTATCCGTTGCACCCGCAAACCGCGGATTATTTGTCTAAGGCAAAACGAGTTGTTATCGTCGAGGGCAATGCCACCGCCCAGTTTGCCAAGTTGATAAAATTACATGCCGGCTTCGATATTAAAGATAAAATCCTGAAATACAGCGGCCTGCAATTTTCAGTCGAGGAAGTAACCGTCGCGTTGAAAAAAATCCTGAAGTGAGGTTCTTATGGATACGAATGTTTTTGATATTGGCGAGATTGATGTCGCTTGGTGTCCGGGCTGCGGCGATTACGGCATTCTCAACGTGCTCAAAAAAGCCCTTGCTGAGCTTGATATCGCTCCCGAAAAGCTTGTTATGGTCTCAGGCATAGGGCAGGCGGCAAAGATTCCGCATTACTTCAGGACTAATTTTTTTAACGGCCTGCACGGCCGCGCCCTCCCTCCCGCTACCGCCATTAAAGCGGCGAATCCCTCGATGACCGTCATCGCAGAAAGCGGCGACGGTGATATGTATGGCGAGGGCGGCAACCACTTCATCCACACCATCAGGCGAAATCCTGGCATCACAAATATCGTCCACAACAATATGGTTTACGGCCTTACCAAAGGTCAGGCCTCGCCGACCAGCCAGCTTGGTTTCAAGACCCCCGTCCAAGTTGCGGGCGTTATGCTTGAGCCGTTCAATCCTCTTGCGGTAGCGATTGCCCTTGATGCCGGTTTTGTCGCAAGGGCATTCATTGGCGACGCTGAAAAAACCAAAGAAATCCTCAAAAAGGCGATTACGCACAAAGGTTATGCCTTAGTCGATATATTCCAGCCCTGCGTTACTTTTAACAAAATAAACACCTGGCAGTGGTTCAAAGAACATACTTATTATCTTGAGGATTCTTACAACCCGCTTGACCGCTCAGCTGCCTTCAAAAGGGCGATCGAAACAGACAAACTGCCGCTGGGAATTTTTTATGTCAATCCCAACAAAAGTGTATTCGAGGATAATGTTGGGATTTATCAGCAGGACAATCGGCCGTTGTTTGAGAGAGAACCTGATTTGAATCGATTACGAATGCTTATTGAAAAATTCCGGGTCGCCGGCTAATCGCTGGAGTCGTGAGTTAATGAAAGAAATGACTGCTAATTCACCGGCCGATGCTTCCGCTGCAAAGCCCGAAAAACTAAGGGCATTGTTCGAGGGGCTGTATGAAAAATACAACCGTAAAGAGTTAATAAGGCCCGACCCGCTGCAATTTGTTTACCGATACACTAATCCTGCGGATATGGAAATAGTCGGCCTTCTGTCCGCCTGCCTTGCCTATGGCCGGGTAGAGCAGATTCAAAATGATTTGAATAATTTGCTTGGAAGAATGGGCCGCAGCCCTTATGAATTTGTGCTCAATTTCACGAATAAAAACCGGGCATCGCTTGAAGGTTTCAAGCATCGTTTCAATACCGGCGATGACATATCCGACCTGCTGACCCTGCTGAAAGGTGTGCTTGCTGAATACGGCAGTATAGAGAAGTTTTTTCTTCTTGGATTTAACCCAGCCCACGAAAATACGATTTTTGCGCTGATACGTTTCTGCGATTCACTTTTGGATAAGTATCGTATGATACATCAGGGGCGTAAATCCAAAGGGCTTGCTTTTCTTCTCGCGGGTCCCGGTCTGGGCGGAGCGGCCAAACGGCTGAATCTGTTTCTCCGCTGGATGGTTCGCAGCGACGACGTTGACGCGGGTCTTTGGCGCTCGGTTGATAAATCGAAGCTGATTGTTCCCGTCGATGTTCATATCGCCCGGCTTTGCAGGATTCTTGGCTTTCACAGTCATAAAAACGTTTCGTTGAAGACCGCTATTGATATAACGCGCAACTTTGCCCGGATTTCGCCGGATGACCCCGTAAAATATGATTTCGCTCTTTCACGCATCGGCATACTCGAAGATTGCACGGGCAAGCGCCGGGACCAGTGTAATATCTGCGAATTGCTCCCGTGGTGCCTAAACAGGAAGGACTGGTAATGACGAGGATTAAACCCGAAGACCTCGAAAAATACAGTTCAGCCGTAACGCTTTCGGATATGGAAGTGTTCGTGTTCCCTGAATTGTTCTATGCCCTTATTCTTGCCAATATAATGAGCCCGCTTGTCTGGAAGTGGCGTGACGAGAGTTGCTTCAAAAAACTCGAGGGCAAGGACAGTTTCAAAAAACTTCTCCGCTTGCGTCAGTTCATAATGGACGAATACGACTTCAACCTCGATTTGGAAACTTGGGGACTGACGAGCAAATCGAGGGAGCTGGGGCGCTTTGCCAAATTCGTTTCACCCGATGACGTTGCCAAAAGCAACGGCCTCTTCGGCTACGAGGGTGACAAATATTATTTCGACGTGGATATACGAAAGCACTTCGGCCTGGATAAATACGACACCGACGTTATTCCCTATTGGAAGACCGAAACAGTCGAGGCGATGGATGCCTTTGTTCACAAGCCCAACTACTCCAAAAAAGCCGGCGAGTGTGTCTCGCTGTCGGCGCTTTACGCCGCCGCTGCTTTTATTGTCTGCGGCATACCGCTTAAGGATATCTACGCGATACTCACGCCGCTTCATTCGCAGAACTTCATCGACATTCGCGACGGCGTCCTGACCAATAATCGGCGCCTCGTGACAAAGGCGATGTGGTTCAACGGCACTGAAATCTCAGGCAAAGCCCAGCGTGCGCTTCGCAACGAAAACGTAACAATCGTTGCTCATCCATCCGGCTATATCCATTGTTTCTATATGGAAGCCACGATAAAACCCGATGTTTACGGGTATTTCGTAAAGCAGCTTGGCTCATATCTGTCCAGTGAGCTTTCGCTGGTTGTTTTTGCCAACTATCTCAGGAGCAATTCGTCATATCAGAAATATTTCCAGCTTTGCAGGGACTGCCACGGCCATCCGCAATTTTTGAAGGCCGAAACGTTGTTCAGTTACGAGCACGGCAGCGATTACCGCATCGCCGATACCACGCACGAAAAACTTCTCGCTGAGGTCGCCGATGATGATTTTGTCCAATCCGAGATTCCAGGCAGAGTCCGCTGCGATTTTATCTGTGATTTTATAACCAAAAAGAAAATCGATGTCCGGACTGCCGAAGGCAGGGCGGCAATAACCGAAATTCTCCAGCCGTTTATGCCCGAGGTTAAAAAGTTTGTCGATGGGCTTGCTGACTTTGTTTATTGTGAGCCGAAACTGCCGTCGCCAGAAAAAAAATACCTGCCGGCCCCGGCCATTGAAATCGGCGTTGACTGGACGCGTGACAAAATCATCGATTACCTGCAAAACCTCCGCGGCCAAAACACCACTGCTGACCTTGCCTTCTACGCCTATCGTGATATGGAGACCTGCGACTGGATACCTTTCCTTAAGGCCGTCATTGAGCGAAACCCCGTCTCGCTGGCAATGGCTCAGTCAATGTCGCCCGATGCTGTCTACGAGCTTCTGCAAAAAATGGACGGCGATTCGATATACGATGGCAAACGTCTCGCCCAGCCCGATGAGGTCGCAAATTACCACAGGGGGGACGGCCTCGAAAAGGCATTGCTCCTGGCTAACGTCATTCGTCAAAAATTCCCAAATGAAAATATCGAGATTGCCGTTGCCGGCAATAGTGTCGTCTTGAAAGGCGCAGGCGAATACCGTTTTGATTCATCAAAGGGCCTCAAAAAACAGATTCGTATCTCGTCTGCCGGCGAGATTATCGTGTCGGGGTGAAAGCCGGCGCGGTTAACGGATTAAAAAAAACATAAAAACGAACATTTTTGTATTGATGCTGGTATTAAATAGGACTACATTAGTCCTATAGTTATTAATCTTAAGGAAACTATGGATATTATCAGGCGAAATACGGATTACGCATTAAGGGCTGTGGTTGAGCTGGCAGGCAGATTTAATGGCGAACCCGTTCCCACAAAGGAAATTGCGGACAGGCAGCAAATACCGTATCAGCTTGCCTGTAAACTCCTGCAGCGTCTTCATAAAGCCGGGATTGTAAAAAGCGAACTGGGGCCGTCAGGCGGGTTTATACTTTGCAAAAATCCGTCAAAGATAACCGTTCGCCAGTTGGTCGAAATCATTCAGGGGCCTGTCCGGCTCAATAATTGTAAGCTTTGCCGGCTCTCGTGCAGGTGCACTATCAGTCCTGAATTAACCCGTCTTCAGGGCAAAATCAACAAGTTTCTTGACGGCCTTACTTTGAGGCAGTTAGCGGATACAAACGGGGCCCAAAAGCCGGCAAAAAGCAAACGCAGCAGGAGCAAAAAATGAACGAAAAGAAACGCAATTCATCTGTTTTGGAAACCTGTCTGGCAAAACCCTCGGTTTTGGCACAGCTTATTGATTACGCCGACGACTCGGTAGTGAGTAAAACCATAATCGATAAGCCCGTCGCAACGCTCACCCTGTTTGCCTTTGACCAGGGGCAGGGACTGAGTGAGCATACCGCGCCGTATGACGCCGTTGTGCAGGTGCTCGATGGCAGGGCGTTATTAACCATCGGAGGCAAACAGATAACTGTTTCCGCGGGCGAGTTGATTATTATGCCCGCGAATATCCCTCACGCCGTTGCTTCCGACGGAAAATTCAAAATGCTGCTTACTATGATTAGAGCAGGATGAGGTAATCAACAACAAAAATAAACTGAAGTGAGTTTTAAGGGGATATTTTATGAGTATGTTTTGTTATCAGTGTGAACAAACGGCCAAAGGTGCCGGATGCACCGTTTTAGGGGTTTGCGGCAAAGAGCCAACCACGGCTGTCCTGCAGGACCTTTTGGTTTACGCGATAAAGGACCTTTCTCGCTATGCCAATCGCGCAAGACAATTGGGCAGCATTGATAAAGCTGTAAATATTTTTACCGTCAAGGCGTTATTCAGCACGCTCACAAACGTCGATTTTGACCCCGCCCGTTTTCAGGGATTTTTAAGGGAAGCGGCTTCGATAAAAGAAAGGGCCAAATCGCTTTACGAAGACGCCTGTAAGCGTGCGGGCAAAAAAGCAGAACATTTCCCCTGCGAAGTTTTATGGTGGACTAATCTCGATAATTTGGATGTGCTGGTTGAAACAGGCGCTCTCGTCGGCGTTCAGGATAAAATCAACAAGCTCGGCCCCGATGTCGCCGGCTTGCAGGAATTGATTGTTTACGGACTCAAGGGGCTTGCCGCGTATGCCGACCATGCCCAGATTCTCGGAAAAGAAGACGACGCGGTTTACGCCTTTATTCACAAAACACTCGACCGGCTTACTCAGAAGCCGACCGATATCGGCGAGCTTCTTGCAACCGCGATTGCGGTGGGTGAAGTAAATATGAAGGCGATGGAATTGCTCGATGCGGCCAATACAGGTACGTATGGCCATCCCGAGCCGACGCAGGTCCGCGTTACCCCCGTCAAAGGCAAGTGCATCGTCGTCTCAGGTCACGACCTCAAAGACCTCGAAGAATTGCTCAAACAAACTCAGGGCAAAGGCATCAATGTTTACACGCACGGCGAGATGCTGCCCTGCAATGCCTATCCGGGCCTGAAAAAATATAAGCACCTCGTCGGCAATTTCGGCGGCGCCTGGCAGGATCAGCGAAACGAATTCGACGCCTTTCCCGGCGCAATCCTGATGACGACTAACTGCCTGCAAAAACCAAAAGACAGTTATAAATCGAGAATCTTTACCTCCGGCGTCGTCGGCTGGGCCGGCGTCACTCATATCTCAAACGGAAATTTCACCCCTGTCATCAAAGCCGCTCTGGCCGCACCGGGATTTGCTGAAGACGCCCCGGCGAAATACATAACCATCGGTTTCGCTCGCAATACGGTTATGAGCGTAGCGGGTAAGGTTATCGATGCGGTAAAGGCGGGCAAAATCAGATA
This sequence comes from Sedimentisphaerales bacterium, assembly GCA_050015775.1. GTDB lineage: Bacteria > Planctomycetota > Phycisphaerae > Sedimentisphaerales > Anaerobacaceae > Fen-1362. The sequence goes on along the minus strand of JBEKAT010000008.1, from coordinate 31,735 downwards.
TTTCTTCCTTATCGGCGGCTGCGACGGCGCAAAACCGGGAAGAAACTACTTCACTGAATTCGCTCAGAAAGTCCCCAACGATTGCGTTATCCTCACGCTGGCCTGCGGCAAATATCGGTTCAATAAACTCGATTTCGGTTCAATCGACGGCATACCTCGCCTTCTCGACTGCGGCCAGTGCAACGACGCCTATTCCGCGATTCAGATAGCTGTCGCCCTGGTAGGGGCCTTCAAATGCGGCGTAAACGACCTGCCGTTGTCGTTTGTCTTGTCATGGTATGAGCAAAAGGCGGTTGTAATTCTCCTGACGCTGCTGCATCTGGGCATAAAGAATATCAAGCTCGGCCCGTCGCTGCCCGCATTCGTCAGCCCGGCCGCCCTTAATGTCCTGGTTGAAAAATTCAATATCGCTCCGGTTGGCTCTGTGGATGAGGATTTAACGGCAATCCTGGCGACTAAGTAAAGGAAACGCTATGGCCTTGCGAAATATAATTACTATCGACGAAGAAAAATGCAACGGTTGCGGCTTTTGCGCCAGCGCCTGCGCGGAAGGCGCCATAAAGATAGTCAACGGCAAAGCAAAATTAGTTAGCGAAACCTATTGTGATGGTCTCGGCACCTGCATCGGGCATTGTCCGCAAAACGCGATTACTATTGAGCAGCGGGAAGCCAAACCCTTTGACGAGGAAGCGACAAAAAAGCATCTGGGGCAAATGAAACAACCGCAGCTGACTCCGTTTATGTGTCCAGGAATGGCGTCTACGCAATTGCGAAACTCCGCCGAAAAATCCGATTCGGAGTCAGGCGATGTGCCGTCGCAACTGACGCACTGGCCGGTTCAGCTTAAACTTGTCTCCGCGAATGCGCCATATTTTGTGGACGCGTGTTTGTTGCTTGTGGCCGATTGTGTTCCCTTTGCTATGGGTGATTTCCACAGCAGGTTTCTTAGAGGCCACAGTATTGTAATAGGATGTCCCAAACTTGATGATGCCCGTTCCTACGTCGAAAAGCTCGCTGATATTCTGCGGGCCAACAAACTCAAGTCCCTCAGCGTAGTACATATGGAAGTGCCTTGTTGTCATGGTCTGACTCGAATCGCGCAAGAGGCATTGGCAAAGGCCGGAGTTAAAATGACGTTCGAGGATGTTACAATAGGCCTTAATGGTAGTGTCAACAAGGTTGAACAAATATCGACTAATAGGCCGGCCTGAACCGGAGTGGATATATGACAGAGTTCGTTAAATCCATAGCGTTTGGCTTCTGGAACACCGTTCTTGAGATGTCGCCATATCTGTTATTCGGTTTTTTTATGGCGGGATTGCTTAGTGTCCTTGTATCGAAGCAGCTTGTTGAAAAACATCTCGGCGGCAGGGGGCTTTGGCCTGTTATAAAGGCGTCTCTTTTAGGTGTACCTCTGCCTTTGTGCTCGTGCAGCGTCATCCCCGTAACAATGTCGCTTCGCAAGCACGGCGCAAGCAGGGGGGCGGCTGTGTCATTCTTGCTCTCGACCCCGCAAACAGGCGTTGACAGTATTTTTGTCACATACGCCTTGCTTGGCCCGGTCTTCGCTATATTCAGACCGATAGCCGCGTTTGTTACCGGCATAATCGGCGGCGTGATGGTCAATCTCTTCGGCGATTCTCTCGAAAATGGCTCACAGCAAAATCAAAATTGCGAGGATGAATGTTGTTCCGGCGGGCACAAAAGTAATTCTGTTACACGAATATTCAGATACGGCTTTGTCACGCTTCCTCGCGATATCGGCAGGGCGATGCTGATTGGCTTGGTTGTTGCTGCCTTTATTTCCGCCCTTGTACCTGACGGTTTTTTTGCGGACAAGCTCGGAACCGGCATTTTCCCGATGCTCGTAATGATGCTTTTGGGAATACCGATGTATGTTTGCGCAACCGCTTCGGTCCCGATTGCGGCCGCACTGATGTTGAAGGGTGTGAGTCCGGGCGCCGCTTTGGTTTTCCTGATGACAGGTCCCGCTACCAACGCCGCGTCCTTTGTTACAATCTGGAAGATTATGGGCAGGGCCACCGCGATAACTTATCTCGCTGCCGTTGCCGGATGCGCATTGCTAAGTGGCATATTTCTCGATTATATTATCACCGGTGTTACATTTGCTCATACTGCTCATCATGGCTGGATGATGCCGCGGCTCGTCCAATATGTTTCCGCGATTATGCTTTTTATTGTGCTAATGTTTGCTATACTTCATAAACCGGAAGATAAAGGATTAACGCACTGACTTTTTTACGGAGATAAATGCAATGGCAAAGACAAGTATGCCGCACACAGGCCACAACAAACACCTTTGTTATTTGAACAACCTCGGTTTTCAATTAAGCAACCCAAGGGAATACAAAGCCCTTGTAAAAAACGCCAAATTCGTATGTAAAATATGTGGCCGGGTTGCCGTCAGCGATAAAAATCTGTGTAAACCAACAGCTCTCTAATTTGTTTGTTGCCGATTTGTTTTTCTGCCTTTAGCAGAGTCGTCCTGTATCGCACTTAACCTCACAGCGAAAGCTTCTGATTTGAAGGTCCTATAAACAGGCGTCAATGGCGATATAGGCGCCTCTGTGACATCTTTTGTCAGTGAGCATGCCAAAATATCTGCGATATATAAGTAATATTGCGTACCTGATAGAGGGTTTCCCTTATCAAACTCCCTATTTGTTACGTCGATAGTATTTGTGGAGTCCTTTTATGTGCCTTGATTAACTGGCGCACAGGAAGAGCTTTTACGGGGCTTTTTATTGGGGGGTTGAACAAGATGCGCAGTTTTAAGCCGATTCTACTTGTGGAGGACGACACCGTTGATGCTATGACGGTGAAAAGAGCGTTGAAGGACCTTAATGTCAATAATCCTCTCGTTCGCGTGACCAACGGCGAACAGGCGCTGGAGTACCTGCAGGATAGCGCCAACGCCAAGCCGTGCGTAATCCTTCTGGATTTGAATATGCCCAAGATGAATGGCGTTGAATTCCTCAAAATCGCAAAAGCCGATAACAGATTGAAGTGCATCCCCGTGGTTGTTCTTACCACCTCCAAAGCCGACCAGGATAGATTTGAATGCTTCAATTACAGCGCTGCCGGCTATATAGTAAAACCCGTCGATTACAAGGGATTCGTTGAGGCAATAAGAATCCTTAACCTTTATTGGTCGCTCAGCGAACTGCCGGGTGGTGACCTTGGGGAGAAAGACGTTGAGCTTGAAAATGTTGTCTGCTCCTGACAAGCGGAATTGCTGGGTCCCATAATTGAGCGGGGTTGTTCTCGCTGGGCATTTTTTAGGCTGAACATATACGGCTCGGCTCTCAAAAAAGGTTTTGTCCTGCGTTGAAAATAGCGATTTTCTTCTGAAATCAGCCGTAGCTTGTGCCGATAGTACCACCAGGTTTTATGCACGACAGAAGAATTATGTGTGGGAGTCAAAAATGCGAAATCTGAGGCCAATACTGCTCGCTGAAGACGATAGTGTGGACGCTATGACCGTCAAACGTGCGTTTAGTGAACTTAAGGTCACTAACGAACTGGTCCGGGTAATCAACGGCGAGGAAGCGATACAATACCTGAAAACACATACCGACAGAAAGCCCTGTGTCATTCTGCTCGACCTGAATATGCCGAAAATGAACGGCATAGAGTTTCTCCATATGGCAAAGGCCGACGATGAATTGAGACAGATACCCGTGGTTGTGCTGACAACCTCGAAAGACGATCGCGATAAAGTGGAAACCTTCAAATTTAGCGTGGCCGGTTACATAGTAAAACCCGTGGACTACAAGAAGTTTGTTGAGGCGATGAAAGTCCTCGACTTATACTGGACGCTTAGCGAACTGCCCGGCAATGCACCTGAAAATACGGCTATTGAGCTTCAAAAAACGGGCTGCACTGGAACCGGCGGTTAAAAAATAAACGGGCAGATACCTTCCGCTCACCTCGCTGCCGGTCAATTCTTACGGTATTGGTTCCCCCGATAACTCACAAAAAAACACCATATCTAACCAGCACAGCTCAATGCGCCCGGCCAGATTCGAACTGACGACCTCCGGTTTAGGAAACCGGCGCTCTATCCTACTGAGCTACGAGCGCGACCAGCGTCAATTATAGGGGGAAACCAGTTTTTTTTGAAGAAGAAAAAATCGGCAGGGCGATTTTATGTGATTCGGCTTTTACAAAACGAAAGAAGCCGGTACTAATGCCGGCTTTCTTGTGATAGTCGTGTTGCCTGCCGCTAATAGATTATGGCGGTCGCCTCCTCTATTTTCCTGATGACCTCCGAAACGTCTGCGGGCATCGAAACATACCCGTCAAACCCTTTCTGGAGCAATGCCGCCGCCTCGCTGCCCGCCAGGTGGTTCACAAGAGCGATTATCCTGATGGTCTGCAGCTCTTCGTCCGACCGGATATTCCTGCATATTTCCGCCGCGTCGATGTCTTTTGCCAGCAGGTTCACAAGCAGAACGTGCGGCTCAAATCGCTGAACCGCGGTGCCGGTCTCGAAATTGTTCCTGGCCACCATGACGTCATAGTCCGACTTTGCCCTCAGCGTCTCTGCCAGCGTTGATGCCGATTCAACGTCGTTGTCCACTATTACAACGCGCATTTTGCCAACAGGCAGCGTCGGCACCGGCATATTGTTCTGCTTCATAAAGCGAATCAACTCGTTGATTGGTATTCGCCTGTCCTTGCTTCCCGGTATCCGGTAGCCCTTCAACTGGCCGCTGTCGAACCATTTGGACACGGTCCTCGGCGCAACGTTGCAAATCTTCGCCACGTCGCCTGTCGTTAATACGTTCTTGCCTTTTGCCATTTTTGTATTCCCATTTGGGTGCGGTTTTTCACCACTTGCACGTGATTTATCGGCTTTACTATGTATGCCGTTTAGGACAACCACCTCACTCTCAAACCGCATTACTGATATTGGCCTTCGCCTCTGTTACTACGTCCTATAAGCCGCGGCGGGTGGAAAGTATTTGTCAAATTTGGGTCTGAACAGTAAAATCTGCCTTTTCGTATAACCTGCATTTGATGCTGTAAGGAGCTGTTTATGCGTATATTTTTGTCCCGTCCTGATATTACTGACAGGGAAATTCAGGCAGTTACCGATGTGCTCAAAAGCCCAGACCTTTCGCTTGGCCCAAAGCTGAGGGAATTTGAACAGGCCTTCGCTAAATATATAGGCAAAAAGCGAGCTGTGGCCGTCAACAGCGGCACAAGCGGCCTGTATCTCTGTATGCTCGCCCTCGGTATCGGGCCGGGCGACGAGGTAATCACAACGCCGTTTACTTTTATCTCCACTTCGAACGTTGTCCTGATGGTTGGGGCCAAACCCATCTTCGTTGATATTGACCCTGTAACTTTGAATATCGAACCGGAGAAAATTGAACAAAAGATTACCAAAAAAACAAGGGCGATTATTCCCATTGAGGCCTTTGGCAGTACCGCTGGCTTCGATAAGCTTCGCCGGATTGCAGACAAGCACAAACTTGTCTTTGTCGAAGACAGTTGCGAGGCCCTTGGTTCCGCATTAAACGGCAAAAAAGCCGGCACTTTCGGCGATATTTGCGTCTTCGCCTTTTATCCCAATAAGCAAATAACCACCGGCGAGGGCGGCATCATTCTCACCGACGACGATAAACTTGCGGATATATGTGTCTCGCTGCGTAATCAGGGCAGGGCTGCGGGTGGTAGCTGGCTCAGCCACGTGCGGCTGGGATACAATTATCGCCTTAGCGACATTAACTGCGCCCTCGGCATAGTCCAGCTTTCGAGAATCGAGGAAATCAAACGCAAACGCAAACAGGTTGCCAAATGGTATCAGGAAAACCTCGCCGGAGACGACCGCCTGATTGTTCCGACCGAACCCGCCGGCTGCGACACCAACTGGTTCGTCTTTGTCGTTCGTCTCGCCGACAAATTTACTCGCCAGAATCGTGAAAAAGTTTTGCAGACGATGCGCGATGCAGGCATACAGGTTAGCAACTATTTTACGCCTGTTCATCTTCAGGCGTTTATGGTCGAGCGATTTGGCTTCAAACCGGGTGATTTCCCCATAACTGAGAAAATTGCCGAAAGGACCATCGCGCTACCTTTCTACAATAATCTCAGCAAAGACGAAGTTGGTATTGTCTGCGACGAGCTTCGCCGGGCCATCGACAATCTTTAAAACACGCTTACTGCACGTAAAAAAACGCCGTCGGGCATCGAATCCGACGGCGTTTTTGTATTTAGAAAGGATGCGTATTACTTAGGCAACTGGTCCTCAACCACCTCACGCACCGTCAGGTCCGCGTATATGACGCGATACATCTGGCTGCCCGCAGGCCGATACCAGAATATCGGCGTATCGGGGGTATTAATCTTCACGCCGTTACCCGCGTATCGCCAGTTGCTGTCGGCGGGCAGGTGAACGACAAAAAGCAATGCCCGGAGCATCGACTGCCCATCGGTTTTGTTCCATGCCTCTTCTCTGAGTTTTCCCTGCCTAGCCATGTCCATAGTTATCTTGGCCATTTCTACACCAGCCACTTTTGGCGGGAACGTTTCATCGACATTGGCTCCTGCCCACCACCGTAGCCAGGCAATGAACGTTTGTTCCGTCTCGCCGGAACCATCGCTTTTAAGCTCAGTGCCGAACGGCTTGAACCCTGCCGGCGGCGTCAAACTGAACAGTGAATCATCCAGCACCTCATCGAACTTGATGTTCTTGATTATCTTGTTCATTCCGGGGGCGCTTGCGTATTTCTGCTCAACCTGCACAAGCTCGCCGCTTTTTGCATTTATCCATACCGTTGTGGTGAGGTCGCCTTGTTTCACCCTGTATCCACTGCAGACAATGCCGTCTATCTCCTTTGGGTCAAGGTGCTCATCCGCCTTTGCCGGCAGGTTCTTCATCGCCTCGATAGATGCTAAAGGGCCCGCTGAACCGGTTTTGTTTATGTTGTTTATTTCGCCGAGGGTATAACCGCCCTGCGGCACGATTGATATCATTTTGCCGCTTGTGAAATCTCCAATAAAGACATAACCGTCAACGGTCGTTGTCCGCAGATAGCCCGGTTCCTTATAAGCCATGTCCGTTTTCACTGTCTCGCCATTGCCCTGATTGGTCTGAGTTATCACCGTATAGACGACCGTGCGGGCATTTCTAATCTCCTGGACGACCTGTGCATAAGCGTTCGTTCCAGTCAGGAATTGAATGCACACCAGGCCTGCTATGACAATGACGGCCGCCGCCGCCAATTTTGTTGTTTTGCTCTTCATAATGATTCTCCATATATTCGCCTTCTCAAAAGGCGATTGCGTTCCTGCTTGTTCGTGTGCCTTCATTGCGTCGTTTAAGATTTGCTCCCGCATCTCGGCACCGGCTGAAAAATTCATTTTCTTTAACGCACTATCTATCTTTTCTGACGGCCTCATTTTTGCACCTCATCATTCAACATTGACCGCAGTTTGTCTAATCCGTATCGATATCGACCTTGAACGGTATTGATTGATACACTCTGCAAAGCCGCTATTTCCTTGAATTTCATCCCGCCTTTCGAATGCAGGACCACTGTCTCACGTTGCTCGTATGGCAGTTCCGCCAGAGCCCTGTTCAGCCGCTGCGATATCTCGTCGCCTATGATTACCCGTTCAGGGCAGTCCGACTCACCAATCAAAACATCTTCTTTTAATTCGCCTGGCTGATGCCCGACCCTGCGGATGTGGTCTCTCGCTTGGTTTACAACACAGGTTGTCAAATAGCTTTTAAGGTTTCCCCGTTGACCGAAACCCTGCCATGAGGCTGCGAATCGAACAAATACGTCGTGCACGATGTCCTGGGCCGTATTGAAGTCGTTGGCAAACCCCACTGCCAAAGTCAGCAGATAGTCGAGATACTTCTCATAGATGCGGCAAAGCGCCTCCTTGCTGCCTTGTCTGAAACGCCATTTCAATATTTCATCTTCTATCATCTGGTTTCGGTTGAACACCCTTCTAACGGTCGCCGTTCACTAATAACACGATTGCACTCTATGTTTTAGTATAGGCAAAATAACATTTTTAGGAAGCGCATAAAAAACGCCGTCGGGTATTTGGCCCGACGGCGTGTGGGGTTTTGTGTTCCCTTGGTTATTTAACCTGGTAATCCTTGGCCGGTATCACCGAGTTGACAAGACCGTCCAGTTCTTCTTTAGTTAATTGCCCATTTATCGCGACTATCAGAATCGTTCCCGAAGGCGTCTCAATGATATAGCCGTTGCGGTCTGCTGCCGGTTCGATACCGCTGCTGCGAAGCGTCAGGTCCGTCCACCAGGCAACCGGGCCGGCATGTGCCCATAACTTGCAACCATTCGGGTAAACAGTTTTTTCTAACGTTTTTCCGGCCGCTTCTATCTGTTTGGTTATCGAGGCAAAATATTTGTTGTGCGTTTCGGACTGCGCAAGTATTACATCTCGTTTGTCCTGTGCCTTGTATATAATCACGAACATCCGTTTCGGTGCGCTCATCGTGTCAAGCACGTCCACAATCATCCGCTGCTGGGTCCAGTTCGGGTCAGTCGCGAATATATACGTATCGAACGAGGCCCGCTCGACCATGTCCCGCACGGAAATATTCGGGGTTGCAACATCAGAGGCCACAGTGACTGCGCTTGGCGCTTCGCTGGCAAGCTCTTTGTTGCTCAGTTCAGCAAGGTTCCACGAATAATCCGGCTTCTCAACCGACTCGCTCAGCACCCTTCGTATGATAATTTGCGGCTTTCCGTTGGTGATGTATTCGATCTCTGCGACAATCTCGTCGCTCTGCCGGACCTTGAACAGGTAATACGTGTTCGACTGCTCGCCCATTACGCCGGTAAAGCCCGCCTTATATACGGTTACTTTTGTCCCGTCTGTCAGAACGTCGTTTGTAACCGACTGCACCGGCTGCCGGAGACATTTTTCATCGAGGCACTGCTGGACCCCAGCCGTCAAACCCAGGAATTCAGCCGGATTGTCCGGCGCCTTGAAATTCGCCGCAACGGCCTCGCTCTTCATTTTTATCGTTCCGTTATTCATCGATTCGGACTGATATACGAAGCTGCCGTCGTAGGAGTTGGCGAAGATGATATTGCCGTCTGTTTCCATAACACGCGCGAAACGTCCCGTTGCAGCGTCATACCACGACTCGTCCTGAATTATATAGGCCTGCTGCGCACCTTCAGAGAGTTTAATCCGGTTCGTCTCGGGCCACCCGTTGGCCTTTAGCGAAGATATCGGAAGCCAGCTTACCATCCACTGACTAAAAATTTCGTGATTTATTTTGTTGACTTCTTCAGCGGATTTCTTCGTATCGCCCAGCTTTTCGATAAGTTCCGCCCCTTTGTTGGTGGTCGGATAAACCGTAATCTCGCTGACTAAATGTACAATCCCGGTTTTGGCAAACAGCGCCTTTTCTGCCGCCTGTGCCTTTGCAAGCAGTTCTATAGACGATATTGGTTTCGTTACATCTCTCTCGAATATTTTCCAGCTTACAACTCCAACGGCCATAATTACTGCGGCCGCCGCTACTAATCTTAATGGTCTGTTTTGCATAATCGTTCTCCAAACCCCGTTTTGACGGGATTTTCTCTCTTGTTGCCATTGGCGTCGTGCAAAAGCAGCCAGCAGTTCCTGTTCCAGCTTATCCCTGTGACGGTAATCCGGTTTGTCGTCGAATGTCATCTTGCTCATAAGTTCTTCAAATTTTCTTTCGTTAGGATTCATATTGTCACCTCCTGCCCGTCAATTTGGGCTGAAGAGATATGCTTTCGCAGTTTTTCCATTGCCCGCGATAACTGACTGCGGACCGTGCCTGTGCTTGTGCCGACTACTTCGGCGATTTCTTCTATTTTCAGGTTCTCAAAAAAACGCATTGTGACGATAGCTTGATATTCCGGCTTTAGCGTGAGCAGTGCCTTTTTGATGACGGTCTGCTTATCCTGCGACTCGTCAGCCGCAATACCCTCATCAACGCCTGCTTTACTCGACCCCCGCCATACCCAGGTCAATATCGCGCTTCGGCGGGCGGTCTTTCTCAAGTGTTCGTTGACGGCGTTCGTCGCTATCCGGTAAAGCCAATTCCGGAATTGCTTCTCGTTGCCGTCAAATGTCTGGAAGTTCTCCACCATTTTCAGGAAAACCTCCGACGTGATGTCCTCTGCTGTGGTTCTCTCGAAGAGCCGGTGTGCACAATACCTGAAGATCGCATCGTAGTGACGTAAATATAACCTTGTGAAGGCCCCGGGGTCACTTTTCGCCTGCGTCATCGGGTCCGGCTCGAAGGCAAAACCACTAAGTTCGGTTATGCTCATCATTCTACTCTCTAAATCGAATTGTAAATTTCTTGCTATCATCGCGATTATAAATGCGCAACAGCCCAAAACGTGGCAGTAAAACTTTTTAAATTTAATGGTTTTTGGGGAAGTAGGGGGTTAAGTGCTTATATGGCAGAGGGTTATGGTTGTGTTTCGAGGTCGATTATTTTCGCTGCCGGTATCCGTTTTTTTATGATTTCGCCTGCCAAATCGACCCATTTGCCGCATTTGTCCAGAACCACGCTGTCGCTGCTTGCGACTATTTTTTCACTTTTTATCAGCACCGCGTCCGGGCTTGTCACAAGCTCAATTTCCCATTTCCAGTTGCTCTTTTCCGCGAGTTCACGAAGAAGAGTTTTTAATCGCCCGCTGTTTGAAACAGGACTGTCTAATAACCATAGCGCCTGGCTTGTCCCGATTTGTTGCAGAAATCCGCCCATAAGTTCGATTGCTGGTTGCGTCTCACTGACCCTGCGATATGTCCCGTGAATGCTCGCCAAATCCCGGCAGCATCCGTCTCGCCCCCTGAAAATTAACCCGCCGCTCATCGCCGCCTCAATCGTTATCAATAAATTATACCCGTCAATCGCTATCATTTGTCCGGCGACGGCGTTAATATCTAACTGTCGGCTTTTACGACCGGCTTGCTGTTCATCCGAGCAGGCGCTTCGCATCACCGCTAATCGCTGTCTTTCGGTCAGTGTGAATCGGTCGCCCACAAGCTTCAGCGAACTTTTTTCAGCGTACCTCTTGCTCAGCAGAAGCGAATAATCCGTAACCGCTCGCCGGATGTTCGGTATCCAGGTCTCACTAAACAATTTTTCATCGGCAGGGTGTTGCCCCCTGTGAATCCGCTTATCAGGCATAATTAATCATCAATTTAATTTCTTTGATAAGTATTTGTGTTATTGTTTCGTTCGATTAGCATCCTCTTTTGCCAGTTTTTCACAGTCGGCCAAAATCTGTGATATCGAATAGGATGCCCTTGTCGAAAAGGCCGGGCAGATTCGTATCGCCATACGGTACTTGCCAATCGCCTCTTCCTTTTGGCCGGCCAAACTCAACTGTTCCGCCTGTTTGATGTATTTGTCCGCTATTGTTATCGATGATATCCTTCGCACAACCGGCGTCATAAAGTTCTCTACGGGGACATAATCGTCATCTAGGACAATCCAGTCCGCTTTCTTCTGGAACATAGTCAGGTCATTTTCGTCGCGGATTATTAACCGTGCGTCCGCAAGGTTCTCCTCTGTATTGAGGTTCTCAAGATTGACCGGCCTTTTACCCGCTATCACTATGAAATTAGCCGGCAAATTATAACTGCTCTGCCTTGTCACCACGTAAACATACGGAAAGGTCTGCTTTATTGTGCCGATAAAACTTGCAATAAGTTGGCCGTTGTCTCGCATATCAATCAGGTTTGTAATATACACGCCGTCCGTCGCCGTTATCGCAAAAATCTTCTCGTTGAATTGCCGTGTCACTAATTGAAATGGCACGGACAAATCGTTAAACGCGTCCATATATACAAAATCATATTGCGGTATCTGTTCGCCTTTGCGTTTTTTTTCCAGCAGTTCGTCAACGTAGTTCCGGCCGTCAAGATTAATCGTGCGAATAGGTGTATCTCGCGGCAGTCCGAATGCCCGCGTAGCCGCCTCGGTCACCGCCGGGTCTATTTCCGCCACGTCCACGCTGCTGCCGGGCCATAAGTCAAGAATGTATCGCGGGAAAACATATCCTCCGCCTCCTATCGACAGCGTGCGGAGTTTTTCTTTGCCCACAGCGGCCCTGTGAGTTACCGCGCCATACACCCGCGTATAGAAAAACCGCAGGTCTCGAATCTTACCCATTATTATCTGGCTGTGGCTTTTCATGTTGTCCTGGACAAACTGGCGTTCGTCGGGTTCTTCACTCAGTTGTTGGACCGCTACATAGCCGTATTGGCTCTCGGTTTCATACAATATATCCGGCTTGTGTGTCTGCCTCAGTGACATTGCCGAACCGACGTCTTGTGCCCATTTAGCAGGCATTGTCCCCGCAATAGCCAGAAGTACAACGACAGCCGCATAAGCGAGCATTGCCCCCGACCTCGGCAGGTACATCAATGCCATTACCAGCATAATACCCGTCGTCAGCCACAGCGTATTGACTGTCCCTATTGTCCCGATTAGCCAGAAACCCGCTAAGAATGTCCCCACTATGCTCCCTGCCGCGCCAAGCGCATACATCCTGCCCACTGTCCGCCCGCTGTCCTGCCTCGACTCCAGGGCCATCTTCACTGCCACAGGGCTGATAGCACCCATAAGCATCGATGGAATAAAAAACACAATCGCTATATGACACAGCACTCGTTGTGCCATTTCCATACGCCACAGAAAAGTCCATTCGCCCACAAGGTTATTGAGGATTATGGCGGCTATACAGGCCCCCGATGATGCTGCGAGCAGCCAGCCCATGGTTTTCCTTGCCGCAAATGAATCCACCAAACGACCACCGATATAATAACCAAGCGTAATTCCCCCAAGTATCACACCTATCACTGCTGTCCATGTGTAAAGTGACGAGCCGATATGTCTTGCCGCCAGCCGGCCTGCGACAATCTCAACCATCATAACGCAGACACTGGCGAGAAATATCGTCGCCTCCGGTACGGCGCTCGGTGGAAATACCTTTTGTTTTGTCTTTGCTTCGTTCATCTGGACGGCTGTTTATTTATTTCCTATGCCTTTTCGTTAAGGTTGATTACCAACTCGTTTGTCGTTACAATTATCAGTTATCAATTACCAATAATCAATGCGTTATTTCAGAAGGACCGGATGCCAAGCCATAACTTAGCGAAGATTACGATAGATGACCTGGATATAATCGGCTATTCGATTGCCGGCGAGGAAACCGTCATCGCGATGCCTCAGCTCGACGTCTGCTTCGATATCGGCAAGGCCCCCGACCAGATTATACCCATAAATCACGTTCTTCTCACCCACGGCCATATGGACCACGCCGCCGGTATCGCCTATTACCTCTCTCATCGCAATTTCTGCGGCCAGTCCGCGGGCACCATTCTCGCAGCCGAAGATCTCCTCTCCCCCATTAAGGACATCATCGATGCTTGGGCGCGCCTCGATGGCAATAAACTCCCCGCTAATCTCGTGGGTGTTAAGCCCGGCGACGAGTTTCAAATAAAACCAAATCTGGTTGCCCGCGTGTTCCCCACAAAGCACAGCAGAGGGTCTGTTGGCTTCACCGTAATAGAAAAACGGAAAAAAATAAAACAGGAATTTGCCAATCTCTCTGGCCCACAGATTGTCGAATTGAAAAAGCAGGGCGTTGAAATCGACAATCCCATTGAGATACCGATTGTAACTTACCTCGGCGACACACAGTATGTCGATTTCTCACAACTGAGTTATATTGCCGAAAGCAAAATTCTTATCGCCGAATGCACCTTTTATGTTGACGAGCACGCCGACAGGGCTCACGCCGGCAGACATATGCACATCGATGAATTTGTGAAATTGATTACTGAGCTTAACAACCAGCATATCGTCGTTACGCATACCACCCAGCGAACGCCTATGAGCCAGATTCGCAAAATACTCAAAAGCCAAGTGCCCGCCGACCGCTTAGACAGAATCATCCTGCTGATGGACAAAAACAGGAATAAAAACACCGTATAATCTATGCCCGTCGTTGCTATTTCTGACGATACGGCTGTCCTGCCTCGTAAAGCTTTATCCGCTCTTGAATCTCGCCGGCCAGGTCTTCGCGGCCGGCTGCCCTCGCAGCGATCAATGCCTTCTCCGCTGTCGCTTTTGCGTCGCCGAATTTGCCTGCCGAGGCGTATGCGGCCGCTAAAGTATCCAGAAACTCAGGGTCGTTATATCCTGTCAATTCGCACGCATGCTGCGCAAGCTCAATAGCCTTATTGGCATTCTCTGTGGATACCTCGCCAAAGGTGGCCAATAACCACGCTATGTTGTTGAGAGCATCCACGCTGTCGGGCTTTAGCTCCAGTGCCCTCGTCCAATTTTGAATTGCCGGTTCATACTTGCCTGATTGAACATAAGCATTGCCAAGTTTTTCATAAAGTCCCGCATCATTAGAGCTTATTCGCAGAGCTTCGTTAAGGTGCTTTATGGCCTCGGTGTTTTTTCCTGCTGCCAGCAGTGCGGTTCCCATATTGTTATGAGCATCAGGGTATTTAGGGTCCAGCTCTAATACTCTGGCAAAGTGCTTTATGGCTTCTTCGTATTTTTTTTGCATGCTTAATGCTATGCCCAGGTTGTAATATACCTCTGCAGAATTTTTGTTTCGTTTTAAAAGTTCGTTAAAACACGCGACAGCTTCATTAAACTTACCCTGTTTTAAGTAAACCTTGCCAAGTTCGTTGCCGGCTGCGAGATATCCCGGATGTGTTTGTAACGCGTTTCTCAAATGTACTACGGCTTCATCAAATCGGCCTTCTGCAAACAATGCGCTTCCATATCCTTTTTCTGCCACGGGATTGTTTTTCGTGAGCTTCAGGGCATGTTCAAACAGTGACATACTATTCTGCCAATATCTCACTTGTGTCCGGGTAACTATTACTGCTGAAAGCAAAGCACCCGCCGCTAATACAGACACGGCAATTTTCCAGCGGGGCCGGTTGAAAACGAAATCTCTTACAGCCCAGGCGACAATAATAAGCAGTCCCAGTATTGGTACATACATATATCTGTCGGCGATTCCCTGACTACCCACCTGGACTAATCCTATCATCGGGACAAGCGTCACAACATACCATAGCCAGCCCGTCGCTGCGTATTTTCTGCGACGGCCTACGTAAATGCTGATGACTGATATCAGGACAAATAGTGGTACACATATTGTTGCCGCCATTGTTAAAAAGGTTGCATTTGGGTAGGGATAGAATGCAACCAGTTGGCTCGGCCATATTGTTTTACCAATGTACTTTGTGTAAGAGAGGAACATATTGGCGACTCGGGAGTCCAGTGGCGTTGTATCCAGCGGAACGAATGCCCCGGCGTTTTGTTGAGCAGCAAAGGTTGTTACACTCAAAATCACCGATAGCGCAAGCAGAGGTATTTTTTCGACTATTAACCATCCTGCCGATACCTTTTGAGACGCGCCCCCTGCCCTCTGTCCTCTTCTGTCTTCTGCCTGCCCTGCGTAGCCCTTTGGGCGAAGCGGGGTCTTCCGTATTCTGATTCGTTCGAGAGGCCAATAGTCCAGCAGCAGTAAGACCAGTGGAAGCGTTACAACCACCGGCTTGGTCATAATGCACAGTGCATACACCATAAGAAGCAATATGTATCGCCCGATACCCGCTCGCCTTGTGTACCAGATATAAACAGCTATTGTGAGAAACCAGAACAGACCGCTCAGAACCGTCTTTCTCTCCGCTGCCCAGGCAACCGACTCAACTTGTAGCGGATGCAGCGCAAAGACCGCGGCAACAAATGCGCTTGGCCACATTGCGCCAGTCGTTGCTGTGAGTATCCAAAAAATAAGCAGTACATTAAGAATATGGAACAGCACGTTGATAAAGTGATGCCAGAGTGGATTAAGCCCGAAAATTTCGCAGTCCAGCATATGACTAAGCATGGTCAGTGGGTGCCAGTTTCCCATGTGTGAATTCGTGAATGCCCAGATAACCGACTCACGGGTTATTCCGCCGGTTACGTTTGGATTTTTCGTTATGTATGCGCCATCATCGTAGCTGACAAAGCCGTTGTGCCGTATCGGCTCATATGCCGCGAGCGTCGCCGTCACCAGTGCCGCGCATATAACAATGAAAATATATTTTTGACTGAATCGCATTTATTTTTGCCGGTCCCGCATGCCTGCCTGGTAAAGTTCCATCCGTTTCCGAATCTCGGCGTTATCGGGTTTTAACTCCAATGCCTTTGTCCAGTACTGGATTGACAGCTCATATTTTCCAAGTTGACCGTATGCCTCGCCGAGATAAGCGTATGCCTCTGTTTGATGTGGATTTATTCGAATCACTTCGTTGAGATGTGCAATGGCTTCGTCATATTTCTTTTGCGCCAGAAAAGTCATCCCCAGATAGTAGTGCGCTTGTTCGGAATCCCTTTTTTGCAGCAGGAGCGTGTCAAAGCATTCGATGGCTTCATCGAATTTGCCCTGTTTTAGAAAAACCCTCCCCAGGTTCCTCCGTCCGAGTTCGAAATCGGGTTTTAGTATTATCGCCTTCCTGTAATTTGTCTCCGCCGAGACGATATCGCCTTTTTGTTCGTATGCCGAACCAAGGTTGTTGTACATCCTGTGCATTTCCGGCCAGGCATTGTTTTCCCGCAGCTCCTCGGTAAAGCAGCTGATAGCTTCGTCGAGTTTGTTTTGCGCCAGGAGCACCACACAAATATTACCTCGCACGGGTAGATATGTTGGGTGAATACGGAGGGCTTCCTTAAGGTACCGGTTTGCCTGCTCATATTGCCCCTGTTTTATAAGAAACTGACCGTAGTCGCCGTACATAACGAAGTTGTTCCTGGTGACGTCAATGGCCCGGTCGAACAGCGTAGGACTGTCTCGCCAGTAACCGACCTGAATCCGTGTTAACAACACCATAGCAACCACTGCTGCGGCCGCCCCTGTTGTCAGTATCATTTTAGAATAACGTATATTTGAAAAAATTTCCTCTGCACCCCACGCTATGATGATAAAGACGCCTATCGATGGAAGGTAGGTGTACCTGTCGGCCATAATCTGCCAGCCCACCTGAACCAGCCCGATTACCGGTACCAATGTCCCCAGGTACCACAAAAGTCCCACCACCAGCCATCGCTTCCTCCGCCCCCATAAAACCAGAAGCACCGCCGCACCTATAACCGCCAGTGCCGCGGCACCTGACTCCGTATTTTCCGGCAGCGGGTACAGGACCGCCAAACCCTTCGGGTAAAGTATTTTAACTATGTAGTTGTAATAACATCCCAGCGCGTTTATCACACGGGTATTCAAAGGCCAGTTCTCAAGCGGCACGAACGCTCCTCCTCGCTTCTGGGCGACGAGGGTGATAACACTCGAAACCGCCGACGACATAAACATCGGGACTTTTTCCACGAGCAGCCCCTGTATGGACGCCTTTTGATAAATTACAGAAGCACTTTGTTGTTCCCGCGTAACAGTTGCGTTATTGTTCCGCCTCCGCATCAGTCGGCCTAACGGCCAATAGTCCAGTAAAAGAAGTACGAATGGCAGCGTCACTACAATCGGCTTACTCATCAGACTCATCACGAAAGCTGACAGCACGAGCACGTATCTCCTGATGTTTGGTCGCTTGGCGTAATACACGTATGCCAGTATCGTCAGCATCCAGAATAGCCCGCTCAATACGTCTTTGCGTTCAGCCGCCCACGCCACCGACTCGACGTGAATCGGGTGCAGTGCAAATGTCGCCGCCACAAACGCGCTTCGCCACCTTGCACCTGTCATCTTAAATAGCAGCAGGAACAACAGCAAACTGTTTGCGACGTGAATTAGAAGGTTGGTTATATGGTGGCCTAACGGGTTGAGTCCGTAAATCTCGCAGTCAACCATGTGGCTCAGCCAGGTAACGGGATGCCAGTTCCCAGTGTCGTAATTTATTGTGAATGCCCAGGCAACCGACTGTCGCGTAATTCCGCCGTTTACATGGGTATTTTCCGTCACGTATAAATCGTCATCATATGTAACGAACCCGTTATGGCGTATCGGCTCGTATGCGACAAACGTAGCTGTCACCAGTGCCGCGCATATAACAACGAAAACATATTTTTGGCTGAATCGCATTTATTCTTGCCGGTCCGACATGCCTGCCTGGTAAAGTTCCATCCGTTTATGAATCTCGACGACAAGATTCTCTTGCCCTGAAATCCTCGCGGCTTTTAACGCTTTTTCGGCAATCCTCGTCGCCTCGTCAAACTTGCCTGCCGCCGCAAACGCCGATGCCAGTGTCTCCAGACATTCGGCGTCCTTGTCCCCCGTTAGCTCACAGGCGCGTTGTGCATACCTGATTGCATCGCTTGCCTTTCCTGCCGCCACTAATGTAATCCCCATTCTTTTGTTGGTGTCCGGGTCCCATGGATTCAGCTCCAGCGACTTGGCATAGTTTTTTATGGCGTCTTCGTATTTCTTTTGTATTTCCAGTGCCGCTGCCAGGTTGTAATAAACCTCCGCTGTCCCCTCGTTATGCCTTATCAGCTCATTAAGGTGCTCGATTGCGTCGTTAATCCTCCCCTGTTTCAGGTAAACCTTGGCTAAGTTGTTGCGGGCGACCACAAACGCAGGGGCCAGGCGGACTGCTTTACGAAGATGCAGCTCCGCCTCTTCTGTGCGCCCCTCGTTAAACAGAGCGACCCCATAGCTGTTTTCCGTAACCGGGTTGTCTCCGGTAACATTCAGTGTGTACTCAAATAGTGTCAGCGTGTTTTGCCAGTGTCTGACCTGCATTCGGGTGAGTATGAGCAGGCTCAACAGCGCAATCACACCTATTACCGTCGCGGCAATTCTTATGCGCGGTCTGTTGGCGATGAAATCTTTGACTGCCCAGCCGATAATAATAAGCAGACCAAGCATTGGGATATACATATATCGGTTGGCCATCGCCTGCGCACCCGACTGAACCAGGCCAATCACGGGCACAAGTGTCCCGACGTACCATAACCAGCCGACTGCCACATATTTTTTTTGCCGGCCTATATAAATGCTCAAAATGGTCAGCACGATAAACAGCATCGTGCACATTACTGCCGGCGCATCTGAAAGAACTGCGCGGGGATATGGGTAACAAACGGCCAGCCCACTGGGCCATAGCATCTTGCCAATGTACCTGATATAAGAAAGGAACATATTGGCTACTCGATAATCCAACGGCATCTTCTCCAGCGTCGGTACCACTCCTCCCTCTCTTTGTGAAACGAATGTCATCACGCTTAAAAACACCGACATCGTCGCCAGCGGTATTTTCTCCACTATCAGCCGGCCCACCGACGCTTTCTGATACGCAAAACCACCGACGCAAGACGGCTGACGGATTGTTTTGTCTTCTGCCTGCCCTGCGTAGCCCTTTGGGCGAAGCGGGGTCTTTTGTCTTCTGATTCGCTCAAGGGGCCAGTAATCAAGTAGCAGCAGTGCAAATGGAAGAGTCATAACCACCGGCTTGGTCATAATACAAAGGCCGAATACCAATAACACCACCAGGTATCGGCCTAATCTCGGCTGTTTGGCATAGTGAATGTACGTGGCCATCGTCAGCAGCCAAAACAGTCCGCTTAGAACCGTCTTTCGTTCTGATGCCCACGCAACCGACTCCACTTGAATCGGATGCAAAACAAATACTGCTGCGACGAACGCGCTTGCCCAGGTCGCTCCTGTCAATCTATTAACAATCCAGAACAACAGCAGGGCGTTGGCAATATGAATCAGAACGCTTACTAAATGATGCCCTAATGGGTTCAGTCCAAAAAAATGCGGCTTTGTAAATGCCTGCCCTAATGATTGCCAGCTTATTCCGGCTGTTATCAGCGGGTTATCATAAATATAATGGCCGTCGTCGTATGTAACAAAGCCGTTGTGCCGTATCGTTTCGTATGCAACAAGCGTTGTTATCACAAGTGCCGCGCTTATAAGTAAGATAATTTGTTTTTGACTTAATCGCATTTATTTTTGCCGGTATTGCTGATTTGCCTGGTAAAGTTTTATCCGATTCTGAATCTCAACGGCCAAATTCTCCCGGTCTGTTTCCTTCGCGATGTGCAATGCTTTCTCCGCCGTCGTTTTTGCATCCTCGAATCTGCCTGCCGCCGCGTATGTTACTGCCAGGGTATCCAGATACTCAGCATTGTTGTTGCCTGTTAATTCGCAGGCGCGTCCGGCGGCTTCTATCGCCTTGTTGGCGTCACGCAAAGATGTATCCTCGACAGTTGCCAGCGCCCACGCCTGGCGGTTGAGATTTACTATGCTGTCGGGCTTTTGTTCGACCGCTTTGTTAAAATTATAAATCCCCGGCCCATACTTACCCAGTCGCATATAAGCTGTGCCGAGATTCCCGTACACTTCTGATTTGTCTTTGTTTATCCGCAGCGCTTTGTCGAAATACCTGATTGAATCATCTGGTTTGCCGGTTGCCAGTAGCGCTATCCCCATTTTGTTGTGAGCGTCAGGATAGTTGGGTTCTATCTCCAGTGTTCTGGCAAGATGTTTTATCGCCTCGTCATATTTTTTTTGCATACCCAGTGATAAGGCCAAGTCGTAGTGTGTTTCCGCAGAGTTTTCGTTTTGGCGTAAAAGGTTAGTAAAGCAGGATATGGCTTCATTTGTTTTCCCCTCTTCTATATAAACCCTGCCCAGGTTACGGATGGCCTTGGCAAACGTCGGGCTTATTCGCACAGCGTTGCTCAGATGTTTTTCCGCCTCATCGAGTCGCCCGGCTTCATAGAACAAGGCGCACCCGTAATAGGTCTCTATGACAGGATTGTTTTTGGTCGTTTTCAGGGCATATTCAAACAACGTCAAACTGTTCTGCCAGTGTCGTACCTGCATTCTGGTGAGCACAAGCAGGCACGACAGTGATATCACGCCCATTATCGCCGCAATGGTTTTTAATCTGGGGTGTTTTGCGGTTAGCTCTTTGACAGCCAGGGCAATGATAATAAGCAGGCCCAGCATTGACAGGTACATATAGCGGTTGGCCATGGCCTGGAAGCCCGACTGGACCAGCCCTATCATAGGCACAAGCGTTCCCGCGAACCATAACCAGCCGACTGCCATATATTTTCTGCGACGCTCGGCATAGATGCTTATGGCCGATATCAGGATGAACAGAAGCATGTAAACTGCCGTTGTGGTTTTTGGAATGGCCGGATACGAAGGGGGATAGAAAACAGCCAGGCCGCTGGGCCATACCAGTTTGCCGATGTATTTTATATAAGAAGAAAACACATTGGCGATTCGAGTGTCTAATGGGATTATATCTAACGAAATAACCGCCTCTCCGCCTTTTTGCGCAATGATGGTTATAACTGACAGGGCTGCCGACATAGCCAGAAGAGGTGCTTTTTCCGCTATCAGCCATATTGCCGATTTGGATGTGGCGGCGACTGATTGTCCCTGGCGAATTCTCTCAAGGGGCCAATAATCTAGTAACAGCAATACGAACGGAAGAGTAACAACCACCGGCTTGGTCATAATACAAAGGCCGAATACAAACAGCAGCAGCATATATCGGCCGAATCCTGGTTTTCTTGCGTAGCGTATGTATGCGGCCATTGTCAAAAGCCAGAACAGTCCGCTTAGTACCGTTTTTCTTTCAGCCACCCAAGCAACCGATTCCACCTGTAACGGATGCAAAGCAAATACTGCCGCGACGAATGCGCTTGCCCAGGTTGTTCCCGTGATATTCCTGAGAATCAGGAAAAGCAGCAGGGCGTTGGCGATGTGAATCAGGACGCTTACGGAATGATGTCCCAGCGGGTTCAGGCCGAAGAGCTGGCAGTCAAGTATATGGCTGAGCGTGGTTAAGGGAAGCCACATAAAAAAACGCGGCTGTGTAAACGCATGGCTTACGGTGGGGTTTTCCGTTATGTACGCGCTGTCGTCGTAGTTGACAAACCCGTTGTGTCGAATCGGTTCATACGCGATAAGCGTAGCCGCGATTATACCCGTGCATATAAGTATTCTAATGTGCTTTTGTCGGTGTTCCAAAGTCACAATAACGCTACCCAATTTATTGTTATCGCGAGCCTTTGCGGACATTATCTTTTATCCGCTGTATATGTCCTCTGCCCAGCCCTTTAACCTCACAGCCAAGCGCGAAGTACTGCCTTATCTGCTCATCGCTCAATATCCCGAAGCAGTCGATTACCGCAATCGGCCCGCCCGCCCACTCGACAATCTTTTTCGGGTCAAGGTCCAGATACTGTTTATGCGGAACGGCAAGTATCAGCGCCGCCACACCTTTAATCGCCGCGGGCAGTTCGCGCTGCACACGGATTTTTATAAGCTCATCCTGGTTATGGAAAAATCTCGCCCACGAATGTCCCGGCGCAGGATATACGTCCTGCTGCTCGAGTTCATACCAGTGCTCAACATAGGGATCATGAACCTGCATCTCCGCCCCCATCTCCGTAAGCTTTCTCACGATTATCTCCGAGCCGCTGTAGCGAGTGTCTCCTACGTCCTGACGGTAGCTCGCACCGCACAGCAGCACTTTTGCCCCGGCTATCATTTTGCCCATATTGCGAAGCGCATCACGAGTCAGCTCCGCCACGTGCAGGCCGCGTGTATCGTTCACGTCGATCGCCGTGGTTGTCATCTTGAATATATCGTCCTCGAACCCGAGGATGTGCTTATACGCCCAGTATCCCAGTCCGCCGTCTTTGGGCAGGCAGTACCCGCCGATGCCGGGGCCGGGGAATATCATATTGTTGTGCGTGGGCCTCATCTTTATCGCCTTGATGACCTTAATCAGGTCAACGCCGTTTTTCTCCGCGAACATACTCCATTCATCGAGGAACGCAAGCGTCGTCGCCCTGAACGAATTCTCCACTATCTTGGTTGTTTCGGATTCGATGGGCCTGTCCATTACCGTCAGCGGGAAATCCTTCGTATTCAAAACCTCGTGCAGGAATTTCTCAACCCGCTTCCTCGCCTCTTCATTGCACCCCGAGCATACCCGCCAGAAATCGCGAATTGACGAAACATAATGTCTGCCGGGCATCACACGCTCGAAACTGTGCGCCAGCAACGGCTCTGTTTTTATCCCGCGGGCAGCGAACGCCTTTTTAATAATAGGCCACGCGATAAACTCCGTCGTTCCCGGCGCAACCGTCGTCTCAATCAGCGTCAGGCAATGCGCGGGCACCTTATCGGCGATCGTTTTCATCGTCGCATTGAGAGCGCCCATCTCAACCTTACCCGTTCGCATATTGCCCAAATGCTGTTTCGTATAATCGCACTGCACGTCAACAACCACACAATCCGCTAATTTCAGGCAGTCGCTGTTATATGTCGCGATGAGCGTCTTCTTTTCGAGCACGCACCGCTTTATCATCGGGTCAACTTCCGGGTCCTCCGCCTTCACGGGCGAGCGGCCCTCGTTGAGCATCGGGATTTTCCAGTAACTCCGCGTGCTCGGCCTTTGGCAGCCGATAACGAATTTGCTCGGCTTGCCTGTCTTCTTATCGACCGTGTCTGCTATTATGGCCGCCATCACCGCCCCGACGAACCCCACGCCCATTACCACGACGATTTCCTTGCCTTCTTTGCGGGCGGCCTCTGCCAGCGATTCCACTCTCTTGAGTTCTTTTGCGTAGTCCTCCTGGCTCGGCAGTTGAAATTTTTCCCCTTCAGGGTTCATCGAATACTCAGACATCTATAACTCCTTTCTTATAAAGTTGTAGTGTGTATAAAACCTGCCCTGGATTTTACGCGAATTCTCCCCCCAAGGCAAGCTTTTCCTTACCACGCCGTCGTTTGTATTTCGTATTTAGTATTTCGGTATTTTGATTTTCCTCCGGAAAATTTAACCTTGCGAATTCGCCGTGCTGTTTTTTCGCCGCATCATCGTAAGCTCTTGCGGCGTCGATTTCGTTATCGAATGAGCCCAAATAATGATTTGTCTCCTTATATGTGATTTGTGCAATATAACGACCAGATTTCTTTCTAAAAATAACTCCCCTGTATTGTGATGAGGATTTTGACTTATCGATTGTTTTATTACAATGATTTTGAGAACTTGTTGCCAAACGGAGGTTGTCTCTTCGATTGTCGAGAGAATTGCCGTTTTTATGGTCAACAAGAAGGCCGTCCGGCGCATTAATAATTTCTCTGTGCAGACGCTCTAATTTCATTTTCTTACGCCCGGTTTTTATGCCCCTGACGGCGTAGAATTTTCCGTCGTGACCAGCGACGCTCCATTTGAAACAGCTATACAGGTAATAATCCTTCGGGTCTAAAATAGTGAATTCACCATCGACGAGGTAAATCCGGCGGAAGGTGTAGCCATAACGGAGCAGGCGAAAGGCGAGCAGGGGGCAGGTGAAAAGAAAATCGAGCCAGACGGGTATCTTTATTGTTAGTTGGGCAGACATACTCTTTATCCTCCAGAACAAAAAATTCTAATTTCCAAATCCTAATACCTAAACAAATCTGAAATTCGAAGTGGAACTTCTGTTCCTGATGCCTTGCCCTGGCGGGGCTTGATACCTTGCGGTTCTCCGCTATCTCTACAGAGGAACATGATCCCTCTATATATAAGGTGAATTTTTGGGTATTTTCAGCACTTACAAAACATTGTTTTTCTGCCCAAGATTGGTAAGTCCTTTTGCCGCAAGGAATAAAAATTTTTCAAAAATTCCCGGATTTTTTTAGACCCTTGTGCGCAAACATCTTAAACAAATGTATCGCTTGCCTATCTTAACATTTCCCTGTTGCGGGTAGGGGAAAGAGAAAAAAGATGAAAAGTGAACAGGGAGCTTTTCAAGCCCTGAATTTTCTGATTATCACCGCACCGAGGCCGAGCAGCAAAAGCGTGGCGGGTTCGGTGTTTTGTATGGATGGTTACCATACATAGTTGCGTCAGATTAATCCGCCGTATGCAGATAAAAGATTATTGGAAAAATTATTTCAGCAGTCACTCGCTGCTGAGCCAGTGGTCGGCAAATAAGGCAAAGTCAACAAAATCCACCCGGCCGTCATAGTTCAGGTCGCCCGCTTGGCGGAGAAATAACATTGGGTACTGTCCCAGCGGCAAGACCCAGACAGAAGTAAAGTCCCATCCCGCCGATATAAATGTCGAAAGCGTTTTCATTTGAGCCGTCGTTTTGCCCGTCCCGCCTGCGCTGGCCGTCTGACCGGAAGTATTGATATCCCAGAAACTGCTAACAGTACCGCCGCTGCCGAAGTTGTATCCCACCAGACCGCCGACATTAGAAGAACCGCTGACAGCACCCGTCGAATAGCAATTGCTGATACTGCCGTCGAAGTAGAATCCCACCAGACCGCCGACATAATAAGAACCGCTGACAGTACTCGTCGAATAGCAATTGCTGATACTGCCGCTGCCGAAGTTGTATCCCACCAGACCGCCGACATAATAAGAACCAGAAGCGCTGACCGCACCCGTCGAATAACAATCACTGATTCCGCCGGTGTTGTATCCCACTAGACCGCCGACATAAGTAGAACCAGAAGAACCGCTGACCGCACCTGTTGAATAACAATTGCTGACACTGCCGTCGTCATTGTATCCCACCAGACCTCCGACATTAGAATGACCGCTGACTGAACCAGTTGAATGGCAATTGCTGATACTGCCGTAAACGCTGAATCCCACCAGACCGCTGACATATTGAGAATTAGAATCACCACTGACCGCACAGTTCTCAAGACCGAGATTCTTAATCAAGCCACTGGAGGTGATATAGCCGAATAAGCTAAGGTAGCAACTATTTACGCCGTTGATGGTAAAATTAGTGATTTTATGGTCGTTACCATCAAATGTACCTGAAAAGGCTGTTCCCTGAAAACCGCTGCTCGAATTGGTATCCGCGGCAATGATTGCCGTCGTAAAAATCAGCCCTCCCATATTAATATCAGCCGTCAGGATAAAGCATTTACTGTAATCCCCCGTAGTGGCAGCCAAAGCCAGCAAATCTGGTTTTGTGGCAATTTTGTATGGGTCACCCGCTGTACCGCTGCCGCCGCTATATGAGCCGAAAGCACTACCTGCCGCGAGGGTTAGTATGGCTGTAAGAAACAGGATAAATGTTGTTCTGGTTTTCATCTTTGCTCTCCTCCAGGTTCTTCTTTTATATGTGATTTCCCATATTAAACGCTCAGCTACACAACCAAGCCCTCTTTGCCTTTTGCCCCCCAGCAAAGGTGATTTTGATTATACGCTTTACAGCCGGACAGGCAAGGAAAACCCGAAGTTTTATCGTCTTCTGGCAGCCATCACCGCACCGAGGCCGAGAAGCAAAAGCGTGGCGGGTTCGAAAAACTATTGCGTAACGCCTTCGAGCCAGTGTTGGGCAAATGCTGCAAAATCGAAAAAGTCAATTTTGCCATCGTCATTTGAATCAAAGCCGCTCGCCTTTGGCTGCCAGGCACCCATTGTCGTATTGCCGCCACCCATTGGCATACCACTGTTTATACAAGGCGAATAACTTTGTAAACTATAATCGCCGTTGGTCGCGTCCTTGAATTGGGGGTCGGCGTTGATACTGTTAGCGTCGTTCAAGAGCCAGAAGTTTGCAGTATCGAAAGTGCCGGTTGCCCACTGTGATTGCAATAACGCAAGAGTAGTAATCACCGAACCATTTAAGAAGGCCAGTTTGTTCACCCCGCCCCTGATACAGTTGTAGTTCATATATGTAGAGTAGTGCTTGCTTGTATCATCAATCTCGAAGCTGTAATGACTTAGATTTGCATCAAATATATTGTTCGTTATGGTATTGTATAGTGGGTTAATCGGTGAAGTATCGGACTTGTTTGAGCTTATCTCCAAAGCAGCACCTTTGCCCAACGCAACACAGGTATTATTTTTGACTTTACAAGATTGAGCACCACACAGATATATGCAAGCAAGAGATGACCCAGAAATGGTATTATAAGATATATCGTAGTATCTACCCTTAATCACTAAACTGTCATTTCCGCCTATTATGCGGTTGCCGTATATTCTGACATTGTTCCAGCCCTGCATTACGCCCATCGCGTGAGATTTTGCCGTCTCACCGCCGGACAATGTAACTGAATTATAAGATACATCCGCCTGTTGAGTTGCATTGGCGTCAGTTTGGCTCAGAGCCCCATCGCCACTTGTATCATAGTAGTGTTCGTTGCAACCTAATAGAATACCCACGCCCTGTGTTGCCGTCGCAATGGAAACCGTATTGTTGTTGATTACTGCATTCGTAAATCCGTAGGTGCCAGACATTTCTATGCCTTCTCTGCCGCCACTTATCATGTTGTTGCAAATATGGCAGGTTGTGCCTGTGCCGCTTTCCCAATCAATCCCTGTAGCTCCACTAACGTCGCCGCCCGTCGTAATTATATTATTGTTGATGTTGGAATTTGTGAGTACGGCTCTTATTAAATATATCCCTGTCAAAGACGTCGTAATTGTATTATAACTGGCATTAAAATCTGTGATTGTATTTGTCGTATAAATGCCCTGTTTGGGGGTACTGATAGTACAACCGCTTATATTAGCAGATGGAAGTGTTCCGATTGCCTCCAAATAAACTGCAATATCAGCGGAGGTTATTGTGTCCCCTGATAGAGTAACGTTGCCAGCGTCACTACTTGCCGATTCATAAAAAAGGGCATAAGAACCGTTTGCCGAACTGTCTAAAGTCATTCCATTCAAAGTAAGGTTGCCATCTTTGCACATTACCGGATATGCGCCGTATGCGGGAGTTTTCATCGTGCCGCCGTTAATCGTAATCGACCTGTTTATAGTGTTCGTGCCAGACGTCGCATATAGTCCGCAATATTGTATGCCAGTAAATAAACAGTTTGTAAGCACAAAGTTTTGCTTGCCTTGCGCATAGACATTATAAGAGGCAGAGGACGAAGAACAATCAAAGTTCATATCAGAAATTGTTATTGTTCCCCCCTCATCCTCATTTAAGCTCCTAAGAGGATAAGTAGTTCCGGTTGGCCTTATTGAGATTGCGCCTTCGCCTGGATATTTTTGAATCGTGATGGTCTTCGTGTCGGTAGTGGCGTTGGATATTGCCAAGCCCTCTTCGTAAACACCATTAGTCCCATACCATACACGAATAACATCACCATCCGAACAGCCGGACAAGGCGTCACTAATCGTTGTATAATTGCCCCCTCCGGCAGAGTTGACATCTATATTATTTGAGGCGTAAACAATTGAACAGAAAACGAGAACCAGAATTAGGATTAGTTTATATCGCATTGACATCACTCCCGAAATAGTAGAGGTTGATAATGTTCGGTTCGTCATATTCCCCATCTATTCCACCACGTCCAGCTTCCCGTTTTTGAAATAACCGTCTGTCATTTGGGAGAGTTTTTTGACACGATAAAGAAGGCCAAAAACGCAGAAACGTCACCCTTCTCCAGTCATTCCTAATCTCTTCATTGCCTTTTGCCCCCAGCCAAAGGCGAGTTTCATTATACTCTTTACAGCCGGTGACAGTCAAGGATAAAACAGGCAAAACATTGCCTTTTAACCCATTTTCCGCTAATATGGCATTATATTCAAGTTAAAATCGGGACGAAGGAAAAGGTGTCAGCCATTGTTCGCCCTGCGAAGCGTGTTACGAAGGCCGGTAAGCAGGGGGGCGGCATGGCAATAAAAAAAGCCAGATTCTCATTTAAGAGTCTGGCTCCGGAGGAGGGTGATGAATAGCTTATTAAAAATTACTGTCTTATCTACGATTCCATTATTGTCCTTCTTTAAGTACGTACTCAATATACGACTCGGGACATAGAAGTTCTATTGGGAACTTGCTTAATACCAATCAGGCGATTGCTTAGCCCGTCTTCGTCTTCGACTGCGCCGAGGTCTTCGCTGCGCTGCGATGGGCAAAGCAATATAAGGGAAAAATTCGTGCTAATCCGTGTAATCTGTGGCAAAAAAAGAATTCTCTGTGCTCTCTGCCTGCCCTGCGTAGCCCGCAGGGCGAAGCAGGGTGGCAAAACAAAAAAGCCCCATCTTGCGACAGGGCTTTCAATAACTATCCGCTATACGCTGTTTTTCAGTCCTCAGTATTCTGTCCTCCGTTTCTATTGTGTTCCGCCAGCGCGCCCGGCTCAGCAGTTTTTCTGTAGCCCAAGGCCTTGATTACCTCCAGCACCTCTGTCCATGTGGGGAAGGGGCGGGCGTTTGCCTTTTTGTATTCATTGATGGCCATCAGGAACTCGAACTGCTCATCAGACATCTGTCCTTCTTCAGCGCTCCTGCGATCATCGCTCCTGCGCTTACCCGGCCCACGCCGGCGGTCAAGTCCCAGACGCCTGTCCACCACGCCAGCTCTGCGGTCATCTCTGGCTCTGCGTTCCTCTTCCACTTTGCTTTCCACGGGCTGTTGCTCATTGGATTGTTCATTCGTTTCCATTGTATCCCTCTTGCGTTTTTTCGCTTTTGTATTGTTTGTCAGGCGTTGGACATTTTACCGTTTTCAGTCCTCGAAAATCTCGCCCTCTAAATCGTCCTCGCTCTCATCATTCAGTCCGAGGTCGTAAAAATCGTCATACGCGTCCTGCGATTCGATTACTACGTGGGCTTCGTCCGCCATATCCTCCGGAACCAGCACCGCGTAATACGTACCCTCGCCGAATTCATTCGGTCTCTGCTTGACCATCGCCGGTATCTCATTATTCTTCAGCAGCGTCTCATTCTCCTTTGCCTCGTCCATTGTGCTGGCCGTTGCGACCATTACAAGCTCCTGCATCCCCCGGCCTCGACCTCTTGTCCCGGTGAAGGACTTTCGGCCCAGCTCAGTCGAAGCTCGTGCCGGAGCATTGTCGCCGAGGCGTGTCGAATGCGGCTTGTGTGTCTTGCGAATCCGCTTATTCATTTTGCATCTCCCTACTACAAGACCCTCTGTGTCCGAAAATACACCTGCTAAAATCTCATCATTAAGTTATTCGTCAAAACATCAGGCCCTGTTTATCAAAAACTTAAGCCGATTGTTCAAAATAACCCTTTTGGCGCCATATTAAAAATTTGCATTTATACGCATTTTTTTGTTGCAAACGGCCCGCCTTTCCCCCATATAAGACGTTTAATTCGTTTGCTGACTCAATGGTGGGGTCGGCTAATTTGGATTTTGGGTTCTTAATTTATGGAGGTTTTTGGAACATGGCAAAGCAAAAAGAAGTTTTAATTGTGGCTAGTAAAGTAAGAGCTTACATAAAGAGCAAGAAAATGATGACCTCGTCCGAGGCAATCGGCGCCATCAGCGATAAGGTCTATTGCTTGCTCGACAAAGCTGCCGAAAGGACAAAGGCAAACCGCCGCAGCACTCTTAAGCCGCAGGACCTATAACCGGTCCGTCACATAAGCCCTTTGTTTTCATCAGGTTACGTAAAGAAGGGTATGAGGTGAATCAGGCCGGTTCGTCTCCGGACGAATCGGCCTTTTTTCTGTCCTCTCAGTTTTCAAATCGCCCGGTTCGCCGTTGCGATACTATCGTTGTGCGCCGAGTTATCAGTCGTTCACGCACCAAAGCGGGCTTCATATCAGGAAATACCGCAAATTGTTGAAAAAATTTACTCAACGTCTATAGAGCATATCCATCCATAAGTGGACCGGTAAAATACCACGTTATTCTGCTCGAATTGCCACATTAACCAAGAATTGTTCAACTGCTAGGCGTGAAAATCCCGATTATTATATCAGGCAAGTGATATTTGGATGTGTTATTTTTGGTGAGGAACGCGATAAAGATGGTCTAACTTCCTGTCGATAGCGAACTTGTAAAACAATAGGTGGTTTTGTTTTACCGCTTTGAGTTTACATTTCCGATGTTGACAGGTCGGCTGATTGTAACTCATTGCTCATTAAATGGTTATGACTGTTAAGCAACGAGGAACATGATGAAAGTTTTTATGCTTGGTTGGGAGTTTCCGCCGTTTATCAGTGGAGGGCTGGGGACAGCGTGCTATGGACTGACCAAGGCGCTCGACCAGATGGGCGTGCAAATTACGTTCGTTTTGCCTACCGTGGTTCAGAGTAAATACGCCACGCATGTAAAACTCGTAAGTCCCGCGATGCAGCAGCCGATTCATACGCCCGTGAAGGTGCACCAGTTGAAAAATGTGGTTTTCCGGACGATAACCTCCCCGTTGCAGCCGTATTTGACCGCCGACAACTACCAGAAAAAAATAGAGGAATCCATCTCGCGGATGCAGGCCTCGCATGGCAGGACAGGCAAGTTTGCGGGGACGCTTGATTATAGCGGCGATATGTACACCGAGGTTCAACGCTACGCGGAACTCGCTGTTCGACTGGCGGCCAGTGAGCAATTTGACGTTATCCACGCTCATGACTGGATGACTTATCCGGCTGGGGTGGCGGTGGCAAGGGCGACAGGCAAGCCGTTGGTTGTACACGTCCACTCGACGGAGTTTGACCGCAGCGGTGAGCACGTCAACCAGATGATTTATGACATTGAACGGATGGGTATGCACGCCGCCGACAGGGTCATAGCTGTAAGTTACCTGACCCGCAGCATCGTTATCAGCCGGTACGGAGTCAGCGGCGACAAGGTCGAGGTCGTTTATAACGGCGTCGAAAGAAACGGCAGCTCCAACCTGCTCGTCGGAAATACCACCATCAAGAAAGACGAAAAAATCGTCCTGTTCCTCGGACGAATCACAATGCAGAAAGGCCCGGATTACTTCCTCAGGGCCGCCAAAAAAGT